>JAGWNX010000172.1 GCA_028872955.1 Acidobacteriota bacterium
TGCTCTGCGCCCTCGCCTGTCCCTGTTGAGCCGCCAGACGATACCACCGCGCGGCCTCTTCATAGTTCTGCGGCACGCCCTGCCCATTGTCATATCTCACACCCAGATTGAACTGCGCCACCGCGTCTCCCTGGTCAGCCGCTCGCCGGTACCATTGAACGGCCGCTTCATAGCTCTGCGGCACGCCATATCCGTTGGCATACAGCACACCCAGCTGAAACTGTGCGAGTGCATCTTCCTGTTGAGCGGCCCGCTTGTACCATTGGATGGCCACGCGATAGTCCTTCGGCAGACCCTGCCCACGCGCATACATGACGCCCAAATGGCTCTGCGCCCGCGCATGTCCCTGCTCAGCCGCCCGCCGATACCATTGAATGGCCTCTTCATCGCTCTGCGGCACACCCTGCCCATTGGCATAGAACACCCCCAGGTGGAACTGTGCCCCGGCCTCTCCCTGCTGAGCCGCCCGACGACACCACAGGACTGCGTCATCGTAACTCTGCGGCAGGCCCTGTCCATTGGCATACAGCACACCAAGCTGGTGTTGTGCCGCAGCCACTCCCTGGTCAGCCGACCGCCGGTACCACTGCCCGGCCTTTTCATAACTCTGCGACACGCCCTGCCCGTTGGCATAGAGCACCGCGAGATGGAACTGTGCCGCAGCGTCTCCCTGTTGAGCCGCCCGGCGATACCACCGCCAGGCCTCTTCATAGCTCTGCGGCACCCCCTGCCCATTGGCATAGAGCGCGCCCAGAAAACTCTGTGCCCCTGTATGTCCCTGTTCAGCAAGAGGAAGGAAGAGTCGAGCCGCGAGGTCGTAATCCTCGCGATGGACCGCAGAGACAGCATCCGTATAGGTATCGGCGGCCGACACGCTGGCACCAGCCGCGACCAAGCACAGTGCGAAGAGGACAGGCCGCATCAATGAACTGCCTTTTAACGTGCCCATCGCATCGAGAACCGGAGTGTCGTACAAACCATGACAAGACATTGAGGTCGTCGTCGATTTCCAGGTAACGCGTTTGCGAAGGGAACTATTTCGTCTCGCGAACCGGGAGGAGACGGCGCACAGGGCCTCCCGGCTTGTTCTGATAACTGGCGATAAACATCTCGCTCAGCGTGCGGGCGTGATCCTCGGCCTCTTCTCGCGTCGCAAAGCGAACCTCCCCCACCTGCCACCACTTGCTCGCACTCACGCTCTCTCCCAACAACTCCGTCACCGGAACACGCAGCACCTTCGCCAATCGCACCAGCACGCTCAGCGTCGGATCGTGCTCCCCCTGCTCCAGCTTGGTCACATAGACGCGGACCAGCCCC
>JAGWNX010000173.1 GCA_028872955.1 Acidobacteriota bacterium
TGCGTCGGTACGGCAGGCACTCGACGCAGCCTGTGCCGCACGCCAAGCACGCTCCGCAGCCTGGGCAGACCTTCCCTGGTCCGTTGGCACGGCACACGCGGCAGCCGCGCTCCATGGCCTGCTCCCACACGAGCCGCCGAGAACGCCCACCTGGGCGAATCGGCTCCTCGTCCTTCTTCCAATACGGCTCCGCCATAGAGACTCCTCCGATGTTGTAGCGATCAGGCAAAGAAGAACTCGCTGCGGCGAACCGCTTCGAGATCCAGCGTGCCCGTACCGGGCACCTCAGGTAACTCCACCGACTCCCCACGAGCCTTCAGCTGCTCCATGAGTCCATCACGGAACTCGGTGAGGCGATCCACGCTGTACTGTTCAACGAACGTGTCGCGCAGGCAGGCATTGAGAATGCCGACGTTGCACGCATGCGTCCCGAACGAGTCGTGAATCACGGACCAGTAGTCGATCCCCTCCGACTTGCCACGCAGCACAGTCGCCATCAGGTGTGCAGAGTCGAGCGAGTGAACGAAGTTGGGTGCGATGCCAGCAGCCTGCGCCCGTCCATCAACCTCGTCGCCTTCCTTGCGCACGGTCAGCATCAGTCGGGCACCGTTGTAGTGAACCTCGACCTTCTTCCCGACCGCTTCGGAGTACATCTGCGACACCAGGAACCCCACGGGAGTCTGCCAGTCCACCGGCAGATGCACAGCGGCCATCGCGGTCGCGCACCCCTTGAGGAAGTCCATGCCACGTCTCGCGGCCACCACGGTGGCGTTGATGGATTCCCACACGACCTTGGAGAGGTAGACGGACGCCTGGAAATTTTCCTCAGCACCCAGGTACGAACCCTCCTGCCCATCATCGAGCTTGCGCAGCGCCATCTCGATCTGCTGGCGCATGCCGTACTGCGTGGCTGCGTAACACATCGTCATCGTCGGCTGCTTGACGATCTTGCGGATCACCTTGCCGTTCTTCCACACCGCAGACGCTGCATCCACGGAGCTATCGACCAAAGCCTGAGCGCGCTTTGCGACTGCCGTGTAGATGTCCGAGGGCTTCGAGGATGGAACAAGGTTTACCTCAGCACCCCCAGAGGCGTCGAGAAGCAGCGCAGAGTAGTGCTGCAGCCCGCTGCACGAGCCATCCATGTTGACCGGCAGGTGCGAGACGTAGGAGTCACCTTGAACCTTGTAGCCCGCCCACTCGAAGCAGCTGGCGAGGAACTGCCACGGGTTCTCCGCGCCGTGCCAGAACAGCTGGCCGTCCAACGGGCTGAGTGCGGAGTCGAGGATCTCGCGTTCGTGATCCAGC
>JAGWNX010000174.1 GCA_028872955.1 Acidobacteriota bacterium
GACCTGCTGGCCAACATAGCGAAGATGCGCTTCGACCCGAAGGAGCACGCTTCGCGCGACGTGTTCGGTGAGGTGTACGAATATTTCCTCGGCAACTTCGCCCTGGAAGAGGGCCAGAAGGCCGGGCAGTTCTACACCCCGCGCCCCGTGGTGCAGACCCTGGTGGAAGTGCTGGCACCCTTTGAGGGGCGCATCTACGACCCCTGCAGCGGCTCGGGCGGGATGTTCGTCTATTCCGAGCGATTCATCGAAGCCCACGGCGGCAAAAAGGGTCAGGCCGTGATCTACGGCCAGGAGATGACCGCCACCACGCGCAAGCTGGCCTGCATGAACCTAGCCATCCGTGGCCTGGATTACGACATGGGCCGGGAATATGCCGACACCTTCGGCAACGACCAGCACCCAGACCTGCGCGCCGACTATGTGCTGGCCAATCCGCCGTTCAACATGGAGTGGGACCCCAAGGCCATCGCCGAGGACAAGCGCTGGGTGTATGGCACGCCGCCAGCAAAGAACGCCAACTACGCCTGGCTGCAGCACATCCTCTCCAAGCTCTCGGTCAATGGCCGCGCTGGCGTGGTGCTGGCCAACGGCTCAATGTCATCCAACCAGTCGGGCGAAGGCGCCATCCGCGAAGCCATGCTCAAGGGAGATGTGGTGGAGTGCATGGTGGCGCTGCCCGGGCAACTGTTCACCAACACTCCGATTCCGGCCTGCCTGTGGTTCCTGAGCAAGAACAAGGCTCCAGGCAAGAACGGCAGCGTGGATCGGCGCGGACAGGTGCTGTTTATCGACGCGCGCAAGCTGGGCGAGGTGCAGCTCAGTCGCACACAGATTGCCTTGTCAGACGCTGAGGTCCAGCGCATCGCTCAGACCTATCACGCCTGGCGCGGCACGACTTGGGCGCAGGGCAGCTACGCGGATGTACCGGGGTTCTGCAAGAGCGCCACGCTGGAGGAGGTCGCCAAGCATGGCTATGTACTCACGCCGGGACGGTATGTCGGGGCGGAGGACGCCGAGGAGGACGACGAACCGTTCGCGGAGAAGTTGGCGAGGCTGTCGGCACAGTGGCGCGAGCAGCGGGCGGAAGGCGCTCGGCTGGATGCGATGATCGAGGCGAGTCTGAGGGGGTTGGGGTATGGCGAGTGAGTGGCGCGAGCTTCCGTTTAGTCAGGCCGTAACGGTAAACCCTCGAGTGCAACTTGCGCGACGCGCAACCTACCCCTTCGTTGAAATGGGCGCAGTCAGTGCTGGCTCACGTTCTGCGTACGCGAGCGAGCAGCGGGAGTTCACCGGCGGCGGTT
>JAGWNX010000030.1 GCA_028872955.1 Acidobacteriota bacterium
TGACGGCCGGTAACCGTGGAGGATGCAGACTTTGCCGCCAACTCTGAATAAGTTAAGATAACGTTTGTCCGGGTCGCGCATCTAAACCTACGATCAACAGTTTTCCCCTGTTGCGGAGGCGCTTTATCCACTGCTCTAACCTGTTCTCCGCGCGCAGGCAAGTCGTTCCGCCACCCCAGTTTGCAGATTCGAAGGCAGTGTTCGAATCCAAGAAGCTCTCTCCCGTGTCTATAGAGCAGATGCGCCCGGAGGACTCCGGGAAAACCATGCTCACACCGAGCCCTACACGATCGCGACAGGCCCTCCCCATGAAGACTTCTGGCATTAGCCTTGCTTTTTTTCTGGCCGCACTTCTTTTCCTGACCACAACGACTGACGCGCAGCAGCTGGCCGCTGCCGACCTGCCGGATGCTCCCGGTTCGAGCAGTTCAAGCAGCCTGGCAGCGCCGCCGCCTGACCAGCAGGCTGCGCCTGTCCATCCTGATGGCCAACCAGAGGCACATCAGGATGGCCAGACGAAGCGCATTCTGGGAATTTTGCCCAACTTCCGCGCCGTCAGCGCTGGCACCCACCTGCCGCCTCAGACCATCACGGACAAGTTCAAGGATGCCTCGCAGGACAGCCTGGACTACTCGGCAATCTTCGTCCCGGCTGCGCTGGCGGGTATCTCGCTGGGCACCAATTCGATTCCTGAGTTTGGGACTGGAGCCGCCGGGTACGGGCGCTACCTGTGGCGGGCAGCCGCAGACCAGACCATTGAGAACTACATGGTGGAGTTTGTAGTTCCGGTGCTGCACCACGAGGACACGCGCTACTACACGCTGGGCCATGGCGGCTTTCTGAAGCGCACCGGCTACGCGATGAAGCATGTGCTGGTAACGCAGAGCGACTCCGGTCAGACAACCTTCAACGCCGGCGAGGTGGTGGGTGCCGCTGCGGCCTCTGGCATCTCCGGAGCCTACTACCCCTCATCCCAGCGAACCTTAAGCCAGTTCGGCCAGCGCTGGGCAGAGAATCTTGGCATCGACGCGGCCTCGTTTGCCCTGCGTGAGTTCTGGCCAGATATCAACCACGCCCTCTTTCACGGCTCCCAGCAGTAGTCGGCGCGCTGCAGGCGGGGCTTCAGATACACTACTAGGGATGCGATCTCGCGCGACGCAACTCGCTTGCCTGCTGCTGCTGCTCACCTCGGTGAGCCTGGCAGAGGCATCCGCGCAGCATGCGGAGCTGCGCCAGAGCGGCAACTACATTACGGTGCTGCTGCGGCAGGGTGCGGCGAGCGACGCGCCTGCAGGTGCGCTTCCGCTGGGTCTCGTCCTGCAGCAGCAGACGGCGGCACCGGTTGCTCCGGCGCGCCTCCGCACGGTCTGGAGCATGCGTCCGCCTGCGGCACATAGCGCACAGGTCCATTCGGTCACCGGCTCCGGCATTTAGTCCGTGCACTCCGCCATGCCGTCTGCCGGCCAGTTGACGCCCCGGCCCCGTCTCACGCTGCCTAGCCACCCATTGCGAATGATTCCGCGCCGCCCT
This sequence comes from Acidobacteriota bacterium, assembly GCA_028872955.1. Classification (GTDB taxonomy): domain Bacteria; phylum Acidobacteriota; class Terriglobia; order Terriglobales; family Acidobacteriaceae; genus Edaphobacter. Next base: position 1,531 of record JAGWNX010000030.1, read on the forward strand.
GCGTACTGCGGGCCGCGCCTCGCAAGTAAGGATCACCATGTTCAACGCCCTTTTCGCCAAGATCTTCGGCACCAGCAACGAGCGTGCCGTCAAGCGCATTCTGCCGGTCGTGCAGCAGATCAACGCCCTGGAACCTGAGCTGCAGTCTCTGACGGACGAGCAACTGCGCGGCAAGACCCGGGAGTTCCAGCAACGCATCGCCGACGCGCGCAACGTGATTCCTGACACGCCGGAGAACGCCGACGAGCGTTACGCGGCCGAGAGGGCTGCGCTGGACGCCATCCTGCCCGAGGCCTTTGCCGTAGTTCGCGAAGCCGGACGGCGCGTGGTGGGCATGCGTCACTTTGACGTGCAGATGATCGGCGGCACGGTGCTGCACTCCGGCAAGATCGCCGAGATGAAGACCGGCGAAGGTAAGACGCTGGTGGCCACCCTGCCCTGTTACCTGAATGCACTCGCCGGCCGTGGCGTCCACGTCGTTACGGTGAACGACTACCTGGCCAAGCGCGACGCCGAGTGGATGGGTAAGATCTACGGCTTTCTGGGGCTCAGCGTCGGCGTCATCGTCCATGACCTCTCTGACGAACAACGCCGCCAGGCCTATGCCGCAGACATCACCTATGGCACCAACAACGAGTTCGGCTTTGACTACCTGCGCGACAACATGAAGTTTGAGTTGAAGGACCAGGTGCAGCGGGGCCACTACTACTGCATCGTCGACGAGGTGGACTCCATCCTGATCGACGAGGCGCGTACGCCGCTCATCATCTCTGGCCCTACCGACCAGACGACCGACAAATACGCCCGGGTGAACGTCATCATTCCGAACCTGGAAGAGGGCGAGCTGATTGAGACGCTGGAGACCAAGACCTGGACCGGCGACTTCGTGATCGACGAGAAGGCCCGCGCCATTACCGTGACGGATGAGGGCTGGGAGAAGATCGAGAAGCTGCTGGGCATCGGCAACATTGCCGACCCGGAGAACTGGGACCTGAAGCACCACGTGGAGGTGGCCATCAAGGCGCACCACCTGTACAAGCGCGACGTTGAGTACGTGGTGAAAGAGGGCGAGGTCATCATCGTCGATGAGTTCACCGGCCGCCTGATGCCGGGCCGCCGCTGGTCCGACGGATTGCACCAGGCCGTAGAGGCCAAGGAAGGCGTCGCCATCCGCAAGGAAGACCAGACGCTGGCGACCATCACCTTCCAGAACTACTTCCGCATGTACAAGAAGCTCTCTGGCATGACGGGTACGGCAGAGACGGAAGCCGCTGAGTTCGACAAGATCTACAAGCTGGATATCGTCGTCATCCCCACCAACCGCAAGATGCTGCGCATCGAAAATCCGGACGTCGTGTATCGCACGGCGAAGGAGAAGTACTTCGCTGTGGCTGACGAGATTGCCCGTCTGCACGAGTTGAAGCAGCCGGTGCTGGTTGGCACCACCAGTATTGAAAAGTCGGAGCTGCTGAGCGAGATTCTGAAGCGCAAGGGCGTGCGGCACGTGGTGCTGAACGCGAAGTTCCACGAGAAGGAGGCCGAGATTGTGGCGCAGGCCGGCCGCCTGGGCATGGTGACGATTGCCACCAACATGGCTGGCCGTGGAACCGATATTCTGCTGGGCGGCAACCATGAGTTTATGGCGCGGCAGGATCTGGTCCGCAAGCAGCAGGCGCGCGCCGTCTCTGCGGCAGAGGGTGCCATCTCGCCGGTGGCCGGGCCGGGCATGGTGCGGTTCTACTACTCTGGCCAGGAGTTTGAGACGACGCAGGCGGCGTGGGACGCAGCCATCGCCCACCACTCCACGCAGACCAAGGCCGAGCATGATGCAGTCATCGCCGCTGGCGGCCTGCACATTATCGGCACCGAGCGGCACGAGTCTCGCCGTGTGGATAACCAGTTGCGTGGCCGCGCGGGCCGTCAGGGCGATCCCGGCGCCTCGCGCTTCTATCTGTCGCTTGAAGACGACCTGATGCGCATCTTTGCGCGTGAGTGGGTCTCCACACTGCTGCAGCGGCTGGGCATGGAAGAGGGCGTGCCGATCGAGTCGCGCATGATCTCCAAGCGCATCGAGGCGGCGCAGAAGGCGGTTGAGACGCAGAACTTCGAGAGCCGCAAGCACGTGCTGGAGTACGACGACGTGATGAACAAGCAGCGCGAGGCCGTGTATGGCCTGCGCCGCCAGCTGATGGAAGGGGCCGACCCGAAGCAGCTGATCACGGAGGACTACGTCTCCACCATCCTCTCCAACCTTCTGGATGAGCACGCGCCGGCGAAGGCACACCCCGACCAGTGGAATACCCAGGCGCTCTTCCAGCAGGTGTTTGACAACTTCGGCTCGCAGCTGGAGACCGAGGTGGACGTGCACGTGCTGAACCGGCACGAGCTGGGCGAGGCCATCTACGGCAAGCTGCTGGCGCGCTACGACATCAAGGAGCAGATCATCGGCGTGCAGGCGATGCGCTATCACGAGCGTGTCGTCATGCTCTCTGTGCTGGATGGCCTGTGGAAGGATCACCTGCTGGCCATGGACCACCTGAAGGAAGGCATCGGCCTGCGTGGCTACGCGCAGCAGGACCCGCTGGTGGCCTACAAGCGCGAGTCGTTTGAGATGTTTGAGGCGATGATGCTGCGCTTCCAGGAGGACACCGTACGCCACCTCTTCCGGATGCAGATCATCGGGCCGGATGGCACACCGATTGAGACGCCGGAGCAGCTTGCAGCCGCCCAGGCTGCAGCGCAGGCCGCGGCCCAGCAGATGGCGGCCCAGCACGCCGCGCTGACCGCGCAGCAACCCGCAGCCCAGCCCGTTGCCGAGCAGCTGCCCCTGCCTTCGCCGATGGCTCCGCCCAGCTCAACACTCTCGCGGGGTGCCACCACGCCGCCGCCACAGATGCAATCGCCAGCCACCAGCATCGACGCCATGGAGCGCGAGTTCCAGCGAAAGAAGGAGCGTGAGCTGGCCCAGGCCCGCGCCGCCAGCGCGGGGGCCGATGCCTCCGGCGGTGTGGCGCAGCGCCAGGTGGGCGAGAAGGTTGGCCGTAACGACCCGTGCCCGTGCGGCTCCGGCAAGAAGTTCAAGAAGTGCCACGGTGCCGACGCCTGATCGAATCCGGGTGCGAACACCCCATGGGCCGCTGCGCGAGCGATCGTGCAGCGGCCTTGCTGTTTGGCTCGCAGCAACGTCCCTGGGCTACGGGCAGGTCTTTGAGGGTATGATCAGCGAGGGTAAGATCAGCGGCTCAGATCGAAGAGCATCAGGCGAGCCTTGGTGGCCAACGTCTTGGCACCTTCGGCATCTCCGGAGTCCAGTGCCGCCTGTGCCTGATGCTGGAAGTTGCGAATTTTATTGATCTGCGTACGCTTCTCCCGCTGAATCTGTGCAGAGAGCCGCGCCAGCTGGCGATTGTTCTCCGCGATCAGATCCGTCGCATCCTGCCGGGTCTGCGCGCTGGAGTCTTCCCCGGCCGTCAGCTCTCCGATGGCAACGGTGCCGTTGTCGTCAGCGTCCGTAGCCGGCTGTCCCGCGCCCTGCTGCGGTGCAGGCTGTGGACGAACGCGTCGACGACGCGGCTTGATGGTCACGTCGATGGAGATCTGCGGTGGCTCACCGGCAGAGTCCGGCTGCACGGTAATCTGGTTCACGGAACTGTCCGTGGGGGCCAGCTCGACCGGCATGGCCTGCGGCAGCACCAGGGCGTGGGGCCGCCGATGGCAGCCCGCGAGCATGCAGACGAGGCCCAGAAAGATCCCCCTGGGCAGCCATCGCCACGTGCCATGCCTGTTCGTGCTCAAGACGCTTCTCCTGTACCGGCTCCCGCAGGCTGTGCCTGCCCTGTGCTGCCGGGCTGCTTCCGGCTCTCCGCCGAGGCACTCGCCATGCCGGGCACTCTCAGGGTAAATGCTGTTCCGCGATCTGGAGCGTCCGGCTGCACATTCGATTGCACTTCCAGCGCGCCACCGTGCATCTGCAGGATGCGATAGGTCATGGCCAGGCCGATGCCGCTGCCTCGCGGCTTGGTGGTGAAGTACAGGTCAAAGACGCGCGGCAGTACCTCCGGCGGTATTCCGGTTCCCTGGTCGATGATCTCGACCACGGCTGTCTGCTGTTCGCGCCGCACCAGCACCCGGATAAGGCCGCCCTCCGGCATCGCCTGCATGGCGTTCAGAAGCAGGTTCAGCAGTGCCTGCCGGATAAGCTCGCCATCCACACGCACCAGCACCGGCTCGTGCGGCATCTCCACCGCAACGCGAACGTTATTCTCCGCCATCTCGGCGCAGGTCAGCTCCACCACGGCAGAGGCCAGCTCGCGCATGTCGAGCTCGTGCAGGTGCAGCTCCATGGGGCGGGTAAAGTCGGCAAGGGTCTGCACCACGCGGTCGAGCCGCTGCATCTCACCGGCCAGAATCTCCACATGGCGCTGGGCGGCGGCAGAGCTCTGGTCCTCCATGGCATCCAGCTTGGAACGCAACAGCTCCAGGTGCACCACCATGGCGTTGATGGGGTTCTTGACCTCGTGCCCCACCCCGGCGGTCAACTTGCCGATGGCCGCCAGACGCCGTGACACCTCCAGCTCCTGTCCCAGCTGCAGCACGGTATCGCGGTCGCGCAGGGTTACGAGCGTTCCCATGCTGCGGTTGCTGTCTGCGGCGTCTGGAATGCGGTCAACGGCGAGCTGCACCTGGCGACCGCCTTCCATCACAACGGTCTGCGCCTCTATGTCCTGCCCGGCAGCAAAGGCGTGCAGCACGGCATCGCCCAACGCAGTGCCTGCGAGGAAGATCTGCTGCAGGTGCAGGCCTACCATGGTGCCCTGCGGCTGCCCCACGAAGTGGGCCACGGCGTCCGACACCATCACCGCGCGCTCGTCGGCGGTAAACAGCAGCACACCATCGCGCAAGGTATCCAGCATCTGGTTCAGGCTGGACTGCAGCGCCGTATAGCCAGCTTCCTTGGAGCGCATCTGCTCATCCAGACGGTCGATGGTCTTGGCCACGCGCACCATGGTGTCGCTGCCGGAGCGCACGCTCTTTACCTCCAACGGCGCGGCAGAATCGACGGCCTCCTGCACGGTCATCTGCTCCAGGCGCCGGCTGATCTGCTCCAGCGGCTTCAGTGCAAGGTTGGCCAGCACACCGGCCGCAATGACCGAGACCAGGCCCGCCAGCAACCCAAAGATCACCGCGGCCCGCAGCCACGGAGCGTTACTGTTGCGCAGAAAGGTTGACCGGACGCCGATGCGCACGACCAGGAACGGCTGACCGTTACGCTGCAGCGTCTGGGCGATCTCCAGCACGCGCGGCCTGCCAAAGACCTGCCGGAGCTGCTCGCGGAAGGAGCTGTCACGCAGCATCTTGAGGCTGGGCCGGGAGCCCATCTGCTGGCCCACCGCATCCGGATCGGTACTGACCAGCACCAGCCCGTTCGCGTCGGTCACGCTCACGTCCTGCACCGTGGGCGAGTAGCGGACCACGCCGTTCATCACATCCGCAAGCGCATTGTTGCTTCGTAGCGCATCCGTCACGGCCTCGCGCAGCGCCGCGTCAGAGCGATCCACCGGCGGGGCAATGCGCAGCCCGACCTCCACCGCCTGGCGGGTCATCAGCAGCACCTCACGCGCCAGGGCGTCGTTGCCAGAGGTGGTCTGTTCGATGCGCTGGCGCATCAGCTCGCCCACGAACAATGTGACCAGCACTAACACAATGGCCAGTGCCAGCCCCGTGACCGAAAGGACGAGCTTGGTCTTCAGGCGCATCGTTACTCCGTTACACCCTGGCCTTCGCTCTGGTACTCCTTCAGCTTGTTCTGCAGGGTCTTGGCACTGATGCCCAGAATCTCTGCCGCGCGGGTCTTGTTGTTGTTGGTGGACTCCAGCGTTTTGAGGATGAGTTGCCGCTCCGCCTCGTTGACCGTGGTGCCCACCTCGACGCGCACGGTACGGGAGTCGTCAACAGGGCGTGGGGGCTCCACGGCAGCGACGGCGCGCGAGCCAGAGTCGCCGGGCTGCCGCACCCGGCCAGCCGCCGGAGCAAAGCCGGGCTCGCCGAAGTGGGGCGGCAGATGCTCCAGCCCCAGCTGGCCACGGCCGGCCAGAATCACCGCGCGCTCCATGGTGTTGCGCAGCTCACGCACATTTCCCGGCCACTCGTACTCCTGCAGGCGGCGCAGCAGGTTGTCTTTGATGCCCGTCACCAGGCATCCGTGGCGCTCGTTCATGTCGGCGATCATCTTGTAGGCGATGGGCTCTACATCTTCGCGATGTTCGCGCAGGGGCGGCATCTGGATGTTGAAGACGTTCAGGCGATAGTACAAGTCGCCGCGCAGCTCTCCGCTGGCCACGGCCAGTTCAGGGTCCTTGTTGGTCGCGGCCACCACGCGAACATCCACGGGCTGCTCCATCTTGCTGCCCAGGCGACGCAGCTTACGGTCCTCCAGCACGCGCAGCAGCTTGGCCTGGGTGGCGGCGGGCATCTCGCCAATCTCGTCCAGCAGCAGGGTTCCCTCTTCGGCCAGTTCAAAGCAGCCGGCACGGCGCTCCAGCGCGCCGGTAAAGGCACCTTTCTCGTGGCCGAAGATCTCGCTCTCGATCAGAGTCTCAGGAATGGCCGCGCAGTTGACGGCGACAAAGGGTTTATTGCGGCGGCCGCTGAGCTGGTGCAGTGCGCGGGCGACCAGCTCCTTTCCGGTGCCGCTCTCGCCGGTTACCAGCACGCTCACGTTGGAGGGCGCCACGCGCTCCAGCAACGCAAAGATCTCCTGCATCCGGGGCGAGGTGCCCACCAGCGGGCCCAGCATGCCGGTCTCGCGCGGACGACGCAGCACGGGCTGCTCCAGGTCGCTCTCGCGCTGGCGCGCCGCATTCAGCAGAATGGTGCGCAGGCGGGTGGGATCCACAGGCTTCGGCAGGTAGTCGTAGGCACCCATGCGCATGGCCTCGACTGCAGACTCGATGGAGCCCTGTGCCGTGAGCATCACCACGGCGACGCGCTCCGGCAGTTCGGCGATCCGGCGCAGCAGCTCCATGCCGTCCATGCGCGGCATCTTCAGGTCGGTCACCACGACGGCGGGGCCCCACTGCCGCACCTTCTCCAGCCCTTCCACTCCATCTGCGGCGCACTCGGCCCGGTAACCCCAGCTCTCCACCAGCTCCGTCAGCCCGGTGCGGGCGTGCAGTTCGTCCTCGACGATCAGTACCTTTTCCACATTCACATCCCTGCCTACTCTATGATTCTCGCACTCTTTTGCAGTTAGTCGCACCCTCTCTGGGTCAGGGCTCGGCCGGGAGACGCTGGCGCGCTATTCTGGACCCATGCTACCTCCCGAGATCACAGCCCAGCAGTTGCAGCAGCAGCTCGCCGAACCCAATCCACCGCTGTTGCTTGACGTTCGCGAACCCTGGGAGCACGCCACGGCCAGCCTGCCCGGCTCTTTGCTGATGCCCATGGGCGAGGTGACCTCGCGGGCCCATACGGAGCTGGACCCCGACCAGCCCATCGTGGTGCTGTGCCACCACGGCCAGCGCTCGCTCTCCGTCACCATGTGGCTCCGCAACCAGGACTTCACCCACGTGCAGTCGCTCGCAGGCGGCATTGAGTACTGGTCCCGGGCCATTGACCCCAGCGTGCCGCGGTACTAGGCAGCGGCGGCAGGCGATCTTCCCCTTCGCGCAGGTATACTTCTCCCGCCTGCCCGGATGCTTCGCGCGGGCCAGCTCTCTGCTACGAGGACTCCTCCGTGACCAACTTCACTCGCCGCACATTTGCCCAACTCTTTGGTGCCACCGCCGCCTCCTCACTCTCCCTGCCCGCGCTGGCCGCCGCTGCAAAAGACGCCGTGCCGCAACCCGCGCTACCGGCCAGCCGCCGCTTTCCGCCCGGCTTTCTGTGGGGCTCGGCGACGGCCTCCTACCAGGTGGAGGGTGCGGTGAACGAGGATGGCCGCGGCCCCTCCGTGTGGGACACCTTCTCGCACACGCCCGGCAAGACCTACCTGGGCGACACCGGCGACGTGGCCGACGACCACTACCACCGCTACGCCGAGGACATCCAGATCATGAAGGGCCTGGGCCTGAAGACCTACCGGTTTTCCATCGCCTGGTCGCGGGTCTTCCCCACGGGCACCGGCGCGCCCAACCCCAAGGGCCTGGACTTCTATAGCCGCATGCTGGATACGCTGCTGGCCGCAGGCATCCAGCCCTATTGCACGCTGTACCACTGGGACCTGCCCCAGACGCTGCAGGACCAGGGCGGCTGGGAGAACCGGGACACCGCGCAGGCCTTTGCCGACTACGCCGGATACGTCGCCGGACGGCTCTGCGACCGCATTCAGCACTTCATGACCACCAACGAGCTGCGCAGCTTTGTGGAGCTGGGCTACAAGGACGGCGTGCATGCGCCCGGACTCAAGCTCTCTCGTGCCGGTGTGGCACAGGTGAACCACCACGCCGTGCTGGCCCATGGACTGGCCGTGAAGGCGATCCGCGCGGCAGCCAAGCCGGGTACTAAAGTTGGCCTGGCAGAGAACGCCATCCCCACCGTGCCGGTGATCGAGACGCCGGAGCACATTGAAGCCGCCACACGTGCCTACCGCGAAGAGAACGCAAGCTACCTGACCGTGGTGATGGAGGGCCGCTACACCGATCTGTATCTGGAGAGCCTCGGGGCCGATGCGCCCAAGTACACGGCCGAGGAGATGCGGACGATCGGCACTCCGCTGGACTTTATCGGGCTGAACGTCTACAACCCGGTGTTTGCGCGGGCCAGCCACAGCGCCAAGGGATACGAGATCATCACCAACCCGCAGAGCTACCCGCACATGTACAGCCCGTGGCTGCAGATGGGCCCGGAGGGCATCTACTGGTCTCCGAAGCTGGCCACCAAGCTCTGGAACGTGAAGGAGATCTTCATCACGGAGAACGGCACCTCGTCTACGGACGTGCTGACGCCAGAGGGAGAGGTGTACGACACGGACCGGGTGATGTTCCTGCGCAACTATCTGACGCAGTTGCATCGAGTAGTCTCTGAGGGCGTACCCCTGAAGGGTTACTTCCTGTGGAGCCTGCTGGATAACTACGAGTGGGCCGATGGCTACAGCAAGCGCTTCGGCATCCACTACGTGGACTTTGCGACGCAGAAGCGCACGCCGAAGTTCAGTGCCAAGTTCTACAAGGAAGTGATCGCGCGGAACGGGCTGGCGTAGCGCGAAGGAACCGGCCTGCTACTTCGCTCTTGGGTGCGTCTCGTCATAGACGCGCTGCACCTGGCCAACGGTGAGCTGGGTATAGCGCTGCGTCGTGGAGAGGCGCTCGTGGCCCAGCATCTCCTGGATGGCGCGCAGGTCGGCGCCCTCCTCCAGCATGTGCGTGCCAAAGGCGTGGCGCAGCGTGTGCGGGTGCACGTCTGCGGCCAGTCCTCGACTGAGCGCGATGGCTTTGACGATGCGCCCGACGCTGCGCGTGGTCAGGCGGCAGTCACCGCGCATGCGCAGGTTGGTGAGCAGCGGGCCGTCGAGGACCAGCTTGCCTTTGCCTGCGGCCTGCAGCTTGGCCTCGCGCTGGGGCAGGTACTCGCGCAAGGCCAATGCGGCCTCGTCACCCAGTGGAACCAGTCGCTCCTTGCGGCCCTTGCCGCGCACCAGAATCGCCTCGTTCTTCCACTGCACGTGCGGCATATCCAACCCGACGAGCTCGGAGTTACGAATGCCGCAGCCGTAGAGCAGCTCGAAGATGACGCGGTCGCGCTCCGGCCAGGCAGCAGCATCCTCCTGCTGCTTGCGGCCCGCCTCCAGCGAGTCCAGCACACGATTGACCTCTTCCATGCTGGGCACACGCGGCAGATGTTTGGGCAGCTTGGGCGTGCTGACCAGCGCTGCCGGATTCTGCACGACGGCCCCCTCGCGGGCAAGCCACTTGAACCAGCTCCGGATAGCCGCCAGGGCACGCGCAGCGCTGGCCTTGGTCAAGCCGCGCTCATACAGCACCCCCAGGTAGGCACGGATGTGCAGGTGCTCCACGGAGGCGATTGCGGCCTCGCGGCCCAGCACTTCCTCCAGGTAGAGCGCAAAGCTGCGCACCTCGCGAGCGTAGGCCCGCACGGTGTGCTGGCTGGCCCCACGCTCGTTGATGAGCATGGCGAGGAAGCGCTCCGCACAGGCCTGGATGCGATTGTCCGCAGCGGTCTCGCGAGCGCTCATCCTGCCACCCGCTTTCTGCCGCGCGGATGATGCAGGCGGTGAACCTGCTTCAGATGTCCTAGCGCCACGTGCGTGTACACCTGCGTGGTGGCGATGTCGGCGTGGCCCAGCAGCGTCTGCACCGTGCGCAGGTCCGCACCTCGCTCCACCATGTGGGTGGCGCAACTATGGCGCAGCTTGTGCGGGCTCACCTTGCTGCCATAGGCCCCTGCGGAGCGCACCATCTCCCACACCCACTGGCGGGTGAGCGGACGACCGCGCACGCTCAGGAAGAGCTCCCGCACCAGCCCGCCGCGCACCAGCTCCGGACGGCCCCGCTGCAGATACTGCTCCAGGGCTTCGACGGCGCTTCGGCCCAGCGGCACGATGCGTTCCTTGTCGCCCTTACCGCGCACCTGGGCACGTGCCAGATCCAGTTGCACGTCTTCCTGCCGCAGCGCCACGATCTCGCCGACACGCAGCCCACCGCCGTAGAGCAGCTCCAGAATGGCGTGGTCACGCAGCGCCAGCCCGTCGGCGTCGGCCGCGTGGGCCGCCGCTCCGGTGCGCTCCAGCATGCCCGATACCTCTTCCACGGCCAGGCTTTTGGGCAGTATCTTCCAGCTGGCCGGGGTCTCCACGTTCACCGTAGGATCATGGGCGATGCGCTTATCCAGCAGCAGCCAGCGGTAGAACCCGCGCAGGCAGCTCAGCTTACGTGCGATGGAGCGCGACTCCACCCGGTTGCTGCGCAGCTCCTCCATCAGGGCGCGAACGTCCTGCTGCGTAGCCTTGCCCAGCACGCCGTTGCGCTTCTCCAGATGCTCGGCGAACTGCTCCAGATCAGTACGATAGGCCTCGCAGGTGGCCGGGCGCATGCCTTTTTCCACGCGCAGATAGCCCACATACTCCCGCACCAGCCGGTTGCTGCTGGTGGCCTGCCCGGCATCCGTGCCAACGACCTTCATAGACCACTCATTATCGGCGTCCTGCGGACCGGACGGTGGTGGCATCCGCACCACAGTATCCGTCTGGTCAGCACCCGGTTAGCCACTTGGCGCGGGCCCCGGCTCCGGTGGTCAGGGTTGCACAGCGCGACTGCTAAACTAAGTGCAGTCATGTTTGAGAACCTTTCCGAAAAGCTCCAGCGATCCTTTAAGAACCTGCGCGGCCAGGGCACCCTGACCGAAGAGAACATCTCCGAGGCAATCCGCGAGATTCGTCTCGCGCTGCTCGAGTCCGACGTGAACCTGAACGTCGTCAATGACCTGATCGAGCACATCCGCACCCGCGCGCTGGGCACCCAGGTCACCACGGCGCTCTCGCCCTCGGAACAGATCGTCAAGATCGTCCACGACGAACTGGTGACGCTGCTGGGCAAGGACACGGCACGCTTCAAGACGGCATCGCAGCCGCCATCGGTCATTCTGATGGCCGGGCTGCAGGGCTCCGGCAAGACGACCACCAGCGGCAAGCTGGCCCAGTGGCTGAAGAAGGGCGGGCATCGCCCCATGCTGGTGTCGGTCGACGTCTACCGTCCGGCGGCGCGCGAGCAGCTCGCCATTGTGGCGCGCTCCACCAATACCCAGATCTACGAGGGTGCCGTTACCGAGGCTGCGCCGGGCAGCGATGCCGTGCTACGCCTGGCCCGTGAGGCGAAGCGCGAGGCAGCCAACTACGGCTGCGACATCCTGATTGTGGATACCGCCGGCCGCAACCAGATCGACAACGCGCTGATGGCCGAGATGGCCGAGCTGAAGAAACAGCTCAATCCGTCGGAGATCCTGTTTGTGGCCGACGCCATGACCGGCCAGGACGCCGTGAACTCCGCCAAGGCCTTCAACGACCTGCTCAGCATCACCGGCTCTGTGCTGACCAAGATGGATGGCGACGCCCGCGGCGGCGCGGCGCTCTCCATCCGCCACATCACGGGCGCGCCCATCAAGTTCCTGGGCACGGGCGAGAAGCCCGACGCCTTTGAGCCCTTCCACCCGGACCGCATCGTCTCGCGCATCATGGGCATGGGCGACATTGCTACGCTGCTGGAGCGTGCCGAAGAGAAGCTGGACAAGGGCAAGGCCGAGCAGTTTGCCCGCAAGGCCCTCTCCGGCGACGGCTTTACGCTGGAGGACTTCCGCGAGCAGCTCCGCCAGATCAAGCGCATGGGCTCCATGCAGTCGATTCTGAAGATGCTTCCCTCGGTTGGCCCGTTTGCCGGTATGGCCAAGGCTGCGGAGAGCGTGGACGAGAAGCAGTTTACGCGCGTGGAGTCGATCATCAACTCCATGACGGCGCGCGAGCGTCAGGACCACGAGATCATCAACGGCAGCCGTCGCAAGCGCATCGCATCGGGCTCCGGCACCAGCGTGCAGGAGGTAAACAACCTGCTGCGCCAGTACGCCCAGATGCGCAAGATGTTCAAGACCATCGGCGGCGGGGGCGGCATCAAAGCCCAGCAACGGCTGATGAGCCAGATGCAGGGACGGCAGAAGTTCGGGCGGTAGAGTCGGGGTGGCGTGTGCTCCCCCGCTCATTTAAAGCCACGAAAGCGGGTGCCCAATATCGCGATTCTCACCTGAAGGGCGATCGCGGCCTCACGCTTCGTACACCTCGCTGCGATGCCGAATCCTCGTCACGCTCACCCGCAGCTTCGCATCATCGACGACATAAACGACCCGATAGTCCCCGATCCGAATTCGCCACTCCCGCTGCCCGCCCTTGAGCTTCTTACACCCTGCCGGTCGCGGCTCTTCGCCAAGCGCCTCCAGCTTTGGGAAGATCCGCTCCACCAACTTTGCCGGCAGCCGTTCTAGTTCCTTATAGGCGCTCGCCTTCAGTTCCACCGAATACTTAGCCACGCAGCTTGCCACGCGCGATCAACCCTGCCTTCGCCTTCTCCAGCGAAAGCCCACGCTCATGCTTTCGGGACTGCGACACCAGGACGTCGGCAATATCTTCCCAAAGCGCCTTATGCACCTTCAGGTCGATCACCGCAGCGGTCTTCTGCCCCTTCTCATCCGTCAAGAACTGTATCCCACCCATGGCGCATCCTCCCGAGACAACACAAGTATGCCATCTTTCCGGGCACAGCTCGCGCCACCTAAGTAAGGCTGGCTAAGGCAACGCATACCATTCAGCTATTCCCTTGCCCTTATCCCACCGGGCGGCATACACTTCCGGCCATGCGCCGACTCCTTATCTTCCCCGCTCTGTTTGCAGCCTTGTCCGTTCTGCCTGCCACCGCCCCCGCCCAGGACTGGGCCAAGGCCCGGCTGGAGGCCTCGCCACGTCATCGTGAGTGGGTGACGCTCCACCATGATGGCCGCGACGTGCAGGCCTACGTGGCCTACCCTGAGGTCTCCGGCAAGGCCCCGGTGATCGTGATGATTCACGAGATCTTCGGCCTGTCGGACTGGGCGCGTGAGATGGCCGACGAACTGGCTGCGAAGGGCTACATTGTGGTGGCGCCAGACCTGCTGAGCGGTGCCGGGCCCAACCATGGCGGCTCCAGCGCCTTCGCCTCGCAGGAGGACACGATGAAGGCGGTCTCTGGCCTGGACCCCGCCCAGGTGAACGCCGACCTGGATGCCGCAGCGGACTACGCCCACACCATTCCGGCGGCCAACGGCAAGCTGGTGGTGGCGGGCTTCTGCTGGGGCGGCGGCAAGAGCTTTCTGTTTGCCACGCACCGGCACGACCTCTCGGCGGCGTTTGTCTTCTACGGCCCGCCGCCGCCAGACGCTGCGATGGCAGCCATCACCGCGCCGGTCTATGGGTTTTACGCGGGCAACGATGCACGCATCGGTGCCACGGTGCCGGGCGCGATCGCTGCCATGAAGGCTGCCGGCAAGTTCTTTGAGCCGGTGACCTACGACGGCGCGGGCCACGGCTTTATGCGTGCCGGGGAGGACCCGAACAACACGGTGCCAGGCAATAAGACAGCACGCGAACAGGCGCTGGCCCGCATGCTCGGCATCCTGGCAAAGCTGCCCGCACCGCCCAAGGCCCAGTTGGTCGAACCGTTGGCCGAACCGCTGGCCACACCGGCTGCGGTGCCGGTGGCTGCGACCAAGGCCGCCCCGTTGTGCCATGAGGCTGCCGCGTCCCGTGCGACGCAGGCCGCGGGCGCGCTGTAGCCAGCCTGACCCGGGCGGTTTGCGGCATCGCGCAGAAAAGGCTCTGCCAATCGGCACCGTCAGGGGTACGATAGTAGGGTTAGCCACTGGCGCGGCGGCGCTCGTGTGTCACGTCTCAGCCCGCAGGCGGCAGGGGCGTCCCTCGAGCACGCGATCCGCACCCGGCTCAGGATTGAACTCAGCATGAGCACTGTGCCCCAGGTCGAACTCTTCGACACCAGCCTTCGTGACGGCCTGCAACAGCCGAACCTCGAGATCTCCATCCCCAACGCCGTCAGTCTGTTACAGCGGATGGCGGGGTTCGGTGTGCGCTACGCGGAGATTGGCTTTGCCGGTGCCAACCAGTTTGTGGAAGAACTGGCCGCCGCGCTGCGCCACACCTACACCGGCGACCTGCGGCTGGCACTGTTTGGTCGCACCCGCGGACGCGGCCTGCGCGTAGACCAGTGGCCAGACCTGCGCGTCATGCTGGCGCACCGTGAGCGGATTCCGGCGGCGGTCGTGGTGGTGAAGTCACGCCTGCTGGATGTCACCAACTCGCTGGAGACGACGGCCGAAGAGAACCTGAGTATGGTGCGGGAGACACTCCAGTACCTGCAGGACCACGGCCTGGAAGTGATTGTGGATCTGGAGCACGCCCTGGACGCCGCCTGTGGCCGCATCCAGCATGGCCGCACCGGCGATCCAGAGTACCTGCTGCGCAGCCGCCAGCACTTCCACGAGTTGATTGACCTATGCCAGCAGCAGCAGGTGAGCCGCGTCGTGCTGTGCGACACCACGGGCGGAGCCTCTCCAGAGGAGGTAACCGAGACCTTTGCCTCGCTGCGCACGGCCTTCCCTGACGTTGCCTTCGGCTTCCATGGTCATACAGACCGCGGACTGGGCGTGGCCAATAGCCGGGCGGCGGTGCTGGCGGGCGCGCGGCAGATTCAGGGTACGCTGCTGGGCACGGGCGAGCGTTGTGGCAACGTGAACCTGACCACGCTCGTCGGCGGAATGCAACTGCGCGGTGAGGCGACGTTTGTCCCGGCAGAGTCGCTGGCCGGTCTCACCAGCCTCGCGCACTCGGCCTACGCGGCCTTTGCGCTGGAGGTGCCGCACGGCGCGCCGATTGTGGGCCCAGGAGCCTTTGGAACCTGGGCAGGCATGCACGGCAGCAGCGAACGCAAAGATCCCGGAGCCTACCTGTGGTGCGACCCTGCCGAGGCCGGGGCAGCGGCGGTGATCGGTGTGAATGCGCAGTCTGGCCGCGCCAACATCATGCTGCTGGCGCAGGCGCAGGGCGTGCCGCTCAGCAGCGCCCAGGCCCAGGCGCTGCTGGATGCCAACCAGGCGATGGTGGATGGCGGCGGCTTTACGGCCAGCGAGGTCTCGTTCCGGCTGGCCTGCATGCGCGTGCTTGGCACTCTGGAGAATCGCTTCAGCGTGAAGGGCTGGAAGGTGATCGATGACTCGGACGCCTCGGGCAGCCGCTTTGTGCAGGCCCACATGGCGATCTCCATTGGCGAGGACCTGGTGACGCAGACCTCGGCCGAGGGTGCCGGCCCGGTGGATGCGCTGTCGCGCGCGATGCGACACGCGCTGGAGCACTACTACCCCTCCATGACGCGGATGCGGCTGGACACCTTCTCCGTGCGCGCGATCGACGTGACCGCGCACGACACTGCCGCGCATGTGCGCGTGACGGTGAGCTTCTACGCCGAGGGGCATGACCCGTGGACCACCGCCGGCGTGAGCAGCGACCTGAACCAGGCCGCGCTGGCCGCGATTGTGGATGGCTTCCACTACTGGCTGCACAACACGGCGGGCGAGTCTGCCGTGCCGCTGCTGCCGCAGGCGCAGGCCATCGGCTCCAACTAGCCTCGACATCCCGCAGTCTGCAGCTTCGTTAGCCACCGGTGGTGCTGGAGGCTTTGACAGAGGATGCCTGCGGCAGGCTAGTATGGGTGTCCAGTCCGAAAGGAAACCTTTTCCCATGCGCTTCTCCCGCCGCCAGGCCCTTGCCCTGCTCGCTGCCGCCGCCCCCACCCTTGCCAACCGCCGCCTGTTTGCCGCTGAGCAGCTGCCCATCGCCGCTGGCCCCTATGCGGGCACACGCACCTCGCTGAACGCCTATCGAGTGCCGCAGTGGTTTGCAGACGCGAAGTTCGGCATCTGGTCGCACTGGGGCCCGCAGTCTGGCGTGGAGTTTGGTGATTGGTACGCGCGCACCATGTACATCCAGGGCACGAAGCAGTACGAGTACCACGTGAAGACCTACGGACACCCGTCCAAGGTTGGCTACAAGGACCTGATCCCGCAGTTCAAGGCCGCACGGTGGGACCCCGACCACTTGATGGATCTGTACGTCAAGGCCGGCGCCAAGTACTTCTTCTCCATGGGCGTGCACCACGACAACTTCGACATGTGGAACTCGAAGTACCAGCCACGCTGGAACGCCGTAGCGACCGGCCCGCAGCGCGACATCGTCGGCATGTGGAAGACGGCGGCTCGCAAGCGCGGGCTGCGTTTTGGCGTAAGTGAGCACCTGTCCAACTCCTTCTGCTGGCTGGCTCCCTCGCACCTCTCCGACAAGACCGGCCCCCTGGCCGGTGTGCCCTACGACGGTACGCTGGCAGCCTATGCGGACCTGTACCACGACTACACCGGCCTGCCAGCAGACTTTGCCAGCACCACGGAGGCCATGAGTCGCAACGCGCCTACGCGCTGGAAGCTCCAGTACTTCCGCCGCATCAAGGACCTCGTCGACCAGCACCAGCCGGACCTGCTCTACACCGATGGTGGCATTCCGTTTGATGAGTACGGCCTCTCGCTGGTGGCCAACCTGTACAACCTGTCTGCCCAGCGGCACAACGGCCGCGTCGAGGCGATCTACCAGAGCAAGACGGCAACCGACTGCGCCACCGGCACCTGCGCCCTGGACCGCGAGCGCGGCGTGCTGGACGACATCTCCGCCACGCCCTGGCAGACGGACACCTGCATCGGTGAGTGGCACTACAAGCGCGGCATCAAGTACAAGACACCCAAGAAGGTGATCGACCTGCTGGTCGACATTGTGAGCAAGAACGGCAACCTGCTGTTGAACTTCCCCCTGCCAAACTCCGGCGAACTGGATGCGGACGAGCGTGTGACCCTGGACGGCATTACGGCCTGGATGCAGGGAAACAGCGAGGGAATCTACGCCACGCGGCCCTGGAAGATCTATGGCGAGGGCCCCTCAACCAAAGTGGTGATCCCAAAGAACGGCAAGGAGTTCGACCCGAACGAGGGCAAGAAGCCGGATCTGACGGCCAGCGACATCCGCTTTACCACCAAGGGCTCGACCGTCTATGCGTTTGTGCAGGGCTGGCCGCAGGGTGCCGCCGTCATCAACGCGTTTGGCACCGGCAGTGCGCAGCGGCCCCCACGCGTGACACGGGTGCAGATGCTGGGCCACGACGAGAACCTGCGCTTCCGCCAGCAGGCCGATGCGCTGCGTGTCGATCTGCCTGCCACACCGCCCTCAACCGCCAACATCGGCATCACCTTGAAGCTCACCACGACCTAGGCAGACGGTGCAGCGGCATCAATCTGTACCTCTGCGAGAATAGAGACATGCCGCTGCAGGACCAACTCGACGCCATCACCGCCAACACCCGCAAGCTCGTGCAGGCCGAGCGCCTGGCCATCTCGGAGCAAGCGGTTGAAGACCTCTTCCGCAGCGGCATCGAAGACCGCACGCTCCGCGTGGGCCAGGCGGCACCGCAGTTTTCGCTGGTGGACGCCGCGACCGGCCGCATCGTGCGCTCTGCGGATTTGCTGGCGCTGGGACCGCTGGTGGTGAAGTTCTTCCGCGGGCGCTGGTGCCCCTACTGCGTCACCGAGCTGGAGGCGTGGCGCGAGCTGCAACCGGAGCTGCGTCGGCGCGGCGCGCTGTTCGTGGCCATCTCGCCCCAGACGCCGCGCCAGAGCGACTTCATGGTGCAGCAGCACGCACTGCCCTTCCCGCTGCTGGCCGACCCGGGCGCGGAGCTGGCCGCGCAGTTCGGGCTAACCTACACGGTTGCGCCGGAGCAGCGCCGCTACTACCAGTCGATCCTGATCAACATCCCGTTCAACAACGCCGGCCTCAGCTACCACAACGCCACCGAGGCCAGCTGGCGGTTGCCCCTGCCCGCCACCTATGTGCTGGCGCAGGATGGCACGATCGCCTTCGCCGAGGCGCATGCGGACTTTCGCGTGCGACCAGAGCCTGCCGCCGTGTTGGAGGCACTGGACGCGCTGAACGCGCCCTCGCCGCAGTAAAACAGCCCACCCACGCCAGCTCCTGAAGGGCAGGCATGAGTGGGCTTTGGCTCCTGGCGGCCGATACTACTTATGACTCCGATAGCGGGCGATCAGACTGTTGGTCGAGCTGTCGTGCGAGGCCGCAGGTGCCGACGCGCTCTCCAGTTCGCCGAGAATCCGGGTTGCCAGCACCTTGCCCAGCTCCACGCCCCACTGATCGAAGGAGTCGATGTTCCAGATGGCACCCTGGGTGAAGACCGTGTGCTCGTACAGCGCCACCAGCTTGCCCAGCACCTGCGGCGAGATGGCTTCGGCAAGGATGACGTTCGAAGGCCGGTTGCCCTCAAAGACGCGGTGCGGCACCAGCCACTCTGCCGTGCCCTCGGCGCGCACCTGCTCCGCGGTCTTGCCAAAGGCCAGGGCCTCGGCCTGGGCAAATACGTTCGCCATCAGCATGTCATGATGCCGGCCAATGGGGTTGAGCGTCTTGTAGAAGCCGATGAAGTCGCACGGAATGAGCCGTGTGCCCTGGTGAATGAGCTGGTAGAAGGAGTGCTGGCCGTTGGTGCCGGGCTCGCCCCAGTAGATCGGACCGGTCTGGTAGTCCACCGTCGTGCCATCCAGGGTCACGTGCTTGCCGTTGCTCTCCATGGTGAGCTGCTGCAGGTACGCCGGAAAACGCTTCAGGTACTGCTCATACGGCAGAATCGCCACGGTCTGCGCATCAAAGAACTCCGCATACCAGACGGAGAGCAGGCCGAGCAGCACGGGCAGATTCTCCGCAAACGGTGCCGTGCGGAAGTGCTCGTCCATGGCGTGGAAGCCCGCGAGCAGCGCGCGGAAGTTCTCCGGCCCGATCGCGATCATCGTCGACAGACCAATTGCGGAGTCCATGGAGTACCGGCCGCCGACCCAATCCCAGAAGCCAAACATGTTCTCGGTGTCGATGCCGAAGCTTGCGACCTCTTTCGCATTGGTCGAGATGGCCACAAAGTGCCTGGCGATCGCCCTCTCATCGCCGCCGAGCTGGGCCAGCGCCCAGGCGCGAGCCGTGTGGGCGTTGGTCATTGTCTCCAGCGTGGTAAAGGTCTTGGAGGCAACCAGGAAGAGCGTCTCGTCTGCATCCAGATCCTGCACGGCCTCGGCGAAGTCGGTGCTGTCGACGTTGGAGACGAAGCGGAAGTTCAGGTCGCGCTGGCTGTAGTGCTTCAGCGCTTCGTAGGCCATCACCGGCCCCAGGTCAGAGCCGCCGATGCCGATGTTCACCACGTTGCGGATACGCTTGCCGGTGAATCCCTTCCACAGGCCGCTGCGCACCTTGCGCGCGAAGCCCTCCATCTTGTCCAGCACGGCGTGCACGGCCGGCACCACGTCCTCGCCATCCACCAGAATCTGCTGCCCTTTGGGTGCGCGCAGCGCGACGTGCAGCACGGCACGGTTCTCGGTCAGGTTGATCTTGTCGCCGCGAAACATGGCGTCGATCCTGGCGCGCAGGCCGGTCTCGTCGGCCAGTTGCAGCAACAGCCGCAGGGTCTGGTCGTCGATCCGATTCTTCGAGTAGTCGAGAAAGATGCCTTCCCGCTCCAGCGTGTAGCGCTCACCGCGGCCTGGGTCCTCCGCGAAGAACTCCCGCAGGTGCTTACCGCCGATGGCAGCGGAGTGCTGCCGAAGTGCCTTCCACGCCGTGCGACTGGTCAGCCCGGTGCTGCTTGCTTCGCTCTGCATTGTGTCTCAGCTCCTTAGGAACGCCGGTTGGGGATGCCCGCATGCGGGTGGGTTGCCGACGGCCTCGCCCCCTAGTGTAGACCGCGAAGTACGGCACTCAGGGGAATTCCACAGTTCACCGAATCAAACCCGCTGGCCGGTGCGGCTTGCCAACTCCGGCCAGGTGCGTTTACCGTTGTCATAGTTCGGCTATCGCACAGCCCTGTACGCGTGCCTCCGGCCGAGCCTCACGAGGGTTTTGCTCATGAGCGTCTCCACACGCCGTCCTGCTGCCGAGGCCATCACGTCTCCGGCTAACGCGCCTACCGCATCTGCCCCGGGCGCGACCAAGACCTCGCCCGCCGCTGCCCTGGACGTCTACGCCGGCGATCCCAACTTCATGACCTCGCTGGCTCGCGGCCTGATCGTGATCCAGGCCTTTACCCAGCAATCGCCGCAGATGACGATCTCGCAGCTGAGCATCCGCACCGGGCTATCGCGTGCTGCGGTGCGGCGCTGCCTGTATACGCTCACCAAGCTCGGGTTTGCCGGGGCCGAGGATGGCTCGCGTTACTCCCTGCGGCCGCGCATGTTGACGCTCTCGCACACCTACACGGCCTCCAACACGCTCTCCACGGCGGCACAGCCGATTCTGGAACGCATGTCTGCCGCGCACCGCGAGTCCTTCTCCGTTGCGACCCTGGATGGCGATGAGATTGTGTACGTCGCGCGCACCACCGTCAACCGCGTGATGGCCGTGGACCTGCACATCGGCTCGCGGCTGCCTGCCTACTGCACCAGCATGGGCCGCATCCTGCTGGCCTACCTGCCACCCGAGCAGCTGGAGCAGTACCTGGCGCGGGTGACGCTCACGCCACACACGACGCGCACCGTGAACTCGGTGGAGAAGCTGCGGCTGATCCTGCGTAATGTGCGCCGCAACGGCTATGCCCTGGTGGATCAGGAGCTGGAGGTAGGTCTGCGTTCGCTGGCCGTGCCGGTGTACTCGCCCAGCGGTCGCGTCGTGGCCACCATCAACCTGAGCGGCAACGCGCCACGGCTCTCGGTGATCGAGATGCAGACACGCTTTCTGACGCCGCTCCGCAACGCCGCAAGCGAGCTGGGAGTGTACCTGCGTTAGCCCTGCGGCCTGCTCATGCAGGCATGCTGCAGTGCAGCAGCACCGCGTCAGACTCGGCCTCAAGAATCACCTGGCCACAGCTCACCGGCAGAACTACGGCCTGGCCTGCCGTCAGCTCCACCTCTTCATCCGGCGTAATCACATTCACTGTGCCGGAGAGGCCCACGAGGCAGCCCGCCGTCGCGGTCAGCAGCTCGATCTCATCCAGCGCAGCGAGTTCAAAGCGATCCACGGTGAAGTACTGCTCGTCGATCAGGCGGGTAAAGCCATCCATCGGCTGTGGTGCCACCTTGCCCGCACGCGTCGTCAGTTTGGTGACGGCCA
Organism: Acidobacteriota bacterium; assembly: GCA_028872955.1. GTDB lineage: Bacteria > Acidobacteriota > Terriglobia > Terriglobales > Acidobacteriaceae > Edaphobacter. The sequence goes on from JAGWNX010000030.1 coordinate 23,273, forward strand.
GGCCCTGTGCCACGTGCAGTTCGCGCGGACGACCGTAGTCATACATACGGAAGGTCGTGTCGCTGGTCTGCTGCGTCTCCAGCAGAACCACGCCCGGCCCAATCGCATGTACGGTTCCGGCATCCACAAAGATCATGTCACCCTTGGCCACCGGAACGTGGTTGAGCTGCGCCTCCAGCGTGCCATCGGCGATGGCGGCCTCTACCATCGGCAGTGTAACGCCTGCCTTCAGCCCGAGGGCCACAGTTGCTCCGGGCTCTGCCTCCAGAACATACCAGCACTCTGTCTTGCCGCGGGGCTGGCCCATGGCCTGCGCCTGGGGGTCGTCCGGATGCACCTGCACGGAGAGCTTGTCGTTCGGGAACAGCAGCTTGACCAGCAGAGGAAACTCTTCGCCGCCGTCCGGCCCCAGCAACTCCGCGGCAAATTCCTCGGCCACCAGACCCAGCTGCCGTCCTGCCAGTTCGCCGGTCTCTACCAGGCACTGCGCGCCCGTCAGCCAGGCCTCACCCACGGCAGCGGTGGTGCCGGTCTCGGCGTACCAGGGGCGCAGATCCATGCGTCCCCAGACACGCTCACTGAACCAGGGGGTAAGCCGGAACGGTGCCAGAGGCCCTGGCTTGCTAGTCGTCATCGTCATCCTTCCTGCTCTTCCGGTGGAGCTCGGTCAGCATCGGCGGCACGGGCTTATCGCCCATGGCGTCTTTCCAAAGGATAACGTTAAGCTTTGCCGGGTCAGCGTGATCCGGGTGCACAAAGTCCATACGACTGGAGGCCTTCTGGCCCACGGCATCCGGGCGATTGGCGCGGTAGATCAGGCCATTGTCGCGATTCGTAGTGTCGGCTACATAGGGGGCCTGATCGCCCGGTCCGCTGAATAACGATCCCATCATGGAACTGAAGGCATCGTTATTGTTCATCGGCGGCAGGCCCAGCACGGTCTCCATGGTTCGAACCATAGAGACGGTGGAGTAGAAGCGGCTATCGACGAAGGCACCGCCGCCGGCAGCGCGTGGTGCGTACTTGCTGATGACGAAGGCGATGCTGCGGTGCGCGTCCACGTGGTCGCCACCATTCTGCGCGTCGTCTTCGAGGATGAAGAACGCCGTGTCGTCCCAGTAGGGCGAGTGCGAGATGGCCTCAACGGCGCGGCCTACGGCCAAGTCATTATCCGCAATGCTGGACCTGGGTGTCGGCGAGCCCAGGCCGGTGCCTGCCGTATGGTCGTCGCCCAGCCGCAGCATGACAAACGAGGGCATGGTGTCGTGGCCAGCGGTGCGGTCGGCAACCCAGCCCTTCAGGTAGCGCTCAAAGACGTTGACGCGGATCTGATCCGGCAGCCGCACGTTGAAGTCCGGATAATCCGGCGCAAAGTGGCCCTGCAACTCTGGCTTGGTGGCGACGTTCTTTGCCAGCAGCGGCACATTCCACTCGTAGCGGCTGACCTCGCCACCCCACTCCTGGGGGAAGCGCTCGCCGGGCTTGACCGAAGGGCGTGGGCAGTGCAGCCCCTCCAGCAGTGGACCCTCCTGGGAGCTGCCACTCTTTTTGACATCGCAGAAGGTAGAAGAGATGTACTCGCCGAAGTGAAAGAGCGACTTGCCGTGACGGGTCAGGTTGCCCCACAGGTAGCCGCTGGCCGGCTCGGAGACATCCGGGATGTGCTGCTCGATCGGGTAGCCCTCCGCGACCACACCCTCGTAGTCGTAGGTGCGTGCGCCGCTGCGATAGTCTTCCTGCCAGACACGCTCCAGGTAGTCGGTGCCGATCGCCGCGTTCGACCATACGTGCCCGTCTCCCGAGACCTCGCCGGAGTCATAGAAGTTATCCAGCACACCAAACTGCAGCGCCAGCTTGTGCAGATTGGGCGTGATGGCTGCGCCGTACATGTTCATCGCCGGGTCACCGTTGCCTACCGGCTTGCCGTTCTGGGTCAGGTCGCCGAGGATCTGGTCGTAAGTCCGGTTCTCCTTGATGATGTAGATGACGTGACGGATGGGATTGTGGCCGCTGGCAAACGGAAGCGTCTCTGCTGCGGCCTTCATCCGGTTGGAGTCGACCACCTCGCTGGTCCAGTGCGGCAGCGCAGCGTCAATCTGGCTGGTCTCCACGGCGGCCAGCGAGCCGTGCAGCAGTGTGGCGATGTAGGTGAAGCTGCGGGTCAGGTTCTCCACGTTGCGGGTCTCTGCGGTAGTACGACCGGCGAAGTTATTCGGTCCAGTGCCGCGTCCCTTAGCCGTAGCAATGTAGAGCCGCGAGCCGCTGGGCTGCGACACGAGCGCCAGCGCGGTGGGGAACCACTCGGTAGGCACAAACCCCAGCGGCTCCACCATGCCCCGGGCCGTGGCCTTTCGGGTCAGCTGCCGAGGGTCGAAGACGGCAATCGAGTCGGTAGCGCCGTTCGCGACGTACAGCCGTGTACCGTCTGGTGCCACGGCAAGCGCCTGCGGCTCGGCGCCAAAGTAGCTCTGTCCAGGCAGCCGCGTGTCCAGGTAGCCCTGCAGGGCAAAGGCACCGTCACGCAGGCGTACCGCAGCGACGGCATCGCGGTTGCTGAGCGCGACATAGAGCGTATGCTCATCGGCCGAGAGCGCAAGCGCGCACGGGTGCGAGCCCGGGGCCATGGGCGAACGTGGCTTCAGCAGCGGCAACCGGCGCAGCACCTTGCCTGCCGCCAGGTCCAGTTCGGCCACCTCGCTCGCGTTCCAGAGCGCGACAAACGCGCGGCGACCATCGTGCGTGACGGCGACGTCAATGGGATAGGCAGAGGGCACGGCGTCATGCTCGGTGAGGTCAAACCGCGCGTCGATATGGCCACTCGCCACATCCAGCAGCACGGCGTCGTCGGCCAGGTTCTCGGCCACCAGCAGCTTCTCGCGCCCCTGCTGTTGCACCGTGGCGAGCGCAGCAGGAAACGGCACACCACGGCTGCCTGGGGTGCCGCCGATCAGGTTGGTCGTGCGGGGTGCAGCCAGCGGTGCCAGGGGCAGCGGCACCAGCCGCTCCGGAGCGAGCACACCTGCCGTAAAGCGGTAGACGACGATGCCATTTCCCAGCCCCTGGCCAGCGCTGCCGTCAGGATCCTTCAGCGCGCCCATGGTTGCGTACAGGTGGGTGCCATCGGCACTGAACGCCAGCCCGGAGTAGAGCGTCTGGTTGGCCTGCACCAGGGTGCGATCGTCAGGAAAATCGGTGACGTGGCCGGTCCGGGTATCCAGCACGGCGAGGGACTCCATGTAGCGGGACTCGTAGGTACCGTAGCCCGTGTTCACGGTCACGACGTAGCGCTTGTCCGGCGAGACGGCCATCGTCACCGGCAAGCTGTTGATGCGTTGCGGAGCGCCCGGAACCGGCTCCACCAGTTGCTTGCTTGATGGCAGATCCATCCGCTGTGCGCCTGCCTGTGACCACATCCCTAGCCCGAATACGACGACCCCGACGACCAGACCTCTTCGCTGCATCCCAGAGCACCTCCTAGGACACCCTATCAACTGCCACCTTCGGGGAGCATTACAAAAGTCTTACAACTGCGTGGCAACAGGCCTGATAGCTTCGTGATGTGCAGTAGAAGCTGGATCGCAGAAGGATATCGACACGGACCGTATGACGCCATCGACACTCACTCCCCCTCCCCCGCAGACGACAGCCGAGACCTCCTCCCTGGCGCAGCAACCCTCCACCGTGGTGGAACTGACGCAGAAGATCAAGCAGGATCTTCGCATGGGCCGCGCCTACCAGGAGGGCCGGATCAACTGGATCACCTCCATCGCGATGGGCCTGTTCCATGTCGGCGCGATCGCGGCACTGTTCTTCTTTTCGTGGAAGAATCTGGCGGCCTTCGCGATCATGTACTTCTTCGCCATCAATGTGGGTATCGGCGTGGCATACCATCGCCTGCTGACGCATCGCGGCTACCGCACGCCCAAGTGGGTGGAGTACTTCGTTACCTTCTGCGGTTGCATGGCGCTGGAGGGCGGGCCCATCTTCTGGGTGGCTACGCATCGCGTGCATCACCAGTACTCTGACCACGAAGGCGACCCGCACACGCCGCACGACGGCACCTGGTGGGCACACGCCGGCTGGATTCTCTCTGGCCGCGCACTGCACTCAGAGACGGCTCTGCTGGGACGGTACGCGCCAGACCTGACCCGCGATCGCGTGCACGTCTTCCTGAGCAAGTACCACTATATGCCGGTTGTGCTGACGGGCCTGCTGCAGATCGTGATTGGCGCGCTGCTCTCGCCGCTGCATCCGGTCGTCGGCGCGTTGGGCATGCTGCTTTGGGGTACCTTCCTACGCGTGACGGTTGGCCTGCACGCCACGTGGCTGGTGAACTCTGCCACTCACCTGTGGGGCAAGCGCCGGTTTGAGACCAAGGACGACTCCCGCAACAACTGGTGGGTCGCCCTGTTGACAGGTGGCGAGGGCTGGCACAACAACCACCACGCACACCCGGTCAGCGCGCGTCACGGCCTGGAGTGGTATGAGTTCGACATCAACTACTACTGCATCTGGCTGCTGAGCAAGGTGGGCCTGGCCGAGAAGGTTCAGATCGCCCAGTTTGACCGCGACAATCCAAAGCCAGCCGGCTCCTACTAACCGGCCGCTTCAGATCAGCAGAAAAGCCAGCATCCAGAGTGGGTGCTGGCTTTTTCCTGTCTGCCGCTGCCGGTATACTTCCGCCAGGCTTATGAACATTACGCGCCGACGTGGCACGATTGCGATCTTCATCACCCTGGGAGTCTTTCTTACCGGGCTGGCGATTGCGTTGAACGTCGGCTGGCTCATTCTGAATGAGCGCACCGTTGCCTTTGCGGTGCTGGGCGTCATCCTCTTCTCCATTCTGATTGCGGGCGTGGTGCTGAATACGATCTTTCTGGTGCGCGAGATCCGCCGCAATGAGCGGCAGAACTCCTTTCTGAACGCGGTGACGCACGAGCTGAAGACGCCGATTGCGTCGATCCGTCTCTACCTGGAGACGTTGCTACGCAGGCCGATCGAAGAGGAGCAGCGACAGAAGTTTTACAGCATCATGCTGGCCGACTCTGACCGGCTGCTGGCCACCGTCGAGCAGGTCTTGAAGGCCGGTGAGCTGGGCCAGCGCGAACGCCAACTGAACCGCACCGTGATTGACGTGACCGCGCTGGTTGCCGAGTGCATCGCCATTACCCTGCAGCGCCGCCACCTGCAGCCAGAGGCGATTGTGCTGGAGCCCGTCTCCGGCGAGGTGAAGCTGACCACGCTCGGCATCCATGAGGACCTGCGCACGGCGGTACTGAACCTGCTGGACAATGCGGTGAAGTACTCGCCCAACGGCGTGCATGTGCGCTGCCACCTCTCGATCCATCGCTATACATGGATCAGTCTTCGGATTACCGATACAGGAATGGGGCTGCAGCCCAACCAGTTGAAGCGGATCTTCAAGCGCTTCTACCGCGTCCCGGGCCGCGACATGATCAAGATCAAGGGCACCGGGCTGGGGCTGTTCCTGGTGCGCAATATCGCACGCCAGCACGGTGGCGATGCCACGGCCGCCAGCCCGGGACTGGGATTCGGCTCCACCTTTACGTTGACGCTGCCGCTGAATACGGCACCGCAAGCCGCCGGACCACGCACCAGCTGACAGAGCCGTCGTTGGCGATCGACATACAATAGGGCCAGAGGAGAACGTCACGGCCATGTCCTCACAAGCTCCGCTGATTGCGCTGGTAGAAGACGAGGAGCATCTTGCCCAGGGGCTGCTGTTTAACCTGCAGGCCGAGGGCTACGCGACGCACCACGAGAGCCATGGCGACGAGGCGCTGGCCTATCTGCTGAACCCGCCCGAGCCGATCAGCGCGATCGTGCTGGACTGCATGCTGCCGGGGCAGGACGGCTTTTCCATTGTGCGTGCGCTGCGGGCCGCACAGATCTACACCCCCATTCTGTTGCTCACGGCGCGCTCGCGCCCCGAAGACATTCTGGAGGGCATTGAGGCCGGTGCCGACGACTATCTGCCCAAGCCGTTTGAGCTCTCCATCCTGCTGGTGCGCATCAAGTCGCTGCTGCGCCGTACCGCCTGGCAGTCCAGCGCGGCAACGCCAGAGCCAGCTGCACCTGAGGCGGCAGCCGCCTACAGCTTTGACAACCGCACCATCCGCTTTGATGCCCTCGAGCTGGTCACGCCTGAGAAGACGATCCACCTGACGCTGATGGAGGCCGACCTGCTGCGCTACTTCACAGAGCGCGAGGGCCAGGTGATCTCGCGCTCTCAGATTCTCGAGCAGGTCTGGCACGTCCACCAGGACACGGATACTCGCGTGATCGATAACTTTATAGTGCGGCTGCGGCGGTATATCGAGGAGGACCCGGCCAACCCGGTCCATCTGGTTACGGTGCGTGGCGTCGGCTATCGGTTCCTGGTCCGGGCGTAAACGACGCCGCAGCTCGCGTTACACTCTTGGTTGAGGGCAATCCGGCACAGAACGCTCGATCCGCATGCGCATCTTTACCCGCTACATCCTCCGGGAAGTGACCTCCCACGCCATGCTTGGCGGCGCGCTGTTTACGTTTGTGCTGTTCATGCGCGACCTGGGCAGGATTCTGGAACTGGTGGTGCGCGACTCGGCCTCGCTGACAGATGTCGCCCGCATCTTTCTCTACTCCCTGCCCAGCACGCTGACGCTCACCATCCCCATGGCGGTGCTGGTGGGAATTCTGCTGGGGCTCAGCCGTCTGGCCTCCGACAGCGAGATTACGGCTATGCGCGCGGCGGGCATGGGCGCGCTGGACTTTGTAGGCATCGTCTCCATCCTGTCGGCGGTTGCGCTGGCCCTGGGGCTGGTCAACTCGCTGTATCTGGTGCCGTCCTCCTCGGCGGCGCTGTTGCGGCTGGGCGATTCGCTCAAGAATTCGCAGGCCTCGTTTGAGCTGCAGCCGCGCGTCTTCTACGAGGACTTCAAGAACTACGTGCTGTATGTGCAGGATGTTCGTCCGGCTGCGGGCGCGGCGGTGTGGCGGCACGTGTTTCTGGCGGATCTGACGCAGCCGGGCAACCCCAACATCACCACGGCCGATGAGGCCATCGTGGTTAATCACAGCGCCGAGGAAGGCAGCAATACGCCGTCGCTGCATCTGCACTTCGTCAACGGTGGGCAACACAGCACGGCAGCCAGCGATCCCAACCAGTACAACATCTCCACCTTCTCCTCCACCGATCTGCCGATCCAGACTGCGGGGCAGGACGATACGCACCTGGGCCGCCTGGATACTCCCTTGCTGGCCCTGAGCCTGCCCGAGCTGATGCGACGCGCACGCACCGCGCCGCCTGCCATGGCCAGCGCCTACCGCATCGAGTTCAACAAGCGATTCTCCTACCCCTTTGCCTGCCTGGTGCTGATGCTGGTGGGTGTGCCACTTGGGCTGTCGTCCAAGCGTGGCGGCAAGTCGACTGGCTTTGTGCTGACGATTCTGCTCGTCTTCCTGTACTACTTCGTCTCGTTCATTGGGGTGGCGCTGGCCAAGAATGGCAAGCTGAGCCCGATGCTGGGCGTATGGGGCGCCAATCTACTGTTTACCGCAGCAGGAGCCTTTCTGCTCTACCAGATGTCACGCGGCGGCATTGCACTTAGCCTGGTGGCCACGGCAGGCCAGTATCTCTCCGCATGGATGGCGCGCCTGGTGCGTCGCGGTCAGCAGACCGGCACCGCGCTGGAGCCGTTTGACCTCTCCGTGAAGTTGCGCAAGCTGCGTTCCACCCTGGGTACGTCATTTCCGCTCATTCTGGACGACTACGTGATGCGCGAGTACCTTACCGGCTTTGCCCTGGTACTGGGTGCATTCACCACGCTGTTTCTGGTCTTTACCTTCTTTGAGCTGATCGGCGACATCATCCACAATCGCACGCCGCTGGTCACCGTCGGCGATTATCTGATCAACCTGATCCCGTTCATCATCTCGCAGGTCACTCCGCTCTGCTCGCTGGTGGCGGTGCTCATTACGTTTGGTGCGCTCAGCCGCTCGTCAGAGATCACGGCCATGAAGGCCACAGGCATCAGTCTGTACCGCATCGTCACGCCCATCCTGGTGCTGGCAGTGCTGCTGTCGGCCGGGCTGTTTGCCTTCAACGAGTACTACCTGCCTGCCGCAAATCGCAGGCAGGAGGCGCTGCGTTCGGTCATTAAGGGCAAACCAGCGCAGACCTTTCTGCGCCCGGACCGCAAGTGGATCTCCGGCCAATCCAACAGCCAGAGCACGGGGACGAATGGCAGCCAGACGGGCACCGAGAGCGGGGAGCCCGCACGCATCTTCTACTACCAGTTCTTTGACGCGGATAAGAACGTCTTTGCCAACCTGACCGTCTTCGAGTTTGACCCGGTCAGCTTCCACCTTACCCGTCGCATCTTTGCCAGCTCGGCACGCTGGGACGATCGCATCAATCGCTGGGTGTTTGAGAACGGCTGGCAGCGCACCTTCGCCGGCGATACGGTTACCAGCTATCAACCTTTTACGCTCTCCACCTTTGCCGAGATCCGCGAGCAGCCCTCCTACTTCAAGAAGGAAGACCTGCAATCGGAACAGATGTCGTACGGCGAGCTGGCGCGCTACATTGAGGACCTGCGCCAGTCGGGCTTTGAGACCAAGCGACTCTCCGTGCAGCTCTATAAGAAGCTCGCCTATCCGCTGATCACGTTGGTCATGGCCGTCCTGGGCATCCCCTTTGCTCTCTCCATGGGCAAACGTGGCGGACTGGCCGGCATCGCTGTGGCAATCTTTCTGGCGATTGCGTACCTGGGGGTCGACAGCCTGTTTGCGGCCATGGGCAACGTCAACACGTTGCCTGCGGTGCTGGCTGCCTGGACACCCGATCTGCTCTTCGGCATCACGGGCACCTACTTCCTGCTGCGCACGCCAACCTAGTCCCCGGGTTGCCCCGAACGCGGCTCCTCGCGGAAGACCTGGTCCAGGAGTGCGTTCATGATGGGGTCGATGACCGCGAGGTTGGCCGGGTAAGACCAGATGCCGATCAACTCGCGCACCATGGCGCTTACGCGACGCTTCATCCCCTCGCGAAAGACCGTCTGCTCCTCGGCAGGCACATCGCTCAACCGCAGGCCGTTCAACTGCAGGTTGATGGGGCGCGTCTGGCCTGGCGTGTAGTGCAGCGGGCCAAGCTCGCCGGGCAGCGACAGCATGGGGTCCTGCAGCACGGCCCGCGCCACCAGCCTGCCGCGGTCGTAGTCGTGTTGCCGATACCGCTCGTGAAAGAAGCCCAGAAACGCGGTCAACTCGGCCCCGGCCAACTGCTGCTCCGACACGGTAATGCCGTAGATGCGCATCCGATCCTTTTCGCCGAGGTTGGCGCTGCGTTCCATCACCAGCACGGTGTCGCGAAAGGCGATGGCCTCCGCACTGCCCTCGCCCAGTTCGCGCATCTCCTGTTCGTACTGGTGGGCGATGCGCCGTCGCGCCTCGTCCAGAGTCTCGCCGCTGGCCGTAGCGATCTCGCGCGGCTGCCGGATCTCGACCACGCCGAAGAGCACGGGCAGCAAAGCATCGGCGCTCTGCTGCAGCACCTGGGCAGAGACGGCACCCGTGCGCAGGCTCTGCTGCACGCCTCGGGCCCGCGCATCCAGCAGGTCGATGCCGTGGTTCACCTCCTCGGCTTTCAGCCAGTCCTCAAACTCCGACTGGGCCAGAATGACCTTGGCAAGTCTCTTGGCCATATCCATGTAGTCGGCCTGCTCCTCACAAAAGCCCTGATCGACGCTGGAGTCTTTGCCGTGCGGCGTGATGAAGAGATAGAAGCGACTGTCGTTGTTCCAGTGCCGGTCGCGCTGGTTCACGATTCGCTTGGCCATGGCCAGGGGCTCGCTCTGCAGCACCGCGCCATCGGTGTAGGTAAAGCGCCGGGTCTCCTCGCTCCACGGCTCCAGGTTCTCGCGCGCGTAGTCGTTGCGGGGCCGCACCAGCTCCTTGGCACGGAAGGCCAGGGGAAACGCACCGCTGGCAACGGCGGCCTGTTTGATCTCCAGCCACACGTCGCGCCGATCGGTGGTTGCATCCAGCGTTCGTGCGATGCGGTCGTCGTGGCGCGTGTAGGTTACCTTGCCGCCGGGGTGCATCTCATAGCCGTAGTCCACCCCGTTCAGGTTGGTGAGCGTCATGCCCAGGCTGATGGAGGGTGCAGCGGCGGAATGCCGTACCGGGGTGGTCGGAGTCTCGCTCTCGTAGCGATCCAACAGCAGCTCGTCCATGACGGACTCCACCAGGTTTGAGGAAAAGATGGAGCGCATCGCGGGCTCCGCCTCGCCCGTGTCTTCGTCTTCGGTCGCAACCAGTCCGGCGAGATCCACCCGCTTGACCCACACGTTGTAGAGCGGGTTATCGTACGGCCCGCGAAACTCCCCCGCGGCGTAGAGCATCTTGTGCGCCAGAATGGCTGCCGTCATGCCGCCGGAGGAGGCCCCGGTGAGCACGTCGATCTCAATCTTCTCCGCCGCATCCAGTCCGGGCGTGGCGTTATGCTGCTCAATTGCATCCAGCACCTCGTAGATGACCCCGGCCTCGTAGCTGCCCAGGGAGACTGCCCCCGCTATTGTGATTGCCAACCGCTTCGCCATGCCTGCTCCACCGTGGCAGCCATTACACCATTGCTTGCGGCGGGGGCGTCAACCCTTATCCTGCCCACGAAGCCCTAAATCGCCTACACTTGAAGGCATATGACCAAGCGTTTGATCTCCTTGCCTGCAACCTTGAGCGCGACAGCCCTGATGGTGGCCCTGACCGCCGCAGCCCAGACCTCGCCCCATGCGCCCGTGCACCACACGGCCGCAAAGCCCGCAGCCGCAGCCAAAGCCACTGAGCCCTGCGCCAAAGTGCCGGAGCTCTCGCCCAAGATTCCAGCACTGCCGGCGGGCGCGCCGTGCCCGCGCACGCTGTACACCCTCACCACCCAGCCGCCTGTGAAGCTGGAAGACGTCTCGCCCCTGGAGGGGCCTGAGCTGGCTGAGACGCTCGGCCTTACGAGCTCCAGCTTCTCGCTTGTCTACGTGGATACCAAGGTTGGGACAGGAGAACTGGCGAAGCCAGACAAGTGGTACACCATTCAATACACCGGCTACCTGACCGATGGCACCAAGTTTGACTCCTCGGTCGATCGCGGCAAGCCCATCTCGATTCCCTACGGCAAGCACCAGGTCATTCTGGGCTGGGACACCGGCTTTGCGGGCATGCGCGTCGGCGGCAAGCGCCGCCTGTATATTCCCTACCAGCTGGCCTACGGATCGACGGCACGCGGGCCAATTCCGGCACGGGCCGAGCTGATCTTTGACGTGGAGCTGGTAGCGCAGTCCGACACGGAGCCGCAGGAGGCATCGGCACCCACCGCAGCCGCCAAGCCCGCAGCAGCGGATGCGAAACCCGGCACATCGGCGCATCCTGACACCCAGCCTGCGAATCAAAAGTAGAGCGAATCGATATGTTCACACGACTGCGGCCTCTGGCCCCTTACTTTCGGCGTTACTGGAAGAGCTTCGCCTGGGGCGGAGTCGCAGTTGTGCTGTACAACACGATCAAGGTGCTGCTGGCCTCGGTCATTGGCCACGCCGTGGACGATATGCGCCACGGCGTGACCCAGCAGAAGATTCTGTTCCACGCGCTGCGCCTGCTCGCCGTTGCAGGTCTTTCGGCAATCTTTCTGTACATCACCCGGCAAGTCATCATTGGCGCATCCCGAGAGATTGAGTACGACCTGCGTAACGATCTGTTTGCCAACCTGGAGCGTCAGGCACCCGGCTTTTACCACACGCACCGAACCGGCGACATTATGGCGCGCACGACGAACGACCTGAATGCTGTCCGCCAGCTGCTGGGTCCGGCCATTATGTATAGCGCCAATACGCTGGTGTTTACGGCTGCCGCTCTTCCCTTCATGCTGCGCATCAGCCCGTCGCTCACGCTGGTGGCGTTTGTGCCGCTACCGATTGCATCGGTCCTGGTGCAGTACTTTGGTGCCAGGATTCATACGCGCTTCGAGCGGATTCAGGCGATGTTTTCTGATATCTCGGCCAAAGCCCAGGAGAACTTCTCCGGGGCGCGCCTGATCCGTGCGTTTGCCCAGGAGGAGGCCGAGATCGCCTCCTTCGAGACAGCGAATCGCGAGTACATCCGCCGCAGTCTTTACCTGGTTCGCCTGATGGCGATGCTGTGGCCAGCGCTGGAGTTTGTGCTGGGACTCTCACTGATGATTACCCTGCTGGTGGGCGGGCATCAGGTGGTGCAGGGCCGCATCTCGCCCGGACAGTTCACCGCCTACCTGGTGTACATGGTGCAACTCACCTGGCCCATGATCGCAGTGGGCTGGGTTGTGAATCTCTTTCAGCGTGGCACGGCATCGCTGGTACGCATCGACGAGTTGCTGAAGACGCAGCCCACCATCCAGGACACGCCAGATGCCGTCGCAGCCTCCATCCAGGGAGAGGTCACCTTCCGCAACCTTACGTTCGCGTATCCTGATGCGCCAGCCGTGCTGCAGCAGATCGACCTGCACGTGCCGGCGGGCACGTCCTTGGCGATCGTTGGCCCGACGGGCTCCGGCAAGTCAACGCTGGTCAATCTGATTCCGCGATTACTGGACGCGGAGCCTGGCATGGTGCTGATCGATGGCCAGCCCATACGCCACTGGCAGTTGCAGACGCTGCGGGAGGCCATCGGCTTTGTACCGCAGGAGACCTTCCTCTTCTCCGACTCCATCTACCAGAACGTCGCCTTTGGCGTGCCCGATGCGACCGAGGAGCAGGTGCAGGAAGCCGCGGCAGTCGCGCATATTCGCAACGAGATTCTCGAGTTTCCTAAAGGCTTCCAGACGCTGGTGGGTGAGCGTGGCGTCACGCTGTCGGGCGGGCAGAAGCAGCGCACCGCGATTGCGCGCGCCGTCATTCGAGACCCGCGCATCCTCATCCTGGATGACGCCCTTGCCTCCGTAGACACGTACACGGAGGAGCAGATACTAACCGGGCTGCGGCGCATCATGCAGGGACGCACCACGATCTTCATCTCTCATCGCATCTCGACGGCGCGGCATGCGGACCAGATCGCCGTGCTCGTCGGCGGACGAGTCGTTGAGCGCGGCACACACGACGATCTGATGGCACGGGCCGGCTACTACACCAGCCTATTCGAGAAGCAGCGTCTTGAAGAAGAGCTTGCCGTAACCGCCTGAGGCGCTACGCCATCCAGCGCGAGGAGACCTCACAGTCCAGCTCCACGTGAGCCGGGGCCGAAGCTGCCAGCGGCATAAACAACTCCTCGCGCGTGCGCAGCTCCCGCGGCAGCACCTTGCCCGCCGCTGGGTCCCGCGCCACCACCAGCCACGCATCACGTACATTCTTGACGCATGCAATCACCTTGTGGAACTCCTCCACCGAGGCGTGGTGCGAGGCTTCCAGAACCATGGTGAACATCGCGTTGTAGAACTCGCTGAGTGCGGCAGCGACACTGCCGCCAACGTCAGGCCGCAGCCTGGCCTGCAGATACATGATGATGTCGATAAACTTCTTCACGGCCATGCGACGGCCACGCACATCGTCCTCCTGGGCGCATTGCGCCGCGCGATAGAGGAAACGGATCGCTGCGTCATACAACGCCAGCACCAACTCCACACCTGTAGCCCCTGCCAGCGAGTCCCGTTCGTAACTACCCTGTGACATCTGGTTCACCCAATCCTGTTCTGGTTGTAGCCCGTGATTGCGCTGTAGATCTCGTTCACCTGGTTGAGTTGCGAAGGAATGGACTGCAGAATCTGGTTTGCCTGGTTCAGCTCCGTCGTCAGCTGCGTCTTCTGCGTCGCCAGCAGCGCATTCTCCTGGGTGATGTCCGCATTCAGCGCAGCTTCCTGCTTACTGTTCTGTTGCTGCGCCAGGTAGACTGCGCCACTCGGAGCCTGCGTGCCCAGGTTATTGAGCACGCTGGCCAGGGTGCTGCCGAAGCTGCTGGTGTTTTGAAAATAGCCCTGCACTGCGGTCGGATTCGCGTTGAGCGCATTCGTCAGCGTTCCCGTGTCGAGCGCGAGCGTGCCATCGCTATTGGTGCTGATGCCAAGCTGCGACAGATTGCTGATGCTGCCACTGGCGCCACCGGCAAACAGCACACTCGACAACTGACTCTGAATCATTGCCAGCGTGGGGTTACCAAACAGTGGTTGCGCCTGGCCGGAGGCATTGTTCTTCTCCTGGCCCGCAACGTCTTTGATCACGGCGTTGTAGGCATTCACCATGGTGGAGAACGCCGTGCTCACGCTCGCCGTGTCGTTGGTGATCTCCACCTGCACCGGTGATGTACTGGCCGCCAGCAGCTGCATGGTGACGCCCGGCACTGCCGTGGTCACCGTGTTGCTTGCACTGGTAAGGGCGATGCCATCCACGCTCAGGCTGGCATCCGCGCCGGTCTGGCCGGCTTGAAAGCTGATAGCCTTACCCGTCGTGGCATCCGTCAGGCTGCCGCCGATAGTGAGTTGTCCGGCAGCGCCGGAAGTGCTGCTCACCAGGTTCAGCCGAGTGCCGGTGGTATCGGTGACCAAGGTGGCCTTCACCCCTGCCCCGGCTGCGTTGATGGCGGTAACCAGCGATTGCAACGTGTTGCTGGTGCTGCCAACGGTGATCGTCTGTGCGGTGCCGCTGCCCACCTGCACGGTGATGCTGCCTGAGAGC
>JAGWNX010000031.1 GCA_028872955.1 Acidobacteriota bacterium
ACGTTGTAGTAGCAGCCCTCGATGCGCGGAATCCAGCGTGCAGCGTAGCCCTGGATGCCATAGGCACCCGCCTTGTCCAGCGGCTCGCCACTGGCGATGTAGTGATCCAGCTCGGCCGGGAGGATCTGGTCAAAGAAGACCTGCGTCACCACGACATCGCTGGCCACGCCAGCGGCGCTGACGACTGCAACCCCCGTAAGCACCTGGTGGGTGCGGCCGGAGAGGTGCAGCAGCATGCGGCGGGCGTCGGCCGCGTCCGTGGGTTTGCCAAGCACCTGCCCCTGGCAGACCACGGTGGTATCTGCGCCCAGCACCTTGAGCCCGGGCTGTTCGCTGTGGCGTGCAAAGACGGCCTGCGCCTTCTCCACCGCCAGACGCTCCACGTACTGCGCTGGCTGCTCGCCCTCCAGCAACGACTCGTCCACATCGGCCGACTCCACCGCAAACACCACTCCGGCCTGGGTCAGCAGCTCACGGCGACGTGGCGAAGCGGAGGCAAGGATCACCATCTCACACCTTCTCAGTCCGGATATGCGCGGCCATCGTGTGGGTATGGCCGGGCTCCAGCGTAATCCGGTTGGCGCCTGCGTTGACCGTCTCGACGCAGAGCATCTCGTGCCACTCGTCCGCCGCCATGTCCGGCAGCTCGCGCCAGGGATTGAAGACGACGGTCGTGTTGGAGTTGGTCTTCTCGTTCACAATGCGCCGACGTCCCGCCTCATCGTGTAGGACGCATGTAGCCGTGGTATTGGCATACACGCGATCCGTAAATCCGGTAAAGCGCAGCGGCGCGCCCAGCGCGGGCTTCAGCTTGAAGTTGTCCGTCTTGTCGATGAAGGCTGTCGGCTCCAGCCCGGTCACGCTCACCTCGTGCACATCCACCACGCTGAAGTAGGTGTGCATGGCCTCTTCGAACTCCAGCGGTGCGGCGCTGTCGTTGGCCACGGTCAGTCGCATCACCAGTTCGCGGCCGATTACCAGCTCATGCACCAGGCGGAAGTTGTCAAAGCCCATATGGCTGCTCATCGCCGTAGGGCCCAGCGTCATGGTCAGGTGCAGGTCATCGCCGGCCAGCGCGGCAAAGGCGACCGTCCAATCCTGAATGCGCGCAAAGCCATGCGACGGACCGGGCTTGCCATCGACGCGGTCCTGCTTGCTATCGGTAGCAAACCACGGAAACGCCAGCGGCACGCCGCCACGGATCGGCTTGCCGGGCTCCAGGTCGCTCTTGCGGCTCAGGAAGATGACCGGCGCCTCGCCCGTGGGCTGCCACGCGGTAAGGTGCGCGCCCTGCAGATACACCGTTGCGGTAGCGGCAGGCGTTGTGACCTGCGCGTAGACCAGCCCGCCGGGATGCTGGTGAAACTCCAGCACGCCGCCAATTCCAAAGTGTTCGTTCAGCTCTGCTACCGTCATCGTCTCTCCGTGGCCCTGTTGTTGCGGTGCTGCCAGCCCCTGCTCATCCTAAATCTGCGAGTAGCTGGTGGGGGTCAGCACCAGATTGGTGATGTTGCTGACGATCGCCTCGTAGGCGTAGCGCTCGCTGCCGGAGAGCTTCTTCCACTCTGGCGCCGTGCGGAAGGTGTTCCAGCACGAGTCCAGGTGCGCCATATCCTCAAAGGTCAGCATGTAGGTCAGATTGGGCAGGTTGGTGCCCACCAGGGAGTCGCTGTACAACACCTGGCCAAAGCCCGACGCCTGGAAGATCTCAAACTCGCCGTGGTGGAACATCTCCACCTTGCGGACGTGCGCGGCATAGCTGGGGCTCTCATACCGGCGCAGCTGGAAGATGCGCTTCTGCTTCGGGTCGGGCGGCGTCATCTTCGGCCAGCCCTCAAAGGCGAGGTGCAGCGAGCTCTCGACGCGCAGAAACGAAGGTGCCGTGGCCGGCGCGGCCCAGAAGGGCGCCGCCTTCTGCATAAACTCCTCGTCACGCGCCAGCAGCAGGTCGACCGTCACCAGCTTCTCCACGTCGGTCGAGGGCATCAGCACCACCAGCGTCGGCGTGTCCGGGCCAAAGGTTACGTTCATCACGCCGACGGGGCCGATCCCCATGCGGTTGAGCGCAGGAATCAGCGCCTCGGCCACAAAGGTATCGGTCAGCTTGACCTGCGGGCCGCTCTGCAGGTGGAAGCGCCGGAACTGGTAGTACTCGCGGGCCTTGCCGTTGCTGTTGCGCGTCTCTGCGTTTGCCTGCCCTGCTGCTGCTGCCGTCATGGCGGCTACTGAACCTGCGAGAAACTCCCGTCGCTCCACACTGCCTCCTCGCCGCTGTCGTAGACCGCGCGGCACCACCAAAGCATATAGGTACGACCAATCTCGTGTCAGCCTGTCGGCGTGGAAAAGCGCTAGTACCCCTCGGGCCCGACGATGTTCTCCAGCGGCTGCCCGGCGATGTAGCGGCGCACCTGCTCCGCGCCGAACCGGAAGGCGCGATGGATAAACTGGGGCGTGGAGCCACCGATGTGTGGGGTAATCAGGCAGTTTGGCGCGGTCCACAGCGGATGGCCCAGGGGCAGCGGCTCGGGGTCGGTCACGTCCAGCGCCGCGCGAACGTGGTGTCGGCGCAGCGCGTCCACCAGGGCATCGGTGACGACCACCGGGCCGCGTGCCGCGTTGACCAGCAGCGCACCACGCTTCATCAGCGCCAGCTCGGTCGCGCCGATCAGGCCACGCGTCTGCGGCGTGGAGGGCACAATGAGCACGACGACATCCGCCTGCGGCAGCAGACCGTGCAGTGCGTCGCCGGGATGCACCTCGGGGTTCTCGCGAGCCTGGCGTGCCACGCGCAGCACGTTGACCCCGAAGGGTGCCAGGCGCGACTCAATGGCGGCACCGATGGAGCCGTAGCCCACGATCAGCACGGTCTTGCCGGCGAGGTCTTCGCCCAGCACGCGATACAGGCCGGCAGCCAGGCCGGGCTCAGCCATCAGCTCCGTCGGCGCGGTGGCAAAGCCCTTCCACTCCTGCCGGTGCTGCAGGTCGCGATAGACGGGCAGGCGCTTCATGACGGCGAGAATCGCCGAGAGCACCCACTCCGAAGCGGAGACGTCGTGGATGCCGCGGCCGTCGCACAACGTAATCTCCGGTGGCAGCCATGGAGTAATCCAGTCCACACCAGCCATCATGGACTGCACCACCTTGACGCCGCGCAGCCGACGGAAGGTAGCCTCTGCGCCTTTGCGCGCAAACGGCACCATCCAGAAGTCGACGTCCAGCACGTCGCCCTCTTCCGCACGGCGCGGAATGCGCACCACCTGAGCCCCGGCCGGCATGTCTGCCAGCAACTCCTCTGCTACTGCCTCATCTACGCCAACACGAACCATGCCAAGAGTCTGCCTTATCCCTGTCCTACTGGTCTATTCCGCTGGAACGTCCACATGGCAGCAACCCGCTAACGCCCCTGCATGAGGGTGATGAACTCGCGATAGAAGGCGGCTGTATCCAGGTCCTGCTGCACATGCACCAGCTGCACACCGGTGGCGGGCTTGCTGGTGGCTGTCCAGGTCAGGGTGTCGCCGTACCCCGGGCCGCGCGTCAGGTCCACATCCACGTAGAGCAGTTGCTCCCGGGTGATGATCTTCGGATCGAGCCAGGCGACTGCCGCCAGCTCATCCCACAGGTAGTAGAACTCGCCGGTATACGCGGCCAGGTACTCTGCCGAGGGCGTGTGCGCGCTGGCGATCTGGGTCAGCATGTCGCGGGTGAACTGGGTCTTGATGGAGATGTCGACGGTGGTCAGGTCTACCCGCGGCCAGGGCGCGTGCAGCACAATGTGCGCGGCCTCAGGATCGAACCAGAAGTTGAACTCGTGCCGCGGATTGTTCGCAAACTCCGGGTCAGTGGTCTGCGGCAAGACGCTGCCGCCCATCACCACCAGCCCCTGTGACAGCGAGGCAAACTCCGGGTCAAGGCGCAGCGCCAGGGCGATGTTGGTCAGGGGCCCGGCCGCGTAGACGGTGACCTGGTGCGGATGCGCGTGCACCTGCCGGATGAGGAAGTGCGCGGCATCCTCGGCCAGCGGCTGCGTGGTGGGCGAGCCCTCCTGCAGCGGCGGCACCACCAGCGGTGCGTGATAGGGCTGGCGGCTGGTGCCCTGGGCCAGGTCGCCCCAGGCGCCGTACCAGGGATGCGTGCCGTAGATGCTCTGCTGCAGGCGCGACTCCGCCTCGTCGCGCACCAGCGGGTAGATGGCCCCGGGCACTACGGGCACGTCGGTGTGATGGGTCAGCTCCAGCATGCGCAGCGTGTGCTGCACCTCTTCCGGCTCCCAGGCGTTGCCGCTCACCATGGTGATGCCCAGCACCTGCACGTGGGGCGCATTCAGCAACGCCAGCATCGCCATCTGGTTGGAGCCCGCAGGCCCGGAGCCATCCTGATCGACCAGCACCAGCCGCTGCTGCGCCAGCGTGGACCCAGCCAGCATTGGAACCGCCAGCACCGCAAGCGC
Source organism: Acidobacteriota bacterium (assembly GCA_028872955.1). Classification (GTDB taxonomy): domain Bacteria; phylum Acidobacteriota; class Terriglobia; order Terriglobales; family Acidobacteriaceae; genus Edaphobacter. The sequence goes on from JAGWNX010000031.1 coordinate 4,451, forward strand.
AGAGCACCGCGCCCATCGCCGCATCTCGCGCCAACTGCTTACCAAAGGAAAGAGCATGGATGCCCTCAGCATATCAAAGGGCATCCATGCTCTGGACGCGACCGCACTGCGCGGCTGTTAGTCGCGGTGGCAGCTGCCAAACTGGTCGTGCGTGGTGGTCTGCAGGTCCGAGTTCACGCAGCCGAAGAAGCCCTCCAGCCCGGGCGCTCCGGCGTAGCCCAGGTACCCCTTCGTCTCGAAGATGTCTTCGAGCGTCTTGAGCATGGAGTAGTGATTGAACGGCGTGTTGGAGACCGTGCCCGGCTTCAGAAAGGGCGAGAGCAGCACCGCGCCGGTGCGGTCGCCACCGTAGTTGCCATAGACCAGCGTGTACGGCCCGATGGTGGAGGTCTGCGGGAAGGTGGCGGCGTTGGGGCCGGGCTGCTCGCTGCAGCAGAGCTGGCCCGGGAAGGTGATGGTGATGCCGCCGGAGCTGCTCTTGCCTACGGTATAGCCACCTTCGTCAAAGGTGATGATCAGCAGACCATCCTCCTTGTACGCCTCCGACGCCGTGATGATGGGCACCCACTTCTGCAGAAAGGCATCGGCCGAGACCAGCCCGCCGGGCGCGCCGGTGACGCAGGGCGCGTCGTGGCCGTCGTTGCACAGGTTGGGCGTAATGTAGACCAGGTTCGGCGTGCTCCGTTCGCTGCTCAGGTCGGCCTGCAGCTGGTTGAGGTTGACGACGTTGTGGCCGCAATCGCCGGAGTCCAGGATGGAGTGGAAGTACACGAAGGGATTGTGGCGCGAGGCATACTGATCGCCCTGAGGCACGCTGGCCGAGGGCTTCTCGGCGGCCTGGGTAAGATCGGCCGTGTTCAGTGCGGGGTGGCCGCAGGTGGCCGACTCGCGGCTGGGATCGTTGCCCATGTCCTCCATGTAGCCGCGCCAGCTCTTGCCGACCTCTTTCAGCTGGTCCGGCAGCGTCTTGATGCTGGCCGGGTACACGCAGCCGTTGCCGATGGCCTGGCCGTCGGCCGTGACGCCCGCGCCGGTGGCAACAAAGTCACTGTAGGTGGTGCAGTCCGCATGGTTGGCCAGCGTGCCGGCCTGCCCGCTGATCATCGAGATGTAGTTATCCAGGCTGACGTGGCCGGTGCCGTAGTACTGCGTCAGCAGAACACCCTGCGCGGGCAGCGTCTGCGAGAGATACGGCGCCTTGGAGCCCGGCCCAAAGGTGGTGGTGTAGCCCTCGTTCTCCAGCACAATCACAAAGACGTGGCGGATGGCATGGCCCTCGTGGCCGTACCCATCCTCCGCCAGAACCGGCGCCACACCCAACATCAACATCACCAACACAGCTACGCTACGGCGCAGCCACACACAAGCAGAGTTCATCCTGGACGCTCCTGTCATCGACTTCGCACCGGGCAGGTGACCTGCTGGAGCGATCCCCACCAAGGTACGGCCGGTATGTAACGGGACGATGAGCAGAGGATGAAAAGGCTACGTCTGCGTGCGCTGCCGGGCCGCCGTGGGACAGAGCCCGGCCAGCGGACAGACGCGGCAACGAGGATTCTCAAAGACGCAGATGGTCTGCCCCAACCGCTTGACCAGCTGGTGATGCTCGTCCAGTTGCTCGGCGGTCCACTCCGGCGGTACCAGGCGCATCAGCCGCTCCTCGGTGGTGGCGGCGTCGGCGCGCGGCGTCAGCCCCAGACGCTGGGTTACGCGCAGGTGGTGCGCATCCACGCTGATGGCGCGGCGACGCAGCGTGCTGAAGTTGACCACTGCCGCGCTCACCTGCGGTCCCACCCCCGGGAACTGCTGCAGCCAGCTGCGGATCTTCTCCGTGCGGTACTGGGCCAGAAAGTCGAGTGTCAGCCGGCCGACGCGCGCGGTGATCTGCTCCAGCGTAGCCTTCAGGTGCAGCGCCTTCTGCTCCGCAAACGTCACGGCCTCCAGAGCACGCTCGATCTCACCCAGCGGCGCATCGCGCAGCTCGTCCCAGGTGGTGTAGCGGGCGCGCAGCTCACGCAGCACCTGTTCGCTCACCTCAGTCGGCGTGCGGACCGCCAGCATGGAGTAGATGAGCTGGGAGAGCGGGTCGCGTACCTCCCGCGCGGGTGGCTGGCCAAAGTGCTGCACCAGCTCGCGCTGCACCTGCTGCAGGCGTCCATCCGCACCGGGGCGCAGCTCTTGAAAGAGCACCTCGGTCATGGGGCACACCCTCTGCGACAGCGGCCCACGGCAATGCGAGTCCGGAATGCTTGGATCACTGCTCTTATTCTACGGTTGCCGCGCCTGCGGTCTGGGGGCGATGCCACACCAGGGTTTCGTCCAGCATCACCTTCAACAGAAACTCAGGCTCTGTGTCGTCCTTGGGCGCGAAGGGACGCAGGAGCGCGCGCGGCAGCCGGTGCCGCACGGCCACCAGGTCTGTCCACACCTCAGGCACCATCGAGTTTCGAATGGAGTGGGTGGTTCCAGCCTGAAAGTAGAGCCGCTCCATGCGGTGCTCCACCATGTACTCCAGCAGATACAGGCGCATCAGCACGCTCAGGGAGTAGTCGGGCAGGTCATGACGATTCATCTGCCACTCGATCTCGACGCGGCCCGCGCGCTCGCGACCGCCGATCAGGCTGAGCCACCGGCCATCGGCTGCACGCAGACCGAGATACAGCCGGTTCTCGGCAAAGCGGGTAGCCGCCTCAAACCGCCACGCGGCCAGGCTCTCCGGTGCCGGATACGGCCCAAGCCGATTCATCTGCAGAAACTCGTCGCGCTCCACTACCGGGTTGACCACCAGCACCGCGCCCAGGTCGGCCTCGCCACGCCGCTTGTACAACCGCATGTTGCGCCGGGTGTGCTTGCCCAGTTGCGCCAGGGTGTCGTCAATCTCCGGCAGGATGGGCAGGTAGCCCGTCATCGGCCGCGGCTGCATCGTCCAGGAGCCGCGCATGCCGGCCAGCGCCGCCTCTGCCTCGCAAGGTTCCGCTGCCACCTGCTGCAGGCAGGCGATGTGCGCGACCAGTGCCCCGGAACGCAGCAGTGCCGCCGCGGCGTGCAGCCCAACCAGCCAACGGGCATCGGGCGGTGCCAGCACACAGCGCTCCGCACCATGGTAGTCCGCCGTAAAGACGCGGGTTGCCAGGCCCCGCACCACGGTCTCATACACCAGCACGGCACCGGAGACGCCGGGCGTGTTGACCCACAGCAGCGTGGGCCGCTTGTTGCGGAAGCCCGGCCGCTCCAGCAGGTATGTCAGGTCATCCAGCGCTGCTGCCTGCCCGCAGCTGCGGCTAAGCGCGGCCAGGCGGCTGGCCTGCGCCAGTACCGCCTGGCGGCCACGGTACAGCACCACCCCTGCGGCGTCGGGTGCCCGCTCGACTGCGGTCTCTGGAGTCCAAATCGTTGTCTGCATGCGGTAATCGGCAGTGCGGGCATACCGCCGCCACGCGTCCAGCGCTCTGGCAGGGTCGTGCACCGCTCTCAACCAAATGCTAACCGGGCCGGGCACTTGGATGAAGCTGAGCTTGGCGGTCAGGGATGCAACTTAAGTTGCGCAAAGCGGCTGCGAGCCGCGACCCCACCCCCCTACGGAACAGGGGCTAAGCGGCGAGCTTGCGCCGCTCCGTCTCCAGATAGGTGTAGCGAATGCGGTGGATGACCGTGAGCGTTGAGAAGAACGCCAGCACCCACAGCGCCGCAGCCATGACGCCCCAACGGTTGAACAGAGCCCCCAGAATGACGCAGACGATGCGCTCTGGCCGCTCCATAAAGCCCACCTTGCAGGAGCCGATCAGTGCCTCGGCCCGGGCACGCGTGTAGCTCACCATCAGGCAGGCCGTCATGACAAACGCCACCAGCCCCACGTAGAACAGGCGGTTGCCCCGCGCGTAGAAGACCAGTAGGCCAAAGAAGATCGCCACGTCGGAGTAGCGATCGATGACGGAGTCAAAGAACGCTCCGAAGACCGAGACCTGATTGGTCTGGCGCGCCACCCGGCCGTCTACCATGTCAAACACACCGGCCCCGATGATGATGAGGCCCGCGTACAGAAACATGCGATTGGCATGGCTGCCCTTGGCAAAGCCGAAGAAGAGTGCCGCCACAATGTTGATGATGAGGCCGATGAAGGTCAGCGTGTTCGGCGAGATGCGCGACAGCGCCAGGCCATTGACAATCTTCTGCAGCAGCCATCCGCTGCCCTTGCCGAACTGACTAGTCCAGGTCACGCTACTTCCTCTGCACGGTTACTCAGTCGCATCGTGAATCGTAATCAGCTTGAGGATCTCAAGCTCACGCTTGCCGTTGGGCGTCACTACGGTGGCGGTATCGCCAACCCGCTTGCCCAGCAACGAACGACCGATCGGCGAGGTGGTGGAGATCAGGCCCTTGGCTACATCCGACTCCTCACTGGTAACCAGCTGATACTTGATCTCTTCGTCCTTGGTGATGTCAAAGACGGTGACCGTGGCACCGAAGCCCACTTTATCGTTCGGGATATTGGACAGGTTGACCATGGCGAGCTCGCCCATCCGCTTCTTGAGCTGGCCCAGGCGCGCGTTAACGAACTCCTGCCGCTGCTTCGCCATGTGATACTCGGCGTTTTCGCTCAGGTCGCCCAGGGCGACAGCCTTCTTAATCTCGGCCGGCAGTTCCGTGGTCAGCTCATACTCCAGCTGCTTGATCTCCTCGGCGAGTCGCTTCATTACGTGTTCAGGCATGGATTGTCCGCGTGATCCGGGGCTCCCTTAAATAGCGACGCATGGTACCGTGCCCCGGCCCAGAGCTTGATTATACGATGGTTGCCGCCGCCGTGGAATCCAGCCCTGCTGCCCCCTAGCGATCGGCGCGCGCGTCCAGAAAGGCCTGCAGGATCAAAACGGCAGCCACCTGATCGATGATGCCTTTCCGACCTACGCCATCGGCACCCGGCCCGCGGGCGTGGCCGGCGTCGTCCAGATAGCGATGCGCCTCGGTGGTGGTCAGGCGCTCATCCCACAGGTGCACGGTCAGGCCGAACTCCTGCCGCAGCTCCTCGGCAAAGGCCTGGGCCTTCAGGGCCTGCGGGCTGACGTCGCCAGACATGTACAGCGGATTGCCCACCACCGCCTCCTGCACGCCATGCTTGCGGAGCATGCGGCCCACCCACTTCATATCTGCCCGCTTGCCGGTGCGATGGAGCGTAAACAGGGGCTGAGCCGTGTAGCCGAGGGGGTCAGAGACAGCGATGCCAATGCGGCGGTCGCCCACGTCAAAACCGGCGATGCGTGCGACTTGCTCCATCGGGCGAGTGCCCCTCCACTCTCCATCCTGACACAGGACCGGAGCCGCCGCAGGTCTGGCGGCCGGGGCTTGGCTACAATAAAGGCGACGCAGGCGCTGACAGCTCCGCCTAAGCTTTGCCACATAACCTGCCCAGTTGCCCAGGTCAGTTGCCAGGAGACTCCCCGCCCCGATGAAGTACGTTGCCGCCCTCGTCTTGCTGCTTGCGCTTGCCCTGGCCGGGGCTGCGGCGCTGGTGTACCTGCCCTACGGCCCCACGGCAGCCTCCGACGACGACGCCACCTTCGTGGAGATTGCTCCCGGCACGACGTCAAGCGCCATGGCCGCGCAGTTGGAGCATGCCGGTGTTCTGCGCTCGCGGTACAGCTTCCTGCTGCTGCGCATGGTGCATGGCGGCCGCCTGAAGGCCGGCGAGTACCGCTTCAACCATCCGGCACCGGCGACCGAGGTCTACGCCCGCATCCTGCGGGGCGACATCTATACGCGGGCGCTCACCATCCCCGAAGGCTACAACATCTTCGACATCGCACAGATTGTTGAAAAGAATGGTTTTGCTCCAGCATCAGCGTTTTTGGCCGCGGCTCGCCAGCACACTGAACTGATTGCCACGCTGCTGCCCGCAGGGGAGCACCCGGCCTCGCTGGAGGGGTACCTGTTTCCAGACACCTACCACTTTGCCCGGCATACGGCACCGCTCACCATGCTGACGGCGATGGTGCACCGCTACCGCCAGGTGGCAGGTCAGCTGGGCCTGAATGACTCTGCCGACGCCGAGCGCACGGTGATTCTGGCTTCGCTGATTGAAAAAGAGGTGAGCCAGGCCAGTGAGCGGCCACTGGTGGCCGGCGTCTTTGAGAATCGGCTGGCGAAGGCGATGCCGCTGGCCACGGACCCCACCGTGATCTACGCCGCACTGCTGGACGGACGCTGGCGGGGAACCATCTACCAGTCTGACCTGCAGTCGCCCTCGCCGTACAACACCTACCGGCACGCGGGACTGCCGCCCGGCCCGATCTGCAATCCCGGACTGGCCTCGCTGCGCGCTGCGCTGAACCCCGCCCAGACCGACTACCTGTACTTTGTGGCAGACGCGGCCGGCCACACCCGCTTCTCTGCCGATCTGAAGCAGCACGCCCAGCAGGTACAGGCCTATCGGCAGGCTGTGCGTGGTTCTCACTAAATCAAGTTGTCGCAAAGCCGAATCTCAGCATCCAAGAGTTCAAGAGCTGGAGAGGACAATTTGACCGGCCGGTGCCCGCAGGCGAGGTTCGCGGGTCCGGCCCGGCTATACTTAAGTTTCGTGCTCATGACCAAACGATTTGGCGTTGCGACCTCCCTGCTCAGTTGCGTACTCGCACTGACGGGCTGCCTGTCGCACACCCGCACGGTACCCAGGGCGCATGCGCCGGCCATCGTGATGGACGCGACCCTGACGGAGCTGACCGAGCAGGTAGCCCAGCGCTACCAGGCCACCCGGACGATCAACGCCGCAGTGGAGATTGTGGCCACGACCGGCGGCAGCCGCACCGGCGAAGAGCGCGACTCGCTGAGCTTTGGTGGCTACATCTTTGTGCGCAAGCCGCAGGATTTGCGGGTGATTCTGCGCGTGCCGGTGCTGGGCTCGCAGGCGCTGGACATGGTGAGCGACGGCAGACAGTGGAAGCTGTGGATACCGCCCCGCAACCGCGCCATGCAGGGCACCAGCCAGGTGACGAGGCCCTCAAAGAACGGCCTGGAGAATCTGCGCCCGGCGGTCTTCTTTGACTCGCTGCTGGTGCGTGGGCTGGAGCCCGGACAGATCGCCTCGCTGACCTCGGACGTGCGCCTTGTGGACCACTCCAGCGGCCACAAGACGGACCTGGTGGAAGAGCCGGACTATGACCTGGCCATGCTGGGGCAGCCCGAGGGCCAGACCGTGCGCACCCTGCGTGTGATCCACATCAGCCGCGAGAATCTGCTGCCGTACCAGCAGGACATCTACGACGCGCAAGGCAACATTGTGACCAAGGCGACCTACTCGAACTACCAGACCCTCGGCGGCGTTCCCTTCCCCATGAAGGTCGTGATCCGGCGCCCGATGGACCAGTACAGCCTGACCGTGACCATCTCCAAGCTGAGCCTGAACCAGCAGATGGACGACGATCAGTTTGAGCTGAAGATTCCCGAGAACGTCCCCATCCAGACGATGAAGTAGTAGCCGGTCTAGCGCTGCAGGCCACCCAGGCCAGTGCGTGCGGCGTGGTCGGCGATGGCGGTGTTGATCTCCAGCGCCAGTTGCAGCGCGGCGCGGCCGTCGTCTCCGCTTACCAGCGGGGGCTGCCGGTGGCGTACGGCATCCAGGAAGGCTTGCAGCTCCAGCCGCAGGGGCTCGCCCGGCTCGACGGGCAGCTTTTTGAGCGAGAGCCCAGCAGAGGGGTGCTGGCCCGACGCCTGCGCCATGGCAGCGAGCGCCGCAAGCTGCTCCATGCTCAGGCCCGCTGCGGCCGTTACGTCGATCATCAGCAGGTCCTGCCGGGCAAAGTCCAGCGAGAGGTACTGGTGCGGCTGGAAGAAGCGCAGCTTGCGCACGCGCTCTGTACTGACGCGGCTGGCGGTAAAGTTGGCGACGCAGCCGTTGGCAAACTCGAGGCGCACGTTCGCGATATCCACCTTAGGCGAGAGCACGGGCAGACCCACCGCGCGCACCTCCGTTACCGGGCTGCCCACCAGGCTGAGCACAATGTCCAGGTCGTGGATCATCAGGTCCAGTACCACGTCCACATCCAGCGAGCGCGGCGTAAAGACGCTGAGGCGGTGCGACTCAAAGAACATGGGCTGGTGCAGCACGCGGCGAGCGGCGGTGACGGCGGGGTTGAAGCGCTCCAGGTGGCCGGTCTGCACGATGCGGCCGTGCTGCCGGGCCGCGGCCAGAATGCGGTCAGCGTCCTGCAGGGTGCCGGCCAGCGGCTTCTCGATCAACAGGTCAACCCCGGCGGCCAGCAGCGGCTCTGCCACAGAGGCGTGGTGCACCGTGGGCACGCAGACGCTGGCGGCGTGAACCGGGCCCACTGCGGCCAGACACTCTGCCAGCGAGGTGAAGCCGGGCAGGCTAAAGTCGGCAGCGGCGCGAGCCGCAGCCTCAGGCTGGGCATCGACGACCCCCACCAGTTGAACTGGCGCTCCGGAGGCCTGTAAATCCTGGTAGACGCGAAGGTGGTTGCGCCCGAAGACACCGGCACCCACCACCACCACCCGCTGCTGCTGCATGCCTGGCTCCTGCGTCACTACCGTGCTTCGACCGGGGCCTCAACGGCCTGGCGGCAACGCGCGTACAGCTCCAGCAGATGGCTCACCTGATCCTCTGGCCGGGAGGAAGGAGTGACACCAAAGCCGGTGGTGCCGGAGACGCTCTTGGTTACATTTGCCTGCGAGGCCACAAACTTCAAAAGATCCAGCGCGATGTCCTCGGTGCGGCGAGCGGCTGCGTTCAGTTCCATGGAGATACTTCCTTTCCCGTTGGTAGGTCGATGTTAATGGGGCTGCTGCCTGTGGCGCAAATAGCCCGCCGCGGCGGGGGCGAGCGACGCGAGCCTACTTCTGCGGAGTCGGCGCTGGCTTGCTGGTAGCCGGACTGGTGGCCGCAGGGGTGGTGGTGCCCGCAGGTTTAGCAGCCGGCTTGGCGACTGGCTTTTTGCGTGACTTGTTAACTACCGGCGGTGCGGCGCTGACCACCGGCGCGGCTGGCGCCGGCGGCGGCGTGGTGGCAGCCTTCAGAGCGGCCTTCAGATCCGTCACCTGCTTTTCGCGGCTCTGGGCGGCGCCCTGGGCGGAGTCCAGCAACACGCGTCGACCGTCTTCCAGCTTGGCCAGCGCCTGGTCGAGTGCCTGCACCTGGGAGGCTGTGGCGCTGAGCCGGGCAACGGCATCGAGGCGCAGCACAACGTCGTAAAGCGCGCCCAGGTTGCGGCACAGCGGCAGCAGCGCAGCGGCGGAGTCCGGAGCGGCGTCGGCAGCGGTCATCAGACCAGGCAGCGCGCCCTGCACATCGCGCTGGATGGAGCTAACGTTCGCCGTCATCTCATCGCGCATGGCACTCGGGGCCTTCCAGCGCTCGATGCGCAGCTCCCCAATGGCCTCCTGCAGCGAGTCCAGGCCGGGCTTGATGACGGCTGAGGGTGCGGTGGCGGCAGTTGCGGGAGCAGATGTGGCCGGTGCTGCTGGCTGCTGGGCAGTGGCCACAGCGCAGGCCACTGCGCTGATCACAGCACTGATCGTCAGGCAACCGGCGGCAACCCAGGTATGTGTCGTCCGTCTCATCGGAGTAGCGGCCCTCCTGTGGCCAACGCGCGGGGATGCTCGTCTGGCTCTATTGTAGGACGACTACTCGACCAGGCGATGCGTGCCACGCAGTCCGCAGAGGATCTCGTAGGAGATGGTGCGGGCCAGGCGCGCGTGGTCGTCGGCCGTAATGCCATCGCCCAGCACCACCACGGCATCTCCCATGGCCACGTCGTCGATCCCCGTCACGTCGAGCACGGTCAGGTTCATGGAGACGCGGCCGAGGATCCGGGCGCGCTGGCCGGCGACCAGCATCCAGCCACCGGCAGCACCGCTGCTGAGCTCCCGGCGCAGGCCGTTGGCATAACCGACGCCCACCAGGGCGACACGCATGGGCGCGGTTGCGACAAAGGTGCCGTTGTAGCCGACGGTCGCGCCCGGGGCCAGCTCGGCAACGGCGAGCACGGCTGCACGCCACGTGACAACCGGCAGCAGCTTGCGGCGGACCAGCGAGGCAGCGGTGTCGCTGCCCTCTACCGGCAGGCAGTACCCGTACAGGCCGATGCCGGCGCGCACCATGGGCTGCGCTCCCGCGCGGGCCGCAACGCCTTTGAGCCAGACCACCGAGCTGCCCTCTCCGGGTGCAGCCTCACCGTTATCCACCATGGAGGTGTTGCCGACGTGCACGATCTCTGGTCGGAACCCGAACCGGGTGATGGCGCCCATCGCCCGCTCCATGCGCTCGCGCTGCAGCGTGGTGAGCTCGCAGTGCGCGACCTCAGTGGAGGCGAAGTGCGTCATGACGGCCTGCAGGCGCAGTGCAGGATGCTGCAGCAGCCAGGCCAGCACCGCCTGCAACGGCTCGCCCGGGGCCACACCCTGGCGCCCCATGCCGGTATCAATCTCCAGATGCACGTCGAACGGCTCTCCGTGACCGCGCGTGGGCCGTGCCGAGTGCAGTGCGGCGTGCAGCGCCTCCAGCTGGTCAATGGTCCACACGATCGGGGTCAGGTTGTGCTCCAACAGCGCGGCAGAGTCTGCGGGCAGCGGGCCGCCCATGATGAGGATGCGCGGCTGCTGTGCCACGGAGACGCCGTGGGCCGCCAGCGCACGGCGCAGCTGCACGCCCTCTTCGACATCCTGCACGCCCAGCCATGGCGCACCGGCACGCGCAAGCACCGGGCCGCACAGCGCCAGTCCATGCCCATAGGCGTTGGCCTTGATGACCGCCAGCACGGGAACATCCGCACCGGCAGCGGCCGAGAGTGCCTGGTAGTTCTGGGTCAATCTGCCTGCAGAGATCTCAAGCCAGCTCGTCACGCGCGGTCCTCGTGTCCAAATGCTATCTCGACCTGCGATGCAGAGCGATGGAACGAATGGGCTATACCGCTCAATACTCAGGGGTACTGCCGGGGGCCAGGTTCTCAAAGCGGGTGTAGTCTGCCAGATACGCGAGCTGCACGCTGCCCGTGGGGCCGTTGCGCTGCTTGGCAATGATGATCTCGGCTTTGCCCTTCAGGTCTTCATTTTCGCGGTCGTAGTACTCCTCGCGGTGGATGAAGCACACCACGTCGGCATCCTGCTCAATGGAGCCCGATTCGCGCAGGTCGCTGAGCATGGGCTTCTTGTCGCCGCCGCGTTGCTCACTGGCACGCGACAGCTGGCTGAGCGCCACCACCGGCACGCGCATCTCCTTGGCCAGTGCCTTCAGGCCGCGCGAGATGGCCGAGACCTCCTGCGTGCGATTCTCAAATCCCTTCTGGCTACCGCTGGTCGAGCCGGTCATCAGCTGCAGGTAGTCGATGACGATCAGGTCCAGCTGGCCGTTCTGCTGCTGACGCAGGCGGCGGGCCTTGGCACGCATCTCTGCCAGCGTGATGCCGGGCGTATCGTCAATAAACATCTTCGCGTCCATCAGCCGCTCGAGGGCCTGCACCAGCTTGGCGCGGTCATCGCGCATCAGCATACCGGTCTGGATGGCCTTGGAGTTGACCATCGCCTGCGAGGCCAGCATACGGCGCAGCAGGCTGGCCTTGCTCATTTCCAGCGAGAAGACAGCGACCACTTTTTCTCCGCGCACCGCAGCGTTCTCTGCGATGTTGATGGCCCAGGCCGTCTTGCCCATGGAGGGGCGCGCGGCGATGATGATGAGCTCGCCCTCCTGCAGTCCGCTGGTCATGCGGTCAAAGTCGAGATAGTGCGTGGCCAGGCCGGTGACCTCGCGGCCCTGCTCGTAGAGCGCGTCGATAGAGCCGAAGGACTCCTTGACGATGGCGCTGATATCGGAGAAGCCGCCCGTGACGGCGTGTTCGCTGATCTCTACCAGGCGCGCACTTACGTCGTTCAGGACGGTGATCGCCTCCTGGCTTTGGTCTGCGGCGCTGGCCATGCCCATATCGCAGACCGTCATCAGCTGGCGCATCAGGCTCTTATCGCGCACGATGCGGACGTAGCTCTCGATGCTGAGCTTGCGCGGCAGCCCCTCGCTGAGTGAGGCCAGATACGGCACGCCGCCGACGGAGTCCAGCTCCTTACGACGACGCAGCTCCTCGGCGACGGTCACGATATCGACCGCGTGGCCAGCCTCGGCCAGGTGCACCATCACGGCGTAGATGCGGCGGTGCGAGTCCAGCGCGAAGTCATCGGCCTTCAGCAGCATGGTGGCATCGACGATGGCCACAGGCTCCACCAGCATGGCGCCGAGGATGGTCATCTCGGCATGCACGGATGCGGGTCGCTGGCTGTCGTCGCTGCTTACGAGTTGGGGATAGGTGGCCACGAGTCTTTAGCCTACGGAAGCGAGGGCTGTTAACGGTTGAGGACGACGGTTGAAAAAGCGGTCCCCAATCCCTATGGTACTGCGCCCTTCGTCCGGAGAGCAGCCCGGGGGTATACCCTTGGGTATATCTCCGAGAATGCGAGGCTTCAGCGCATGGCCACAGATAAGACCCTTGCCGTACCGCCTGCCGCCCAGCGCGACCGCGCCGCCTTTGAAGTGTTGCGCGTGTGGATCGCCGAGCAGGGGCAGCATGTCACCATCCGTTCAGGCGCGTGGGAGGACCCGTTTGCCTGGGGGATTGTGCTGGCGGACCTGGCCCGGCACATCGCCAACGCCCACGCCATGCAGAGCCCCGGCACCGACACCGAGGCCTTCCTGGACCGGCTGCTGGAGGGCTTCGAAGCCGAGATCGACGACCCTACCTCCGACCCCGAGGGCGAGGTGACACAGTAGGATGCGTCGCGCGCTGTGAACCACCACCGGCTCATCCGGCGGACCCTACGCTTATTTGTGGTCTGCTTCCTTCTGCTCCGCTTTGATACGAGACTTGGCGAGGATCGACTCGATCTCTTTTGCAAGTCCCCCTGACGCCAACGTACCGTCGAACGCAGTTACTTTACCCGAGCCAAGAACGATACTCGTGCGACGATCCGAGAGCACGAAGGTGTGTACATAGGTAAAGAGTGGGCGATCAACCTCAACAATCAAATCTGCTAACTTCTGATCGCCAACGATCGTCAGCCCAAGACTGGTCCATCTCTTATCGTTCAGCAAGGCGCGTTCAAGTGTGTCTACGGTAAGGAATGATGTCTTCGAATGCAAATAGATTGTCTTTGCCGATTCGATGAGATTTGCTGGCTTTTCCTCTGCAATCGCTGTGCTTGAGGAAGGAACTTTGTGCGCTTCGTCTCGCGGCAATTCGAGTAGCTTTCCTGATGCCAGGAACAAGCTTCGTCCACCTTCGGCGAGACCCAATACACTTTCAACAGGTACAGCAATTCCAGCCCCTGAAGCACTCGCCGTGATGATACCTATCGCCCCGCCGTCTTGCATGACGAGTGGCGCACCACTCGCACCGGACGCAACAGGGGCATTAAATTGAATGACTCGAAAGCCTGTGCCTAACCCCGGGACCTCATCGGCCATGCGAATCGCGGAGACCATGCCGTTACTGGCGGACCATGTCAACCCACCTGAGTTGCTTATTGTGTAGACGGCATCTCCTTGCTTGGCCTGACTGAGCGCCTCAGTGCGCAGGAATGGGAGATTCGTTGAGGTGATTCGAAGTTCAACCACATCGCGGCGTTCATCTACACCCAATAGCTGCACGCGGTCAAAGACTTCACCAGTTGCCGTTCGAATCTGAACTTCATTGGAGCCTTTGATCGTATGCCACGCTGCAAGGATCAACCCGTCCTTGGATATAAGGAATCCCGTTGCGATGGATCGGAGGCGACCCATTCCATCACCAGAAAGAATCACAACGCTTGCAGCCTTAGTTTGCTCAAACAGCCCGTTTACGGAAGGACCCTGTGTCTGTGGATCAGCAGATGGGATCAAAGCCGATAGAACATAGATGAGATACGCCGCAAATTTCGAGCTTTTCATAGTTGGCGGAAAGTCTACCCGAATCGACACATCCAATCCACCTATCGGTGCGAGTGGTACTCCTCAAACAGCTCTGGAAACTGGGCCTTAAGCGCGGCGATCTTCGGCACATCGCAGACCTGGATGTAGGGATTGTCCGGATTCTTGTCGGCGTAGTCCTGGTGATAGTCTTCGCCGTTGTAGAAGGCCTGCAGCGGCACTACCTGGGTGACGATGGGCGCGGGGAATACCTTCGCCGCGTCAAGCTGCGCAATGTAGGCGCGGGCGACACGCTCCTGCTGCGGCGAGGTGTAGAAGATGGCCGAGCGGTAGCTGGTGCCGACGTCTGGCCCCTGCCGATTGAGCTGCGTGGGATCATGCACCACGCTGAAGAAGATGCGCAGAATGGTGCCGTAGCTGATGACCTGCGGGTCAAAGACGATCTGCAGTGACTCCGCATGGCCGGTGGTCTCGCTGGAGACGTCGCTGTAGTTGGCCGTCTCTCGCGTGCCGCCGGAGTACCCCGCCACGGTGGAGCGCACGCCGCGCACGCGGTTGTACACCGACTGCACGCCCCAGAAGCAGCCGCCTGCCAGCACGGCTGTCTCCTCGTGCAAGGCTGAGGCCGGTTCATCCACGGCCGGTGCCGGGATGGGTGCCTTTCTCGTCTCCGCTCCGTAGACCATCTTCTTCACTCCCGTCCGTGCAGTCAGCACCACAACAGTCGCCAGCACCACAATCGCCAGTGCCACGAGGCCAGCCGGTATCTTCCACAAAGCCATCGCATCGCTCCCGTCCATCCCACAGCTCGTCTTCGTTCATAGGACGCTCTCCACTCCGCTTTGGATACAACCGTTGTCAGGCGCTGCGCTGCTGCCCCTGAATTTGAATGTAGACATGCACCAGGCTGATGGCCGCCGGGGTGACGCCGGCAATGCGGCTGGCCTGCCCCAGCGTCTGCGGGCGCACGCGCTCCAGCTTCTCCTGCATCTCGCGGCTCAGCCCGCTGACGGTGCGATAGTTGAACCAGTCGGGTATCTGCTTCTGCTCCGCGCGGCGCATCTTCTCCATGGAGCGGCGCTGCTGGTCAAGATAGCCCGCGTACTTGATCTCGGTCTCAACGGTTTTGATCTCGTTGCGCACCCACGCCGGCAGGAGCCCCTGCGTGCTGGCGTGTGCGGCATCCAGCGCGGCCAGCCATGGCGCAAACAGCAGGTCGCCCGCTGCATGCAGACGCTGCCGCAGCACACCGCCCAGTTGCTCCACCGCGACTTCAGGCCGCTTCAGCAGTTGCGCCAGCGTCTGGCCGTTGATGCCGCTCGCCTCGCCGTCCAGCGTGGCCACCACCTCGGCGGGCAGCTCCTCTACACGGATGCGCACGGCCTGCAGCAGCGTGTGCAGTGCAGACTGCCTGGCCTGCCGCGCCTGGTAGGCCGCCCAGGCGGTGTCGTCGATGAGGCCGAGCTGGCGGCCATGCGGCGTCAGGCGGCGGTCTGCATTGTCGATGCGCAGGTGCAGGCGAAACTCCGCCCGAGAGGTGAACATGCGATACGGCTCGTTGGTGCCCTTGCTGATGAGGTCGTCGATCAGGATGCCGGTGTAGGCCTCCGTGCGGTCCAGCGTAAAGGCGGGCCGCTGCTGCACGGCGAGCGCAGCGTTGATGCCCGCCATCAGGCCCTGGCACGCAGCTTCTTCATACCCGCTGGTGCCGTTGATCTGGCCTGCAAGGTAGAGACCCTCGTACTGCTTCACGCGCAGGGTGCGGTCCAGCTCCGTAGGGTCGATGGCGTCGTACTCGATGGCGTAGCCGGGGCGCAGCATCTCGGCGTGCTCCAGTCCGGGGATCGAGCGAACCATCGCGGCCTGCACCTCCATGGGCAGACTGGTGCTCATGCCGTTGATGTAGACCTCGTGCGTGTTCAGGCCCTCTGGCTCCAGGAAGAACTGGTGGCGCGACTTATCCGGGAAGCGGACGATCTTGTCTTCAATCGACGGGCAGTAGCGCGGGCCGATGGCCTCGATCTGGCCGGAGTACATGGGCGAGCGGTGCACATTCTCGCGGATCAGTCGCAACGTCTCCGGCGTGGTGTGCGCGATGTGGCAGCTGATCTGGCGCAGCGGAGGCACACCGCCCTGCGCAAAGCCTGAGCGGAAGCTGAAGGGCGTAGGCTCGGTGTCTCCGGGCTGCTCCTCAAACTGCGCCCAGTCGATCGTGCGTCCGTCCAGGCGTGGCGGCGTGCCGGTCTTGAGGCGGCACTCGCGCAGGCCCAGGCGCTTCAGTGCCTCGCCCAGCAGCACACTGGCGGGCTCGCCACTGCGGCCGGCGGTGTACTGCTGCTCGCCGCAGTGGATGAGGCCGTTGAGGAACGTGCCGGTGGTGATGACGACCGCTTGCGCGTAGACAGCGCGGCCATCGCGCAGGCGCAGCCCGGTGATGCGGCCGCGCGCGCCGGTGTCGACTGGCTCCACCAGCAGATCGACGACCTCCGCCTGTTTGATGAACAGGTTCGCCTGGCCTTCCAGCACCTCGCGCATCTTCACGCGGTAGAGCGCCTTGTCGCACTGCGCGCGTGGCGACCATACGGCCGGGCCACGGCTGGTGTTCAGCAGACGAAACTGGATGCCGCAGGAGTCCGCCACCTCGCCCATCACGCCGCCCAGGGCATCCACCTCGCGCACCAGATGGCCCTTGGCAACGCCGCCGATAGCGGGGTTGCAGCTCATCTGCGCAATCAGGTCGAGGTTCAGCGTAAAGATGGCCGTGCGCAGCCCCATGCGTGCCGCGGCCATGGCCGCCTCGCAGCCAGCGTGCCCGGCACCCACCACCACTACGTCAAAGTGCTCCGTAAAGCTCACTCCTTTATTCTAGTCGCCAGCGCCGCTGTGGCAGATACTCATCTCATCGCGACGAGGTGCCCTGATGGTCCAGACCTGCCCGATCATCGCCTTTCTCCCGACGCTGGACGCAGACAAAGCGCGACGCTTTTATGCCGAGACGCTGGGCCTGCGGCTGGTGGCGGAGGACGCCTTCGCGCTGGTGTTTGACGCCAATGGCGTGATGCTGCGCGTGGTGCGGGTGGAGCAGATGACTCCCGCGCCCTATACGGTGCTTGGCTGGCAGGTAACGGCACTCCGCGAGTATGTAACCGATTTGGCTGCAAAAGGCGTGCGTTTTCTGCACTACCCGCCCATGCAGCAGACGCCGGAGGGCATCTGGACCTCGCCCGGCGGTGCGCAGGTAGCGTGGTTTCAGGATCCTGACGGCAATACGCTCTCGCTGACGCAGCTTGCCGGCTGATGCCCGGCCTCGTCAGCCGGCAGCGGCGGTAACCGGCAGCCGCGCCGCGTCCCAGCCGGCGATGCCACCGGCTATCTGGCTGACGGCGTAGCCTGCCTGCTCCAGCAGACTGGCGGCAACTGACGAGCGGTAGCCGCCCGCGCAGAAGACCAGCAGTGGCCGCTGCGGCGGCAGCTCCGCCAGGCGCGTGGCAAGCTGGCTGAGTGGCAGGTTGATGCTGCCCGGCACCGTGTGCTGCTCGTGCTCCGTGGGGGTGCGCACATCCACCGCCAGCGGAGCCGCTGCGTCGTGCAGGCCGAGGCGCTCCGATGCCAGCAGCGCGTCCACACGCTCCGTGGTGGCTACCAGTGCAGGACTGGCTGCCAGGCTCTGCAGGCCGCCCTGCAGGTAGCCGGCCACGTTGTCAAAGCCGATGCGGCCCAGGCGCAGCGCGGCCTCGCGCTCCTGCCCTGGGTCGGCGATGATGAGGATCGGGCGCTCGTGATGCAGCACCGTACCTGCCCAGGTAGCAAACTGGCCCTGCAGACCCACGTTGATGCTGCCCCTCAGGTGCGCGGCTGCGAAGCTCTCCGCGTCGCGCACATCCAGCAACTGCGCACCGTCGCGGTGCAGCGCAAGCGCCTGCTCCAGCGGCAGCGGATGCAGCTCGCGCTCCAGCGTCTGCTCCAGCGTAGGCCGCTCACGGGTGTTTTGCACCGCGTCGTACTGGAAGTACGCCGGCGCGTCCGGCTGATCTGCAGTGACCAGCGCGATGAACTCCTCCTGCCCCATGGGCTGCAGCGCGTAGTTGGTGCGGCGCTGCTCGCCGATGGTGGAGAAGGTCTTCTCGCTGAGCGATTTGCCGCATAGCGAGCCCGCTCCGTGTGCGGGATAGACGAGCGTCGCATCCGGCAGCGCCATCAGCTTGGGCAGGGAGGCATATAGCATGGTGCCGAGCGCGTGCGGCGTCCAGCCACGGCTGCCATGCAGGTCTGGCCGGCCCACATCGCCTACAAACAGCGTGTCGCCGGTAAGCACGGCGTAGGGCTCCGTGGTGCTGCGGGCCAGGTCGTAGACCAGCAGGCTGGTGGAGTCCGTCGTATGCCCGGGCGTGGCCAGCGCCACCAGCCGCACGGCACCAAACTCCAGTGCTTCGCCGTCGGCCAGCGGCGTAAACCGGTACTCCGCATGTGCGGCGGCACCCAATAGAATCTCCGCACCGGCGCGGTCGCGCAGCTCCAGGTGCCCGGCGATAAAGTCCGCGTGCAGATGCGTGAGAAAGACGTAGCGGATGGTGAGCCCATGCTGCGCGGCGAACGTAAGATACTGTTCCACATCGCGCTGCGGGTCCACCACCAGCGCCGTGCCGGTGGCTTCGTCGCCGATGATGTACGACGCGTGTGCCAGACACCCAAGGTAGAACTGCTGGAAGATCACTGCTGCACCTCCTGCCGCTACCTATAGTTCTAAACCCTGCGGCCGCGATGCGACAGTGCAGGGCCCGGCTTAGAACTCCGCACGCAGGCCCAGCTGGATCTGCCGCTCGCGCAGCTGCTCGGTTGCGGCGGCGGTAGGCGAGCCAAAGGGCAGGGTGTTCAGCCCCTCGCTGGCGATGGCCGCAGCGTCCTGGAAGAGGAGTGGCGTGACGCCGTTGGTGACCGGCCCCAGTAAAAACGCGCGCGTGGTGACGCTGGAGAGATTGACGCGATTGGTGAGGTTGTACGCCTCGGCGATGCCGCGCAGCCGCAGATGGTCGCCGAGTGGCACGATGCGGCTGACACGCAGATCGAGGTTCAGCCGGTCGGGCAGGCGCAGCGTGTTGCGTCCAACGGTGGGCAGGTACTGCGCGCCGCCGGAGCCGTTGATGCTCTCGTGGCCGCCGCTGAGCCGCGTGCCACCAAAGATCATGTAGCTGTACGGACGGCCGCTCGACTCCGTAAAGACCGGTGCCACCGCCCAGCCCTGCCCCAGTGCACGCAATAGGGGAGACGCCGTGTGCACGACCGGCTGCCACACGGCCTGCGCCACAAGGCGATGCGGCATGTTCAGGCTGGACACCCCTTTGTCATACGCAACCGAAAAAGGATCAAATTGTCCGCTGGTGCGCGGCACACCACCCTCGCTGGCTCCATAATCGAGCGCCTTAGACCAGGTCCAGCCGACGCCAAGTTCCAGCCCGCCGCGCGCACGACGCGTCACCTGCACCTGCAGGGCGTGGTAGGTGCCGTTGCCGTTGGAGACGAGGCCAGTGAGGGGGCCGTAGCTGGCGGTCACCCGCTGGCTGTACGCGGGCACGGCGAAGGTTGCGCCATCCTGCAGCCCGGGCTGGCCGCTGCCCCCGGAGATCTGAAAGGTCTTCATGGTCGTGGAGGGCAGCAGGTTGAGGTCCACCGAGTTGGTGAGCTGGCGCTCCAGCGCGCCGGCGTACCGCAGGGTGGCCACGACGCCACCACCCAGCTGCCGCTCCACGCTGAGCGTTGCCTGCTGCACCATGGGCAGCCGGAAGCGCCGCGTGAAGACCACCGCCGAGCTGGTGGCCTGCACCGCTGCCGGAGGCTGCGCCACGTAGTCGCAGCCGTAGCCGAAGCCCTGGCTGCTGACCTGCGGACAATTGGTAACGGTTCCGGGCACAATTCGCACGTGCGACGCCGAGAGCGGCAGTGCCGTATCCACCAGGACGCTGCGCAGGGTTACGCCGGGCAGCCTGCCGTAAAACTGGCCATAGCCCACGCGCACCACACCGCCACCCACACCAAAGGGCTGCCACGCCAGGCCGATGCGCCCGGCCAGGTTGTTGCGATCCTCAGGAAAGATGCTGGTCGCACCGACCGTGCCGAAGACGGCGTCCAGGTAGCCGTTGGGTTGCTGGGGCAGCGGCAGCAGCTGGTACTCGTAACGGGCGCCGCCGTCGAGCGTGAGCCCGGGCCGAAGCCGCCAGCTCTGCTGCACAAAGCCCGCCCACTGCTGGGTGCGGAACTCAACCACCTGCTGGCCAAAGCTCTGCGCAAAGGTGCGGAAGCAGAAGTCATGCACGGCGGCGGTGATGGAGGGGCAACCGCCGTTCGGATACGCGTGCGCGTCGTAGGTGTAGTCCGTGATCCAGTCCACCAGCCCGCCCGCACGGCCTTTGGTAAAGCCGCTGTCGTAGTGGAACGAGCCGTACCTGCTGCTGAGGGCGTCGATCCGGTCCACGGCCAGGCTGGCGGTGCCGCCCAGTTGCAGCACGTGGCGGCCGTGCGTCCAGGTCAGCAGCTCGGAGACCTCGCCGCGGCGCTCGTCCGGATAGGCCGCGCGGCTGAGTGCAGCGGGCGTGCCGAAGCTGAAGCCATACGGGCCGATGGCCACCTCGGGCGCCTGGCCGTCCGGGCCGATGCCGGGCTCCTGCGGCAGCGAGGGCTGCGCGGTCTCATACTGCAGGTCGTGGCCCGCCATGAGTCGCAGCTCGTTGCTCCAGTGGCTGCCGGGGGTCCACAGCCAGCGCGCCTGCGCACTATCGATCTGCGCAAAGCTGTTGCCCAGGCTGGCACGGCCACGGTCGACCACCGGGCCGCTGCGACCCGCACCGGGGCCAGACATGCGCACGCGGTTGTACTCCGCGCTGAGGTGTTGCGTGGCGGCGGCGCGCCAGTCCAGCTTGAGGAAGTGAATGGTCTGGTCCTGCCGACGGGGCGTGCTGCCGGTCAGGCTGCTCAGGTAGTTGAGCGCCGTGTTGCGCTGAGCCAGGCTCACGCCGCGGTTGGCCAGCAGCGCACTCTGCGTCGCGGTCAACTGGTAGAAGAGCGGGTTCGCCGGCGAGGAGATCGCAGGCTCGTTATGTCGCAGAACATCCAGCGTGTAGAAGCCATAGAGCCGGTCGCGCCAGAGCGGGCCACCCACGCTGCCGCCAAACTGCTGGCGCACATCCAGCGGCTGCACCACGCCGCTGCCCACCACGCCATCGGTGTACGTGGTGGCGATCGCGTAGGGATTGCGTGCAGCCAGAGCGCTGTTGCGATTGAGGTAGAACAGGCTGCCGTGTACCTGTCTGCCACCACTGCGGGAGACGGCCGTGATGGAGCCGCCCGCGCCCAGGCCGTAGAGGGCGGAGTAGCTCCGCGTGCCAACGCGAGCCTGACGCACGGCCTCCCGCGCAAAGGTATAGGCGGCACCGGCGCGCCGCTCGGTACCACCGCCCAGGCCACCGTCGCCCTGTCTGCCTGCCAGTCCGGACTCGCGATCAGCCTCAGCCTCGCTACCGGCCTCCTGCCCGGCGCCGAGCTGGACCGCGCTGAAGCTCTGGTCGGCGCTGCCACCGTCGATGCTGGTGGCGGTCTGCACGGCGGGCAGGGCGCGCAGACTGACGGCTCCAGCGTCGTCAGTGGACTGCGCCGAGCCCGAAAGCACGCCCGCCAGCGTGGCCCAATTGCCCTGGCCCGCGGGCAGGTCGGCAATCTTCGTGGCGTCGAGCGTCGTCTGGGCGGCGACTGCGGCGGCCTGCGGTGGGGTACGTGGGACCGGCGGGCGCAGGACACCCTGCACCTCGGTGACCTCCGCGGCGGCCAGTTCTGCCTGCAGCAGCAGCTCGCCCGGGGCACCTGTGATGCGCACAAGATACTCGCCCGGTGCCAGGTGCGGCAGCAGGAACTCGCCGTGCCTGCCGGTCAGGCCCAGGGTATGCTCGCCGGTGGCCAGGCTCGTGGCATCCACGATTGCGCCGGTCACCATGCGGCCCGAGGGCTCGGTTGCGTAGCCCGCCAGCGCTCCATCAACGGCAGACTGTGCAGCCACGTGCTGCGTGCCTGCCAGCAGCAGCACGCACGGCAGCCACACATACGTCCGCGGCAGGCTGCCACCGGACGCACCTCTGCAGGCGCCACTGCGCCATAGCCAGCCCATCACTCCATGCACCGCAAGCTCCGCGTAATAAGGCGATAACCAGGAGGATCGTTCGCACAATCCGCTGCAGACAGCGCAAACGGCGCCGCCACAGCACAGCAAGACTAGCAGAGTTGGCCGAAGCTGACGGGCCCCACAAAAAAAGCGGCAGCGCAAGGCCGCCGCTCTGATGTACCGCACCGAAAGGAAACGAGAGCCTGCAGGTTGCCGACACGCCTCGATTCCGCGCTGGTGTATACCGCAAACGCATGGTCGCAGCGTTGGCGACAGATGAGGGTCAGCCTGCTGGCGAGGTTGTTTCCGCTACACTGGTAGAAGCGATGTTTATTGATGAAGCAAGAATCCGCGTGAAGGCCGGAGACGGCGGCAACGGCTGTATGGCCTTTCGCCGGGAGAAGTTCGTGCCGCGCGGCGGCCCCTCTGGCGGCGACGGCGGCCACGGCGGCGACATCCTGATGGCGTCGTCGCTCTCGCACAACACGCTGGTGCACTTCCGCTTCAACCCGGAGCACAAGTCTCAGCGTGGCGGCCACGGCCTTGGCTCCAACATGTCTGGCCAGACCGCCCCAAACATTACCCTGCAGGTGCCCGTAGGCACGCTGCTGTTCGACGACGACACCGGCGAGCTGGTGCACGACTTTGCCACGCCCAACGACACCATTGTGATTGCTCGCGGCGGACAGGGCGGGCGCGGCAACCAGCACTTTGCCACCTCCACCCACCAGGCCCCCCGCGAACATGAACTGGGCCGCCCGGGCGAGGAGCGCAACTACCGGCTGGAGCTGCGGCTGCTGGCAGATGTCGGCCTGGTCGGCTACCCGAACGTCGGCAAGTCCACCCTGATCTCGCGACTCTCGGCCGCTCGACCCAAGATCGCCAACTATGCCTTCACTACGCTGCAGCCTAACCTGGGCGTGGTGCAGGTGGGCGAGTTTCCGCACACGCAGTCCTTTACGATTGCGGACCTGCCCGGCCTGATTGAGGGCGCGCATCTGGGCCACGGCCTGGGCATTCAGTTTTTGAAGCACATCGAGCGCACCAGCGTCATCGTCCACCTGGTGGATGTGTCGGACTCGCCGATCCAGAGTGAGACCAACGACCGCAGTGATCCGGTGCAGGACTTCAAGCTGATCACGCAGGAGTTGGAGTCCTTTGACCCCGAGCTGCCGAAGCGGCCCACGCTGATTGTGGCGGCCAAGGCCGACGTAGCCAACCCGGAGAAGCTGAAGAAACTGGCGACGTATGCCAAGCGCCGCAAGCTTCCTTTCTTTGCCATCTCGGCCGTTACGGGCGAAGGGATCGAGCCCCTGAAGTATGCCATTGCCGAGATGGTGGCCAAGTATCGCCCGGAGCCGGTTGCCGTGCCAGCCACGACGGAGAAGGTGAAGATCAAGCGGGCCTACCCGCCGCCGCGTCCGAACGCGCGGGGCCGCTCGTTCTAGCGTTGTCGCCGGGTGGATGCCGGCACGTGCCGAGAGGGCAGGCCGGGGGAGGAATCCGGCCGGCAGGTCGATTCTGCCCCCTGGACGGCACGCCTGCACGGCAATTGTTCGATAGACTTCTAACAGGTCCGAGCACGGTGCGGACAGGTTTTACCTTTTCTTCAAGGATCACTCACGCATGAAGCTTCGCTTTCTCGCCGCTGCCGCCACCCTTGCACTTGCGGCCCATGCCGCCTACGCTCAGCAGACGGGTGAGGCCTCCAGCAGCCAGTCCAGCACGGCGTCGCCCGCTGCCAGCGCGCCCGCCCAGGTCAGCTCCGCCACGCCAACGGAGCGCGCGCCCTACAAAGGTGGACTGTACCTGAATCCATACGCGGTGCGGATTTCCAATACCGTGGCCGATACCGGTACCTTTGCCTTTCTGGGATCCGGCAACAAGTCCGCCGTCTTCTACGGTGTTACCTTCGGTGGCTACTATGACTTCGCCGAGGCTGGTAAGCTGCACGCCGGTCTCGAGGTTCGCGATAGCCTGGCGCACGGCCACAGCGCCTCCATCAACAGCTTCCTGGTGGGCGCACGCGTGAGCGGACAGGCCTTCAGCCGCCCCATCAAGCCCTACGCACTGATTGCGGTGGGTGCAGGCACAACGCGCTCGGCCACCAATCCGGTTCACATTACGCGGTTGCAGTACGGCGTGTATGCGGGTGCAGATTACCCGCTGAACCGGCACTTTGACTGGCGCACCTTTGAGGTGGGCTACGGCAGCGTGACCACCGTAAGCAACGACACCGTAGGCGGCACGGCCAGCATCCCGGCCTCCACGGCGATCTCGTTCACCACAGGCTTCGTCATCCGCTACTAGCGGCGGCAGGGTGAGCCAGCCATGCGCCTCGCTCTCTTCGGCGGCAGCTTCGATCCGATCCATCGCGGCCACCTTGCCCTTGCGCGAGCCGCAGCCGACGCCTTTAGCCTCGACACGGTGCTGTTTGCCCCGGTGGGCTGGCAGCCCTTGAAGCACGGCGCCGGGGCAGCGCCATACCATGATCGTCTGGAGATGACCCGGCTGGCCCTGCAGGACGCCGCCGACCCGCGCTTTCTGCTCTCCACCCTGGACGCGCCACGTGTCGACGGTCAGCCCAACTACACCGCCGATACGCTGCGTGCGCTGCGCCAGTTGCACCCGGATGCGGAGCTGTTTGTGCTGATCGGGGCAGACTCGTTCCAGACGCTGCCGCAGTGGAAGGATGCCGCCATGCTGCCGGAGCTGGCCGAGTGGATTGTGGTGAGCCGGCCGGGGTTTCCGCTGCAGCCTGCCGTGCTGCACGGCCTGCCGTGGCAACCGGCGCGCGTGCATCTGCTGCCCACCGTGCATGAGGACGTGGCGGCGACCGAGCTGCGGCGACGGCTGCGCCAGGGCGACGACTGCACCGGCCTGATGGAGCCCTCCGTGCTGCAGTACATTCGACAGCACCACCTGTACCCGGCCTAGCTGCTGGCAACGGCAGCCCCAAACCCGCTACCATACGGTAGAAGCTAATCAAGGAGCATCATGCCCTCCCTCGAGACGAACCAGTTGCTGCTTGCCGCTGCCGCCGCCTGTGAAGATAAAAAGGCCGAAGACATTCGTATTTTGAAGCTGGACCCCGCCGAGAGCGGCCTGGCCGATTACTTCCTGATCTGCAACGGCACCAACGACCGCCAGAACCTGGCCATCACGGACGAGATCGAGCTGCGGCTCAAGCGCGACTTTGGCGTGTACCCGAACTCGGTGGAGGGGCGTCGCCAGGGCGAGTGGATTTTGATGGATTATGTGGACTTTATCGTCCACGTCTTCTCTGCCGAGAAGCGCGCCTTCTATGGGCTGGAGCGGCTGCGCAAGTCGGCCACCTCACTCTCGGTCGCCGATCTGAATGCGGAGCTGAAGGCGACGATTGCCGCCACGCGCGCCAAAAAGTCGACCGCGAAGAAGGCAGCTGCCAAGAAAGCAGCTGCAAAGAAAGCCCCTGAAAAGAAGGCAGCCGCGAAGAAGGCCGCAGCAAAGAAGTCGACCCCGGCAGCAGCAAAGAAGGCCCCCGCTCGTAAGCCTGCGGCCAAGAAGGCCGTTGCGAGGAAGCCGAAGAAGGCTGCTGCATCCAAACCGTAGGCGCACTGCTGCACTCTGCCGATGAAGATCACACTGGCCGCAGTCGTACCTCGCTCGTCCCGTGCCAAGGGCCAGGCGGTCGAGGCGATGATCGATGACTTTCTGACGCGCGCATCACGTACCATCCCCGCAGCGACGCAGCTGTTTGAGACCGAGGCTGCGCTGCTGGAGTCGCTGGCGACAGCACCGGGGCGCACGCGGGCGACGGCGATGTTGCTGGACAGCCGCGGACAGATGATGACCAGCGAGGAGTTTGCCGCGCGTCTGGGGCGGTTGCGCGATGAAGGCACCCAGCGGCTGGTGCTGGCCATTGGCCCGGCGGATGGCTGGTCGGCAGCGGCCCGCGCGCAGGCCACCCAGATGCTTTCGCTCGGACGCATCACCCTGCCGCATCAACTGGCACGGCTGGTGCTGGCCGAGCAGATCTACCGCGCCACCGCGATCCTCTCCGGGCATCCTTACCACGCCGGGCACTAGCGACGCGGGCGCGGCGCCGAGCCCGCAACTGCTACCATCGAAGGTAAGCCCTATGACTGACTCCACTCCCTCCTCCTCCGCACGACGTGGTCTGATTGTGATCAACACCGGCCCCGGCAAGGGCAAGACGACTGCCGCGCTGGGCACGGCCATCCGCGCCGCCGGCAATGGGATGCGGGTGCTGATTCTGCAGTTTCTCAAGGGCTCCTGGCACTACGGTGAGCTGGACGCCATTCAGGCGCTGGGCACCGCGCTGGGTTCGGCCGAAGACCCCAGCATCGTGATTCGGCAGCTGGGGCGCGGCTTCGTCAAGGTAGGTGGCGCAGAGACCGACCCCGAGGACCTGCGCATGGTCGAAGAGGCCTGGGAAGAGTCTGCCAAGGCGATCCTCTCCGGCGAGTGGGACCTGGTCGTGCTGGATGAGATCAACTACGCGATCGGCTACAAGATGCTGGACGCGGCCAAGGTGGCAGAGGTGCTGGCACGCAAGCCTGAGATGACGCACGTCATTCTGACCGGGCGCAACGCCCACCCCACGCTGGTGGAGATGGCCGACACGGTGACCGAGATGCGCGAGGTGAAGCACGCCTACCAGAAGGGCATCCTTGCACAACGCGGTATCGAGTATTGAAAAAACAGGGCCAGTGACGCGCGAGTGACGACCGGGTGACACCCGGGCATGGCGTGCTGGTGTGTTGCATGTTGCCGCCGGGTTCGGTATCGTTCTCCCATTGTTTGGGGAGAACGTTTACTGAGATGAATGCCACCACACGCCGCGCGTTTTTGAAGTCGACCACCCTGGCAGCCGCCGCTACGGCGCTGCGTGGATCGGTACTACAGGGCCAGAGCCTGCCGGGCCAGGTGGACGCAAGCATTGAGGTGATGCCGGGCGAGGCGATCGGCACGATCTCGCCGGAGATCTACTCGCACTTTATCGAGCACCTTGGCGGGGTGATCTACGACGGCGTGTGGGTGGGGCCAAACTCGCGCATTCCGAACCAGAACGGCATTCGCACGGCGTTTCTTGACGCCATGCGTGCCGTGCAGGCGCCGCTGCTGCGCTGGCCGGGCGGCTGCTTTGCCGACTCCTACGACTGGCGCGACGGGCTGGGCGGTGCATCGAGCCGACCGGCTCGAACGGCCTTCTGGGGTCAGCAGGAGACCAACCAGTACGGGCTGCACGAGTTTATGCACACCTGCCGCGCCATTGGGTGCAAGCCCTACCTGGCTGCGAACCTGCGTACGCTGCCGGCTCGTGACTTCTACCAGGAGGTGGAGTACTGCAACGCGCCCGCCGGGCCGGTGCCCTCGCACTCTGCCGCGCCTGCCGTACCCAATGCGCTGGCCACGCAGCGTGCGGCAAACGGCGACCCTGCCCCGTTCAACGTAGACCTGTGGGGCGTAGGCAACGAGAGCTGGGGTTGTGGCGGCAACCTGAGCCCTGAGGAGTATGCAGCCATGTATCGCCGCTTTACCGCCTGGGTGCCTACCTACGGCTCCCCACTGCGGCTGGTGGCCGTGGGGCCAAACGGCGACGACGCAAGCTGGACCCGCCGCTTATTCGAGGCCCTGCACGATGGCCCGGACGACCACCGCATGTGGGGACTCTCCGTGCACTATTACACCTCCGGCAGCCCGACGAAGTTTGCCGCAGGCGATGCGCTGCAGTACGGTGCGGGCGAGTACTACGATCTGTTGACGCGTGGTGCGCTGATGGAGAAGGTGGTAACTGACCACTGGCAGGCGATGGGGTCAGTCGCCACGCACCCGAACAGCGGCAAGAACGCCGTGAAGCTGGTGGTGGACGAGTGGGGTGCGTGGTACGGCAAGGGCACGGAGCTGGGCGAGGGCTACAACCTGTCGCAGCAGTCCACCATGCGCGACGCGCTGCTGACGGGCATCACGCTGGACATCTTCCAGCGCCACGCGGACAAGGTCGCAGTGGCCAACGTCGCTCAGGCCATCAACTGCATCCACTCGCTCATGCTGGCGCAGGAGGAGAAGTTTACCGTCACGCCGACCTTCCACGTCTTCAAGATGTATCTGCCACACCGTGGGGCGCAGGCCGTTCGGGCAGAGTTTACCGCCGGCAGCATTGAGAATCCGCTGGCGGCAACCGCCGCAGGCGACAGCTACAGCGGGTCAGCGGATGCGGTGCGCAGCCTGGCAGGGCTGAGCGGCTCGGCCTCGCTTGCCCCGGGCAGCAACGGCAAGCGGTTGACCCTGACGGTGGTAAACCCGCACCTGGACCGGGCAATGACGACGGCGATTGCGCTGCGCGGCGCCATCATTACCGGCGCGACCGGCACGGTACTGGCCTCTGCCGACGTGCACGACCACAATGACTTTGCGCATCCTGATGCGGTGCATCCGGTGCAGGCCAAGGTTAGCCAGCCGGTTGCTGGTCGGCTGGTGCACAGTTTTCCTGCAGCCAGCGTGACAACGCTGCAGTTGCAGCTTGCCTGACGAAGCAAAAAAGTGGCCACGACCCGGAGAATCAGGCCGTGGCCGCAAAATGCCTAGAGAGAGGCAAAACTTGAGATCTCGCCCGGCTGGCATCTCTACGCCGTATAGAGGCGCGGCGGCGAGTGCGGAATGCTGGACTGAGTGTTAAAACGCAAAGGGCCGCGAGAAGGTTGCATGTCAATAGAAATATATATTTCTATTTGGCCCACTTCGCGACCCGGTTATGCTCCGGCAGAGGCCGGATGAATGATGCTCGAGGTGCAGCTGACCTTAGGCGGCCTCGGGAACTTCGTCCATGGCAACCACGGAGACGGGCTCGAGCAGGCACTGCTCCAGCAGGCAGGCTGCCGGGTGATTCTTCCATCCGCTGTGGCTCAGCCAGTTGTCGCGGCTCTTCCAGACGGAGTGGATGGTGAAGACGGTGGGGTCCTGGGACAGGCGGTACAGGTCACAGAACAGGCACTCGCGCTCGCGCCGCGTGCTGTTCACCATGCGCTGCAGCTCGTACTGCAGCATCCGCTCAAAGCCCTTCTTGGCCTGAAAGGTAGAGACAAACAGGGCCGTCTCGGCCACCTTTACACTACCTGCACTTTTACGCATACTCCGCCTCCAACGAATGACCTACCGGCATGTCGGCCCGGGTGTACTGACTGGCGTGCAGAACCTTGGGCGGGCTCTCCCAGGAACAGACAAGGTATATGCCCGGTTGACGATAGCCGATAAGGTCCTTGCGGTATACAGAGCACCTCTTAACAGGTAAATAGGCGCGTAAGCTATTGATTTGTATGTGGTTTTTGGTGTGATAGAAACACTCCTCTTTACGTAATGAATTTACGCAGTACAATTCTCACCGGGAACACGGCATGAACCTTGACTCTGCGAACGCGCGGACTGCACCCTTCTCTGCGGAGGAGAGGGCGGCGATTGAAGAACAATTAGAGCGCGTGCTGGAGAACCGCCACTTCAACCACAGCCGCCGGTTTCCTGCGTTCTTGCGCTTCGTGGTGACACGTACGCTGGACGGGGACACGGACCAGTTGAAGGAGAGAACCCTGGGGGTGGAGATCTTTGGCCGCCCCGCGGACTACGACACCTCGTCGGATCCGATCGTCCGGGTGACTGCGGCCGAGATCCGCAAGCGAATTGCCCAGTACTACCAGGAGCCCGGGCACGAACAGGAGCCGCGCATCACGATGGAGGTCGGCTCCTATGTTCCGCAGTTTGCCCTGCCCTCCACAGCGCAAGTCGGCAGCCCGCACGATGTTCGCACCGCTGGCGCACCGTCGCTGCCGCTGGCTGCCACCGAGGCGGAGGCCGGCGTGCCGGTGGCCCCGGTGGCCCAGAGACCCGCAAGTGCGAAGACCCGCCAGCCCCTGCGGTCGCTTTGGCGGCCCGCCGTGCTGGCCCTGGCGGTGTTGTTTGTCGCGGCTGGGCTGGTGGCCTCCTGGCGTTCCATCCATACCTCGCCGATCGAGTTCTTCTGGGGTCCTATCCTCAGCTCACAGGACCCCGTCAGCTTCTGCATTGTGGAGCAGCGCAACTTCTCCGGACTGGCCGTCGACGCCGACGACCCATCGAAACAGATCATCAACAAGACCGAGATGTACACGGTGAACCTGCAGGATGCAGCCGCTGTGGTGAACATCAGTGGTGTGCTGCATGCCGGTGGCAAGAAATACACGCTGAAGGCGACCGACTCCACCACCATGTCAGACGTCAGCGCGGGACCAACGATCTTCATCGGCGCCTTC
This sequence comes from Acidobacteriota bacterium, assembly GCA_028872955.1. GTDB lineage: Bacteria > Acidobacteriota > Terriglobia > Terriglobales > Acidobacteriaceae > Edaphobacter. The sequence goes on from JAGWNX010000031.1 coordinate 34,776, forward strand.
GACAATCCGTGGACGATGCGCCTGACCCATGGGCTGCGCTTCCGTTTTGGCAACGATCCGCAGTTCACGCATGAGTGGATCTACGACTCCTCGCGCCCGGGACCGCCGCAGTGGTTTACCCAGCGGCCGGCTGACGAGAGCGTGAACGACTACCGCGAGTACGCCCTGATCGCTCGATTCGTGGATCCGGACACAGGACAGCCCACCATCATCGTGGCAGGCATTGGCCAGGCCAGCACACGGGCAGCGGGCGAGTTTCTGGCCAATCCTTCCGGCCTGGCCCAGCTGCAGCGGCTGGCTCCGCACGACGGCCGCAAGAATCTGGAGGCCGTGCTGAGCACGCAGATTATCGACGGCCAGGCAGGCGAGGCCAAGGTGGAAGCCGCTTACTTCTGGTAGCCGCTGCCGTTGCGTCGCATCAGTCTCCGCCGAGGCTGCCGTTTGCGGCGTCGGTGGCTCGCTTGCGGCGCTTAACCGGCGGCGCGGAGCTGGGCGGGCGATTCTTGCCGTTGCCGTTGCGGCGCTTGCCCTGGTTCTCTACCACCGCGCGCATCCAGTAGTTGCCCTCGGCATCCACCTCAATGCCATGTACCTCGCGCTCGAAGCCGGGGAATCGCTTGCCGAACTCCTCCATGGCCAGAATGAGCTTGATGACCGGGCTGTCTGCGCTGCCGAGGCGCTCGCCGGGCATGCTCATGGGAATTCCGGGCGGATAGGGCACCAGCATGACGGCGGCGATGCGGCCAGACATCTCGTTGAAGCGCAGCTTCTCCGTCTCGCCGCGCAACATCTTCTGGTAGGTCTGGGCGGGCGTCAGCACGGGGTCAAAGTCTTCGTCGCAGGCAGCGTTCACCAGCTCGGCGAGCCTCAGCTCGCACATCACGCGGTGCATCTCGTCGGAGAGCTCCTTGAGCGAGACGTTGCGATAGCGCGAGGGGTACTTGGCCACCAGCTCCGGCAGCACCTCTTCGAGCGGGGCCTCCGAGTCGTAGAGCCGCTTGAACTCGAAGAGGTTCTCCAGCAGCGCACCCCACTTGCCCTTGGAGGTGCCGATGGAGAAGAGCACCAGCACGGTGTAGTCGCCAGTGCGGGCAATCTCCACACGGCGCGCGTCCAGAAACTCCGTCAGAATAGCCGCCGGAATGCCCCAGTCGTCGATCTGGCCCTGGGCGTTGACGCCGGGCGTGAGGATGGTGACCTTGGTGGGGTCCAGCATGCAGTAGTCGTCGGCGATGTCCTCGTCCTGAAAGCCGTGCCAGCTCTCGCCGGGTTTGAGCGTCCAGCAGCTGGAGCGATTGGTGAGGGCGCCGTCCGGGGCATCCTCCAGCAGGTAAATCTTGCCGTCCAGCGGGTCCGTCACATACTCCGGCTGGTAGACCTTGAAGAACCAGCCGCCCTCGGCCTGGCGCAGGCGATGACCGACTGAGCTCATGGCTTTGCGGAAGCTGATGGCGTCCTGGATAGTCTCGCTCATCAACGTGGGGCCGGCGGGGTCGTCCATCATGGCCGCAGCCACGTCAATGGACGCGATGAGCGGATAGAACGGCGAGGTGGTGCCGTGCATCATGAAGCTCTCGTTGAACTGGTCGTAGTCCAGCGGCGCGCGCGGGCTGAGCTTGACGTGGATCATGGACGCCATGGAGAAGGCGGCCAGCATCTTGTGCGTGGACTGCACGGCGAAGATGGTGGGACGGTCCGGCATCTCGTCCGGCACACCCATGGCGTAGCGGCCCTTGTAGATCTCGTGGAACTTGGCGTACGCGTACCAGGCCTCGTCAAAGTGGACCCGCGGGACGCTCTTGGCCAACTCGCCGACTACGCTGTCGACGTTGTAGCAGAGGCCGTCGTAGGTGGAGTTGGTGACCACGGCGTAGGTCGGAACGCGCGAACGGGCACCCGCCGTAAACGGGCTCTTGTCGATGAGCGCCTGCACGTTCTCTGGACTGAAGCGCTTGATGGGCACCAGGCCGATCATGCCGAAGCCATTGCGTGTGGGCTTGAAGTAGACGGGACGCGCACCGGTGACGGTGAGTGAGTGACAGATGCTCTTGTGGCAGTTGGCATCGGCCAGCACCAGATCGTCCTGCGCGATGACGCCGTGGCCGACGATCTGGTTGGAGCTGGACGAGCCGGAGAGCACGTAGTAGGTCCAATCGGCGCCAAAGATGCGGGCTGCGTTGCGCTCGCTCTCGCCCGGGGGGCCCAGGTGATCGAGCCACGAACCCAGCGGCGAGGTGGAGATGCCGAGGTCCGAACGCATGATGTTCTCGCCGAAGAACTTGTGGAACTCCATGCCGACCGGGTGCTTGAGGAAGGCGACGCCGCCCATGTGGCCCGGCGCGTCCCAGGAGTAGGCACCCTGGTCGGTGTACTTCTTCAGCTCGCGGAAGTACGGCGGCAGCAGCTGCTCGTGGTAGCGCTCGACAGCAAAGTCCACGCGATTGGCGATGAAGGCCGGCGTATCGCCAAAGAGATGGATGTACTCATGCACCTGCTTGACGACCTCAAGCGGCAGCTCGCTGACCAGGGTGCGATCGGCTATGAGGAAGATGGGAATCTTCTTGTTGCGGCGGCGCACAGCCCGCAGAATCTGCAGCGCGGCGCTCTCGGCAAACTGGTTCTCGCCCTCCAGGTCCCAATCCAGCAGAATGGCGGAGTAGGAGGGGTCTGAGGTGACCAGCGACAAGCCATCCTCCGGCGTCGAGGTGCGGATGACGTCGTAGCCCTCCACCTTGATGGCATCGACCAGGCGTTGCATGGCGCGGTCAGACACGGAGTCGGTTCCACCCACTTCACTGGCAATCAACAGTACCCAACGACCTTCTGCGGACATACACCTCTCACTGCGGCGACGCTTGAAAACACACTCCCCAAGAGTTTACAGCCTCCCGGCCTGCGAACATTGCCGCCGGGTAAATCTACCTGGAGCATTTGGGCGCACGCTGGAATTCCCATACAATGGGAGAGGTTTCCGACAAGGTTCTGAGCATGGCCTGGTTCAAGCGAGAAGACAACGAGATCGTCAAC
>JAGWNX010000175.1 GCA_028872955.1 Acidobacteriota bacterium
GGACGAGATGGAGGTGAACACGCCACCGCGGTTGAAGAGATTGTTGACCTGGAAGCCAAGGCGCGCATCCTTGCCGAGCAGTTCCTGGGGCGGACGATAGTTCAGGTTCAAGTTTGCCACCGTGTACCCGCCGAAATAAAGGGGCGAGCCGTTGACGTCGGAGTTCGAGTAGTTTGCACCCACGTACTTGGCAATCAGCGAGGCGTAGACACTGCGTTGCTCGTAGACCACCCCCGCCGAAGTCGAGGTATGCGGCGCATTGTTGAGCACGCTGAAGCCTGCGTCGGCACTGATGGAATAGTTCATCACCGAGTGGTTGCCATACAGGCTGAGCCCGTCGGCAACGTGCAAGGTGCCTTCGAACTCGACGCCCGTGTAGGTGACGCCCCCGACAGGGGCGTAGCACACCACGGCACCGCACGTCCTGGCCACTTCAGCATCACGGGTCATCACGCGGTAGACGTCCGCCGCCACCGACAGGGCGTTCGAAGCCCAGACGGTGCCCAGCTGGTAGTTCTGCGAGCTTTCCGGCTTGATCGTCGACGGATTCGCGAAGTGCCGCAGCAACTGCAGGCGCGGGGCCAGGAAGCCCTCGGCATACTGCGCATAGGCTGACCACTCTTCCTGCAGGCGGTACTTGGCGGAAATGGCCGGCAAGGCCCTGGAGTAGGTTTCGCTCGAAGGCGAGACCGGGTTGAACCCGTCCATGATGGTGAAATTGGACTCGCGCCGGAACGAGGCGAACTTCAGGCCCGGGGTCACCGACAGCGCGTCGCTGGCATGCCAGACGTACTGGGCATAGGGTTCCAGCGTGGTGATGGTCTCGCTTCCGGTGGTGTCGATATACGATTGCGCGGCCGCATAGCCCTTGGCCGGGCTGTTGGGATTCGAGAAGGCCGGATTGTAGTAGTTGAACGCGCCATTCTGCGACCAGTCGACTTCATTCAGGGACTTGTCGTTGGTCTGGCGGTCGAACCACAGGCCGACCTCGAGCTTGTCCTGGTCGAACATCGTACTGGCGCGAAGGATATCGCCGATCGAACGATACTGGTTCACCAGGTGATTGCCAGGCACGTCGTTCGGGAACAGCGCTGTCCCGGCGGGATTCAGCGAGGTGCCGTTGGCCGAAGGCGCGGTGCCGAAGTTCGCCAGATTGGCGCCGATGACGTAGGCATTGCCGGAACCGGCCCCGCCGCTCAGGCCTTCGTGGTTGTAGGCGTAGGTGTAGAGCTTGTTGTCGACACTCCAGCCGCCCAGCCGCGTCTGCACGCCCAGGTATTCGATATCGGTGCTGAT
>JAGWNX010000097.1 GCA_028872955.1 Acidobacteriota bacterium
TACCGCCGAATACAACTTTTGGGGTATCCAATTATGAACACTCTCGTCCGCGCATTCGTCGTCGTCCTCGTTCTCACCGGTGCAGCAGCTTCCACGCAGGTCTCCGCAACCACCCAGACCAAGGCCGCCGTCACCAGCAAGTCGAGCTTGGTTCCAATGTGCCCCCCGAACGACCCGAACGCCTGCGGCTGGTAACTCCGTCCCTGCGGCTTGACCGCACGATGGTAACTATTGCCTTGCCTTCGATCCCCGTATGCGCTACGTTGGTAGTAGCCTACGGGGATTGAAGCATGGACGCTCGTCACATCACGACGTTTTTCTCGGCTCTCGATCCAGTATGTTGCGCGCTCGTTTTGCTCGCACTGTATCGCAGCGGCTCTGTGAAAAAGTTTCCCTCGCTCACGGCTTTGGTCGCCAGTTGGCTGGCCGTCGGCGTGATTGGCCTCTCGACCATGCATCTGATTGGCTATGGTCTGGAGAGGCACCTCGCCTACAAGATCTACTTCTATAGTTACTGGACCATCTACGCCGTGCAGGCTCTGCTGCAGTTGCTGGTCATCTATAACATCTTCCAACTGGCCATGGCGCCGCTCAAGGGCCTGGCGTCTCTGGGTGTTCTGGTCTTCCGCTGGGCAGCAGCCATCTCGGTCGCTCTGGCCTTCGGTATCGCAGTAGCCCCGCACCACAGCGGTCCAAGCCTTATCATCACCGCCATGTCGCAGCTCCAGCAGACCACCAGCATCCTGACGCTGTGTCTGCTGCTGTTCGTCACCTTCGCCATTCGTCCCATGGGTCTCAACTATGGCAGCCGCATCTTCGGCGTGAGCCTGGGCATGGGCCTGATGGCGACCGACAAGCTGCTGGAATCAGCCTGGCTCACTCATTTTTCGACCATGTACTCGGCCTTCTCCATTATCGACAGCGTCATGGGCTGCGTTGCGCTCATCGTCTGGATCGCCTACTTCACCCTGCCGGAGCCCAAGCGCCGGATGATCGTACTGCCCACCACCTCGCCCTTCCTGCACTGGAATCAGATCTCCATGGCGCTGGGCGACGACCCGGGCGTGGTCGCCGTAGGCGGTGTGCCGCCAGAGATGTTTGCCCCGGCCGAGGTCGAGATCATGCTGCGCGCTTCGGCCAAGATGGCCCCCGCATCGGCTGCACCAGCCTCACAGCTCTCCCGCTCCGCCTAGGCCGCACTCGCCCGGTCTCAGCGTAGTCCTGCGCACACCGTCACCTTGCTGTCTGCTGGCTTACTCCCCACCCGCGCCACCCGCATCCCGCAGGTTGACACCATGCAAAACAGGCCGCCCGGTGAGGGGCGGCCTGCGTTGTGTGCTGCGCGTCGTGCGAGACTTACTCCCGCTCAGAACGCTTCCAGTTGATGAGGTCACCCAGCGTCGTGCTGCTGCTGGACGAGCTGGACGATGAGGACGAGCCCTTGGGCGACTTATCGCGCTCCTTGTAGCTCTCCACCTCGGCGCGGCTCGCCTCTTCACCAACAGCGCGAATGCTCAGGCCAACCTTCTTCTCTTCCTCGTTCATCTTGACGATCTTGAACTCGTGCTCCGAGTCCACGTCCAGAGCAACCTGCTTGCCGGTCTCGTCGACTGCCTCCGAAACATGGCAGAGGCCTTCAATGCCCTCAGCAATCTCGACAAAGGCGCCAAACTGAGCCGTGCGCAGAACCTTGCCCTTCACCACATCGCCCACGCGATGCTGTGCAAAGAAGGTATCCCACACGTCGGGCTGCAGCTGCTTCACACCCAGCGAGAGGCGGCGATTCTCCGGCTCAACGCCAAGCACAACCGCCTTGACCTTCTCACCCTTCTTCAGAACCTCGGAGGGATGCTTGATGCGCTTGGTCCAGCTCAGGTTAGAGACGTGAACCAGGCCATCGATCCCGTCCTCGATCTCGATGAATGCTCCGAAGTCCGTCAGGTTCCGCACGCGGCCCTCAATGACAGCACCGGTCGGGTACTTGTCCTCGAGCTGCTCCCACGGATTCTCCTGCAGCTGCTTCATGCCCAGCGAGATGCGGCGGTCCGTCGGGTTCACGCTCAGAATCACCGTGTCAACCTCGTCGCCCGGCTTCACCAGCTTCGACGGATGCTTCATCCGCTTGGACCAGGTCATCTCGGAGACGTGCACCAGACCCTCAATGCCCTGCTCCAGCTCGACGAACGCACCGTAGTCCGTCACCGAGAGGATGCGGCCACGCACCTGCGCACCGATGGGGTAGCGCTCGGTCGCGTCCAGCCACGGGTCAGGCGTCAACTGCTTGAAGCCCAGCGAGACACGCTGCTTATCCTTGTCAAACTTCAGTACCTTCACCTGAATCTCGTCACCGACGTTGACCAGGTCGCGCGGATGCGTCAGTCGGCCCCAGCTCATGTCCGTGATGTGCAGCAGGCCGTCCAGTCCGCCCAGATCCACAAACGCGCCGTAGTCGGTCAGGTTCTTCACCGTACCGGTCAGTACAGTGCCTTCCTCCAGGGTCGCCAGCGTCACCGACTTCTTGGCGTTCTGCTCCTCTTCGAGGATCTCCTTGCGGGAGATGACCACGTTGCCGCGCTTCTTGTTCAGCTTGATGACGCGGACTTCGATCTCCGTGCCAATGTAGCCGTCCAGGTTGCGCACCGGACGAACCTCAACCTGCGAGCCCGGCAGGAATGCCTTGATGCCGATATCGACCGTCAGGCCACCCTTGACGCGGCTGAGAACCATACCCTTCACGGGCACCTTGTCCGTTGCGGCCTGCTCCAGCTTGTCCCACACCTTGTGGCGCAGGGCCTTCTCGTAGCTCACGAGGTAGCCGCCCTCGGCCTCCTCACGCTCCACCACCACTTCCACCGAGTCTCCGGCGGCAAACTTCGGCGCGCCGTTGATGTCCAGCACCTGATCCAGGGGAATCAATCCCTCAGACTTCAGGCCGATATCGACCACCACGTGCTTGTCGGTGATCTTGACGACGGTGCCCGTCACCACGACCTCTTCCGCGGTCAGGCTCTGCGCAGCGGCAGACTCAGCGGCCTGCTCGCGGTCAAAGTCAGCGAGTGCGGCAGCAAAGTCGTTCGCGTCGTAGTCAAGCTCGTCGGCGGCGGTCGTCGTGCTGGGTTCCTCCACCGCTGCAACAGCAGCAGGGGCAGGGGTTGAGGTGGATTCAGATGACAGCTCCGCAGGAGCGGCTGTCGCTTCGGGCGCCAGGGTTTCCAGTTCGGTGTTCAGGGGTTTGCTCTCGTTGTGGTCAGGATTTGGGACGTCTACCATGTGATGCGGACTCCGGGAGCCAAGCAATCGTTCGGTCGGCGCTGCGACAGATCAAACCGCTAGGGGGGATAGACTCACAAGCCCCGAAGCACTCTCGGCAGGCGGTAACGAAAACTCGATCTTTCGATGAGGAGCGTCTGCACTTGGTTCCCACACGCAGAGGCTCAAGGAAAAGAATAGAACGGCGCGGTGGAAACGTCAACCGTGGCCTGGGTTTATTTTCAGCCCGGAGATTCAATATTTACCGCGATTTTACAAGGCATTCGCCGCCTCTGTCGGCCACCCCGCAGCCCCCCCGGGTAGTCCTAGCCGCAGCAGCCGCGTCTGTAGTTTCAGGTACCATGCTCGCACCACCACCACCATCGCGCCCACGCTGCACCCCACTCGAGGTCTCCATGTTGCCCATCCTGCACACCAGCCCCCACCGCACCCCTCGCTCGCCGTTGCGTCACACCCTGCGCCTTGTCTCCCGAGCGGGCCTGGCCGCGCTGATGCTTCTGCTGCCCTTCCTGCTACCTTGGACCGGGCCGGTCGCTGCTCAGACACCAGCCGGTCGCCCCGTCCTGCTTGCCATCTCCAAAGGCGACCACACCCTGGCCATGGTCGACGCAGCGACCCTCACCGTGCTGGCCAGAATGCCCGTCGGCGAAGATCCGCACGAGGTGGTCGCCTCCGCAGACGGTCGCACGGCCTACGTCTCCAACTACGGGGGCGGCAGCTACCACAGCCTGGCTGTCCTGGACCTGGTGCACCGGCAGGCCCTGCCTTCGATCGATCTGGGGCTGCTGCGCGGGCCGCACGGCCTGGACTTTGCCGACGGCAAGCTCTGGTTCACCGCAGAGGGCGCCAAGGCCATCGGCCGACTGGACCCCGCCTCCGGCCAGGTGGACTGGTTGCTGGGCACCGGGCAGGATCGCACCCACATGATCTACGTCGCACCGGACAGGTCCTGGATCGCGACCACCAACGTCGCCTCGGCCACTGTCTCGCTCATCGAACCCGCCCCGCCCCAGCGAAGGATGAGTCCGCCGTCGGGAGTTGCCCCACCGCGCCTGGGCGGGCCCCGTCCACCACCGCGCCGTATGGGTCCGCCGCCACCGCCCAACCCGCAGGGCGACTGGACCGAGACCGTCATCCCGGTAGGCCGTGGCAGCGAGGGCTTCGACGTCTCGCCCGATGGCCGCGAGATCTGGACCGCGAATGCTGAGGACGGAACCGTCTCGATCCTCAACCGGGCCAGCCACCGGGTCGTAGCCACCCTGCAGGCCAACGTCCGCAGCGCCAACCGGCTCAAGTTCACCCTGGACGGCCAGCGGGTGCTCATCTCCAGCCTGGGCGCGCCAGACCTCGTCGTGCTGGACGCAGCCAGCCATCGCGAGCTCAAGCGCATCCCCATCGGCACCGGCGCCGCCGGCATCCAGATGGACCCGGATGGCACGCGCGCCTTTGTGGCCTGCTCGCCAGACGACTCCATCGCCGTCGTCGATCTGCGCACCCTCACGGTCACCAGCCGCATCCACGTGGGCCCGGAGCCGGACGGCCTGGCCTGGGCCGTCGTGCCACAGTAATCCGGACCGCAGCAAGCCAGTGCCGCAGTAAGCCGGGACCGTAGCAACCTGATCCGCAGCAACCTGATCCGCAGTAGATTGGGGCCGCCCGACCTGCGGCAGCTGCTCTACAGGTGCTTCACCCGCGCTGCCGGGGCTGGCCCTTTGCGCCCGCCCAGCAGCCAGTCCACCACGCCGCGGATGTCGTCGTCCTGCACCTCGCCGGTAATCCGCGTGATGATCACGCCCTTCTGGTCCAGAATCAGCGTGTCGGGCACCATGTCGCCCAGTTGGAACCGGTCCAGCACATCGTCGCCGGTAGCCACCCAGGCATCCATATGGATCTGCTGCTGCTCTAGAAAGGGCGCAATCTTCTTGCGGTCCTTGGCGTCGTCGATCGAGACGGCGACGAAGTGCACGCCCTTGCCCTCGTAGCTGGCACCCAGTCGCGCAATCCGTGGCAGCTCGGCGCGGCACGGGCCGCACCAGGTGGCCCACAGGTTCAACACCACAATCTGGCCGCGCAGGCCCGAGAGCAGGCGTGGCTGGCCATCCAGCGTGGTCGCCTTCAGCTCCGGCGCGGGACGAGCCGAAGCCGCATAGGCCACGGGAAGAAGCAACGGAAGGGTAAGGGCGAAGGCGGCAAGGCGGCGGCGTAGGGTCATGGGCAATCCTGAGTTACGTGAAGAAAGGGTCGAGGAACCGTTGCGGCAAGACGCCACGTGCTGCGTCCGGCTGCAGTGTAACGTGTCTACCGGTTAGATGGATCAACCCGCAGGTGGATGCACCCGGCCACATACCCAGCACCCTGCCACACGCCGCAACCAGCCGGGTAACTCCCAGGACACGTCCGACTTCGGTGTGATTGCCCGACCGGTGTGGGTGGCTATACTCACCCGCATGGATCGGCTTTGGACCCCCTGGCGCTATAACTACATCACGGGACAGGACGAGCGCACCCGGCGCAGCGGCGTGCCGCGCAGCCTGGACGCCTGGCCGGCCGAGCTGGACCACCACTGCGTCTTCTGCAACATGATCGCAGCGGCCGACTACGCCATCGCCCACGGCATGCCGCAGCAGCAGGCCGAGGGCGCAATCTACCTGCTGGCACGGTACCAGTACTGCTACCTGTGCCTGAACGCCTACCCCTACAGCACCGGACACCTGATGGTGGTGCCCTACGCCCACCAGGCCTCGCTGGCCGACCTGCCCGAACCCGCCGCCCTGGAGATGATGCGGCTGGCTCAGCGCGTGGAGCGCTGCCTGCGCAGCGTCTACCACCCCGACGGCTTGAACTTTGGCCTGAATCTAGGCCAGGCCGCCGGTGCCGGAGTCGCAGGCCACCTGCACCTGCACGCCCTGCCCCGCTGGACGGGCGACGCCAACTTTATGACCGCCATCGCCGAGACCCGCGTGCTGCCAGAGACGCTGGAGACCACCTGGAGCAAGCTGCGCGCCGCACTGGCAGCCGACTCCGCCACCTGACGACACACCGCTGTACCGGCCCCGCAGCAACACACGGCACTCCCCAACCAACGAGGCAATCCCCATGGCCGTACTCCCCAGCTTTTTGCCCAGCCTGCGCAGCCTGCCCCTGGCCCCCAGCCGCCCCATCAACCCCGGCAACCTGCTGGAGCGCACCCGTCCCTTTCTGGTGGTGGGCAGCCGCACCCAGCCCAGCACCGCGCCGCGCGCCACCTTTCGCGCACTTCCCTGCGAACATGAGGATGCGCTGCTGACCGGCACCACCCGCTCGCTGGATCGCCGCCGCATGGCGCTCAACCTGGCCGGCTCACTGCCCGGCGCAGCCCCGCGCGCAGCCCAGCCACAACCCAGCCGCCGCGGCATGCGCGCCACCCTGGTCCCGCGCCTCAGCGCAGCCCACGCCTAGCCGACCACCTGCCCCTGGCAGACCACCCTTCCCATGGCATCGGCCACAACAGCTCGGGTGCCCCATCCTTCGCGCTTTTGCGAAGGATGGGAAGGTACACTGCCCGCACTGCGCTGCCTGCCGCCTGCAACGCTAAGCAGAGGCACGTCACTCCATTTGCAGTCGTGGCAGCAAACCCACCTTAGGCGCGATACTGCCGCGCCGAAGATGTGGCACACGCGTTTCTGGCTGGCAGTAAACTGGGGCCACCCTGCGTCAAAACAGACTAGCGCAACATTGCAAACAACTTTCTTAGAGTACAAAGCGAGAGGCAAGCATGGAGAGATTCAATTTAGCAATAGCTTTTGGCGTATTTCTAGTTTCACTTGGGGCCTTCGTATATCAGCTTTGGTGGGTACAGCAGTTCCTTGAGAAACGAAAGAGAATGGGGATTCTCTCACTCAGAACCATGCTGCTCTTGGAGCAAATCGAAACATTGAAG
>JAGWNX010000098.1 GCA_028872955.1 Acidobacteriota bacterium
CCATGCGGTGCTGGATCATGACCCCGGGCTGAAGCTGGTGGCAGCGCAGTCGGCTAACTGGTCGCAGGCTGAGGCCTTTCAAAAGACCGAGTCGATGCTGCAGAGCCACGGCGATATTCGCGGCATTATCGCAGGGAACGATACGATGGCGCTGGGCGCGGTGGCAGCGGTGAAGTCGGCCCATCGGCAGGGCATCGTGATTACAGGCTTTGATGGAAGTCCGGACGCTGTGGCGGCGATTCGCAGCGGGGAACTGCACGCGACCACACTGCAACCTGCGGTGGTGATCTCGCGGCTGGCGGTGGACGAGGCCAGCCAGTATCTGCAAACGGGTAGCACGGGCAAGCCCGAGCGTCAGGTGATTCCGTGTGATCTTGTGGTCCGCAGCAATGCGGACGAGTATGACAACTTTGCAAAGGTAAGGTGACGAGCGATGGCGACAACACTGGGCGTAATTCTGGGGAATCGTGATTTCTTTCCCGACAGTCTGATTGCAGAGGCACGGCGCGACCTGCTGAAGTTGTTTGCTGAGCTGGACGTGGAGCCGGTGTGGCTGGACGAGAGCGCCAGCAAGCTGGGCGCGGTGGAGACCTGGCAGGACGCGGTGCGCTGTGGCGAGTTGTTTGCCCGGCACCGCTCCACCATTGCGGGCATTCTGGTGTGCTTGCCCAACTTTGGGGACGAGAAGGGTGTCGCTGACTCGATACGACTGTCGGAGCTGAACGTGCCCATCCTGGTGCAGGCCTGCCCCGATGATCTGGATGGATTCGGCCTGCGCCGTCGCCGGGATGCGTTCTGCGGAAAGATCTCCGTCTGCAACAATCTGCGCCAATATGGTTACAAATACACGCTGACGCAACAGCACACGGTGGCGATTCTCTCCGATGCGATGCGGCAGGAGCTGCGGCAGTTCCTGGCGGTGTGCCGTACCGTGCGGGGCATGCGACGCGTGCGTCTGGGCGCGGTGGGGGCGCGGCCCAATGCCTTCAATACGACTCGCTTCAGCGAGAAGCTGCTGGAGGCTGCGGGCATCTCGGTGAATACGATCGACCTATCGGAGGTCTTTGGAGCGGCAGCGGGCATTGCGGACAGTGATGCCCGCGTGAAGCAGCGCGTGGAGCAGATTGCGGCGTATGCAGACGCCAGTGCCGCGCCGGACGCGGCCATGCTGAAGATGGCGAAGTTTGCGCTGGTGGTGGATGACTGGATGCAGTCGCTGGGTTTGACGGCGACCGCGATCCAGTGCTGGAGCTCGATGCAGAAGAACTACGGCATCAACACCTGCACCATTATGAGCATGATGTCGGAGCAGATGCTGCCCTCGGCCTGTGAGGTGGATATCGCCGGGGTGGTCTCCATGTATGCGTTGCAGCTGGCCTCTGGCCGGCCCAGCGCGCTGGTGGACTGGAACAATAACTATGGCCAGGATGCGGACAAGTGCGTCTTCTTCCACTGCGGTAACTGGGCCAAGGACTTTCTGCCGGACGTGCGGATCAGCACGGCGCCGATTCTGGGGACGGTGCTGGGCGAGGAGAATACGGTGGGCGCGCTGGAGGGCCGAACGCCGGCGGGGCCGGTGACGTTTGGCCGCGTCAGCACCGATGACCGCAACGGAACTATCTGCGCCTACGTGGGCGAGGGCAACTTTACCGACGATCCGCTGGACACCTTTGGCACGCGAGCCGTGGTGCACGTGCCGCGGCTGCAGTCGCTGATGCGCACCATCTGCCGCAACGGATATGAGCACCACGCCGCCATGAACGGTGCACACTGTGCCGGTGCCGTGCACGAGGCGCTGAGCAACTACCTGGGCTGGCCTGTGTACTATCACAATCAGCCGGAGTAACGGCCCGGCATACTGACGCAAGGGTGAGGCGATGTCGCACTTAGACGAGATCCGGCTGATGGTGAAGGTTGCGCGGATGTACTACGACCAGGGCATCCGCCAACAGGAGATTACGGAACGGCTGAACATTCATCAGTCCACCATCTCGCGGCTGCTGAAGCGCGCACGCGAGGCGGGCATTGTGCGGATCACGGTGACCACGCCGGCGGGTGTCTACTCTGCGCTGGAGGACGCGCTGCAAGCACGCTTCCAGTTAAAAGAGGCGATTGTGCTGGATGCGAACGACGAGGAGGAGCGCATGTCGCGCGACCTGGGTGCCGCAGCCGCGTTCTTTCTGGAGACGTCGGTGAAGAAGGGCATGATCGTCGGCATCTCGTCGTGGAGCCGCTCGCTGCTGGCGATGGTGGACGTGATGAACCGCACGGACTGCGGCAAAGACGGCAAGGTGGTGCAGATTCTGGGTGGCGTGGGCAATGCCAGCACGCAGTACTACGCAACGCAGCTGGCGCAACGGCTGGCGGCAAACATTGGTGCCTCGCCGGTGTTGCTGCAGGCACCGGGACTGGTGGGCTCTGCGGAGGCGCGCCGCGTGCTAAGCAACGACCTGGCCGTTCGCGAGGCAGCCGATTACTTTGACAAGGTAGACATTGCGCTGGTGGGCATTGGTTCGTTGGAGCCATCGAAGCTGCTGGCCAGCAGCGGCAATACCTTCTCGCCGGATGAGCGTGCGGAGTTGCGCCAGCTTGGCGCGGTGGGCGACATCTGCCTGCGCTTTATCGATGCAGCGGGCAAGCCAGTACGCTCTCCGCTGATGCAGCGCGTGATTGGGATCGAGCTGAACTCGCTGAAGCGCGCTTCGCGGGTGGTGGGCATCGCCAGCGGCAGCCGCAAGGTTGCGGCGATCCACGCTGCCTTGCGGGGGCAGTGGATCAACGTGCTGATTACTGATCGAGCCACGGCGGAGGAGCTGCTGGCGGTAGACCATCGGCGGGTGCCGGCAGACACCGCCGAGGAGCGGACCCCGGCGAGGCGTACGGGCCGTGCCGCAGCCGACCGCTGAGGCCCAACTACGTTAGCCCGTTGAGCACGGCGCGGAAGTTTGCACCGACCGTCTCCCAGGTGTAGCGCTCCAGCACCATTTGGCGGCCGCGTTTGCCCATCTCACGCAGTTGGTCGGGTTCCCGCAGGAGCGCGATGAGCTTGGTGGCAAGGTCTTCTGCAGAGCCTTTCTCCGCCAGGTCGCCGTTGAAGCCCGGGGTGACCATCTCCTGCAGCGCCCAGGCGCGGGTTACGACGCAGGGCAATTGAAAGAGCATCGCCTCTAGCGGAGCAATGCCGAAGGGCTCATACAGTGAGGGCAGGGTGAAGAGGGTGCTCTCACGATAGAGCTGCTCCAGCTTGGCGCGCTGCTGTGGATCGGCCTTCGAGAGGTGTCCGTGGAAGACGACGCCCTCTGGTACTTCAGGCAGACTGAGCGGGCCGGCGATGTGCAGCTCGGCAGTGGGCAGAGCGGCGCGCACGGCGCGGAAGGCCTGCAGCAGAACCAGCCCTCCCTTGCGCTCAAACTCCTTACCGACGAAGAGAATTCTGGGCGTGTCGTAGCGTTTGTCAGGGTTCTCGGGCGGGAGCGAGGACAGGTTGATGCCGGCACCCACTACGATGACCCTGGCGGGGTCGAGGTGATAGTTGTGGATGAAGGACTGGCGCAGGTGTTCGCTGAAGGTGAGGACGCGGTCGAGCCGCTGCGCGACCTCCTGCTCGTAGCGCATGGCCTGATCGATGCGCCGAGCGGAGACGCCCTGAAGGCCAAAGCCGCTGTCCAGCAGTTCGGCCAGGTTGCCGTCGTTGTAGGCCATGCAGGGGTGGGTGGGGAAGACCTCAGGGAGCGACATCATCATGCCGATCTGCAGGCACACCTGGGCCTGCAGCGGCAGGCGGCCGGCGGCGCGGGTAAGGGCAGCGCGATAGGCAGGGTCAAAGTAGTAGTGCTTGCGCCACACTCCGCGGTCGCGGGCAAAGTTCTTTGCCAGCAGCAAGGAGTTGTGCAGCGGCGGAACCTTGACGGAGAGAGCCTGCTGCAGGCACCCGGCGCGTTCCAGCGCTGGCAGCAGGTGCACCATCAGGCCAGACCAGGTGGTGTGCGAGTAGGGATCGGAGCCGATGGAGCCGCCGACGAAGGCTGCGAGCTTGTTGGTCGCGTCGGATGCAGCGATGGTGGTCATCAGGGGTAGGTTTCCTTACTGGGGCAACGGGCTGCGCCGCTCCCAGATGGGGCAGCTGTTCCAACTTGTGGTCTGGCGAGCGACGGAGCCTGCGCCTGCTACGTTGCGCAAGACGCGCATCTCCCCACCAGTCTATACGGTGCCGGTGGTCGGCCGACCTCGGCGACAGGCGGGACCGGGGAGGGATCAGGATGTCGCTTCTGCTTGCCCAACGTTCTTGTGCTGGGCGATAATCCGGCTGCTTTGTTCGACCAATTGTTTTTGGTTTTCTCCAATTGGTCAACCAAACCTCGTCCGATCACTCCACTCACGGTAGGCCCTATGTTGCGTCGTTGTCTGGTTGCGCTTGCGTCTTCGGCACTTTTCCCCGTTGTCCTGGTAGCTCAGTCTGGGCCTGCACCGCAGCCGGAGCCGGGATTGTTGTTCTACCTCTCGGGCGATCACGGCTTTCGCGCCGATGTCGCGGCGGGCAAGGCGGAGCCGAACTATCGCAGCGATGTGAAGATTCTGCCGGGTGGGGCCAAGGGCTCCTACCTGCAGTGTGGCGACAACCAACTGCTGTCGTACTGGGCGCCGGGCAACATCTACGCCCAGCGCGGCACGCTGGACTTTGACTGGCGTCCGCGCGAGGCCGTGGATCAGACGGAGTTCCCGATCTTCCGTGTGGGCTATGCGGACCACTCCAGCTGGGACATGGTGTGGCTGCGCATTGACTATAACGGCCACGGCTTCGACGCGTTTGTAACGGATGTGAATCTGGGCCGCACCCGCGTCTCCTACACGATGCCGCACTTTCCCTCGCCAGAGACGTGGATTCATCTGACGCTGTCGTGGGACGAGACGCGCGGAATCCGCTTCTACGTGGATGGCAAGCTGGCTGGCGAAGCGGCAGCGACGGGCCGGTTTGATACCGGGCTGGATCAGTTCGGGCCGCACTCGCGCATCATCTCGCCGCAGGGCGTGGAGAGCAGCTACAACTACGACCGTGGCGGAGACCTGGATGAGCTGCGCATCTACGATCGCATGCTCTCCGATGAGAATGTAGCCTCGCTGGCGCGTCATGAGGTGCCACAGCAGATTCCTGCGGTGCAGCACAGCGTGGCAGTGGCGACGGCCCCTGCCGCAGCAGAGGCAGCGGCGAGCCCCACGGCAGACTGGCAGCAGGTCTGGTGGCACCGCTACGGCTGGAACCGCCGTGAGGATCCGCCGGCGCTGCTGCCGGCGGAGAAGACGGTGATCCGCAAAGTGGAGATTCACGACGCGTATGACCTGAAGCGGTGGTGGTGGAAGGGTACCGACGGCATCCGCGAGACGACCTGGCCGGGCGTGTACAACCGCTCCACCCTGCCCAATCGCTATGACTACTTCCAACTGCCGGACTGGGACTGCTATGCGCTCTCGGGCAAGTCGGTGACGTTTTACCTGCCGGATGAACCGTGGAACCACATTGAGATCGAGGGCGGTGCCTGGGGCGAAGTTGCGCTGCTGCGGCCCGGCAACGGCGACCCGCGCGCGGTAGCGGACCCCGACCAGGAGGACACCTCGCCGCAACTGGCCACCCCGCTGTTTTCCCGGCCTCAAGGGCAGGAGCACACCAGCACCCAACTGCAGCAGACGATTACCGGCGCGCGCGTGCGGTTTACCAATGCACAGCAGGAGTGGCCGATCGGCGAGTTCGGTGCGTACTACATCCATCCCGGTGTCGAGCCGCAAGGGGTAGCGCGGCTGAGCTATACCTTGACGGCGCGCACGGGCGCAGAGAACCCTTCGCTGCAGGAGCTGCAGCAGTTCATCGCCGGGCGTTACCCCGCGGATGAGCGTGCGACGATGGTGGCGCTGCCCGCGGGCGAGGCACCACGCAGCAAGGGGCAGCCGAGCCATGCCTCGGCGGGCAGCGCGGTGGCAAGGGGCTTGCCGATCGTGCACATCCTCATCCCGGCGGACTTTCGCGATGTGCAGGCGTCGGTGGGGCATGGGGGATCGTACGGGTGGGAGAACATGCACGCCGGACTGGACGGCATTGCGATTGATCTGCCGGCGCTGGCGCTGCACCCGACGCACGGCGACGTGATTCCACTGAATCTGCAGGTGAAAGACCCGCTGTGGCCCATGCGCAACCTGCTGGACGTGAACTTCAGTGTGCGTCCGGGTGAGAAGCACACGCTGTGGCTGGATACGCGCGACCGCATTCTGCCGAACTTGAAGAGTCTGTACCTTACGATCGCCTCGGCCAGCCCGGAGTTTGGTCCGCAGGCGCTGGAGGGCGCGCAGGTGCGGCTGATCTTCAAGCGCTATGAGGATGCGCTGCCAGAGCACATTGCCGACCGGTTGACCCAGGTGCGGGACAACTATGCCAATATGACGGAAGAATCGGTGAACTCGCGGAAGCTCAACCTGTTCAATCGGTTTGACGCGGATATCACCGACCTGCTGCGCGTAGACCCGACCAACGACCTGGGCCGCAAGTACTGGAGCGAGAAGAATCCTGAGCAGTTGCGGCCGCCCTTCACGCTGCCGACTGCGCCGCCGGGCGTGCCAGAGTGGGCCTGGCTGCAGGTGAGGGATCTGGGCATGTTGAAGGACCAGGTGGAGTGGTGGATCGACAACCGGCAGATCTCGGATGGCGAGTTTGGTGGTGGCCTGTCGGACGACACGGACTACCTGAACTGGTGGCCCGGACTGGCCATGATGGGTGCCGACCCCGACAAGCTGAAGACCTCGCTGGAGCGCACGCTGGAGGCGACCTACGCGAACGGCATGTGGCAGAACGGGCTGGCACGCGCGCAGTACGACGAGCTGCACAGCTACGAGGATGGCCTGAACACGCTGGGGCAGGCGCTGCAGCTGGACTTTGGCAGTCCGAAGCAGCTGGAGCGCGCGATGGAGACAGCGCGTCGGCTGGAGTGGCTGACGGGCTACAACGTGGCGGGGCAGCGGCAGATTCGCTCGTCCTACTTCAGCGGCACGAAGATGGCAGAGAACGGCGTGTGGGGCTGGGCCAAGCAGCGGTCGTACTTCGTCTACCACCCGGCGTTGCAACTGGTGCTGTTCAACGGTACACCGCGCACGCGCAAGCTGGTGCTGGAGACGGCGGATGGCTTTTTAGCGCACTACCA
>JAGWNX010000032.1 GCA_028872955.1 Acidobacteriota bacterium
CGTTGCCTTGCCGTTGCCCTCTACCGCAGTGCCGTTGTTTGCCAACGCGGCAGGCCGCGGTTACTACAGGGTGGCCTACACCGCGCAGCAGAACGCTGCCCTGGCAGCGGCGATCGGGCAACTGCTGCCTGCCGAGCGCATTTGCCTGGTTGGGGACCGCTGGGCGCTGCTCGCGACCCAAGCCGCGGTGCAGCCGCGCGACGCCACCGCCGACAGCGTAACGGACGTGCTGGAGCTACTGCTGGCGATGCGCAACGACCCCAGCCCGGAGGTGCTCGATACGGTAGCCAGCCGGCTGCGCGCCATCGACGACCAGATCGTCAGCAGCCAGGATCGCGACCGCTACCATGCGGTGCTGCGTGCAGCCTTTCGCCCGGTCTTTGCGGCGCTCGGCCCGTCGTCTCCGCGCGATCCGTTTGACCGGCAGATGCTGCGCACGCATCTGCTGGAGCTGCTGGGGGAGGCGCAGGATGCGGACGCGCTGGCCGAGGCGCAAACGGTGGCTGCGCATGTGCTGGCACCGCGTCGGCGGGCGTACACCGGCGTCGATCCCATGTTTGCCGATGCAGCCGTGGCGCTGGCGGCTGAGCATGGCGACGCCGCGCTGTATGACCGGATGCAGGCTCTGACGCAGGCGGTCGCAGACCCTGATCTGCAGTCGGACGCGCTACGTCTGCTGGCGCGCTTCCAGTCGCCGCTGCTGGTCATCCGCACGCTGGACTATGCCGTGTCGGGGCAGGTGAAGAACCAGGATAGCTGGAGCCTGATTGCAGAGCTGCTGCGCAACCGTCAGACCTCGGCGCTGGCATGGGAGTATGTGCAGCAGCACTGGCCGCAGGTCAAAGCCCAGTTGACGACCAACTCCGGCGGGCATATTGTTGCGGCCACCGGCGGGTTCTGCACGCCGCAGCTGCGCGACGAGGTGGCAGACTTCTTTGCCAGCCACCCGGTGGAGGCGGCCGACCGCACGCTGGCGCTGACGCTGGAGAGCATCGACAGCTGCATTCGAGTGCGCGCAGTGCAGCAGCCGCAGCTGCATGCCTGGCTGCTTCTCCATGCGCCCTCTGGCCTGTCACAATAGAGGGGCGTGAACGTCACCCTCAGAACTTCGTTGCGGCAGTGGATTCCCTGCGTCTCCATGCTGCTGCTGTCGCTGCTCAGCTACGCCGACCGCAGCGTGCTCTCGATTCTGAGCCCGACGATTCTCGCCGACCTGCATCTGAATGTCATGCAGTATGGCTACGCGGTCTCTGCCTTCAGCCTGTGCTACATGGTGGCGAATCCTGTGTGGGGCCTGTGGATAGATCGCCGTGGCGTGTGGACAATGGCGCTGCTTGCGGTGCTGGTGTGGTCGGTCGCCTCCGGCAGTCATGCGCTGATGACGGGTATGGTGAGCATGTGTGTGGCGCGTGCGGTGCTGGGGTTTGGCGAGGGAGCCACCTTTCCCTCAGGCCTGGCTACGGTGGCAGAGACGCTGCCGCCCGAGCACCGCTCCTTTGGTCTGGGGCTGGCCTATAGTGGCGGCTCGCTGGGTGCCACGCTCACTCCTTTGCTGATTACGCCAGTCGCGCTGCACTTCGGCTGGCGCGCCACGTTTCTGCTTACCTCGGCGATGGGTGGGCTGTGGATTCTGCTGTGGCTGGTGCTGCGCTCCACGGGCCTGTATGCGCGTCACCATGCCGCACTGCCACCGCAGCGCACTGCAGACGGGCACAGGGCCTCGCGGTGGAATCGCAACCTGCTGGCCACGGTTGCGCTGTACGGACTGGGCGCTGCTCCGTTGGCCTTTGGCCTGTACGCCGCGCCGTTGTATCTGTCGCGAGTTCTGCATGTCTCCCAGGCTTCGCTCGGGCACCTGTTGTGGATTCCTCCGGCTGGCTGGGAGACGGGCTACCTGGTCTGGGGAAGGGTCGCCGACCTGCGCCGCCGACGCACCAGCAAGCGGCCCGCGGGCCTGTTTCTAGCCCTGGCACTGGCCAGCGTATTGATCGCAGCCGAGCCCCTGGCGGCGCGCATGCCGCATCCTGTGCTGGTGTCGATGTTGATCTTCTACCTGGAGATGTTCTTCGCCGGCGGCTTTGTGGTGCTGGTGCTGAGCGATGGCATGCAGGCTCAGCCGGGGCAGAGCGCGGGCTTTCTGTCCGGCAGCGCCATCTCCAGCTGGGCGCTGGTCACGGCCCTGCTGACGCCATGGCTGGGCCATCTCTTCGATCAGCGGCGGTATGGGCTGGCCTTCTGGTGGACCGCGTTGCTGCCGCTGGTCGGCGTCGCCCTGTGGCAGGCTCTGGTGGTCAAGCGGCCGGTAGCTGCCCTGGTTGCAGCAGGCGACTGAGTTGCGCCGCCCGGCGGAGGCGACCCCACGCGCCAACCCAAGCACTGGTGCCGGGCAGTGTCACTACAACGAATTAGCCATGCCCAACTTCATGAGCAAGCCCTAATCTTTTGTCTGAGGACTCGTATGCGCACGCTATCTCTTACTTCCTTTGCCCTCGCTCTTCTCTTCCTGGCCGCCCTTCCCCTGCATGCACAGAGCGGCTGTGTGAACTCACCGGAGAACCCCACGGCGATTCTCGCGGTGGTCGGCTCGGCAGGAGCGTTTCTCGCCTCGGCACGGGCGCGCATCAAGGCACGCCGGAAATAGGTCGGCAGGTACCCTCGCCGCCAATTCACCCCGGGTGCTCTCCCGGTAGAATCATCTTGTTATGTCCACCTTTCCCGCGGCCGACGTGCATCCGGCGTATCACGGCCGCACAGGCCTGTTCGCGCCATCCCGGGTCGCGGCGGCGGCAGCGTGTCTCTCCATCCTGACTCTATGCTCCGTCTGGACCTCAGCGGTCGCGGTGTGGACCCTGTGGATGGGCGACCCGCTCAAGTCCATCGGGCTCTTTATTCCTCTGGTCAGTTTTGTGCTGGTGCTGCGCGCCTGGCGTGCGCAGGGCTGGCAGCTTGAGGGCTCGTGGTGGGGACTGGTGCTGCTGCTGGCAACCATTGCTACGGTGCGGCTGCGCGACCAGGCAGTGCTGGTGCTGGTGCTTACGCCGCACTGGTTCCTCTACTTTCCACCCCACTCGCTGGTAGCGGTCTGCTATGCGGCCAGCATGGTGTTGCTGTTTGGCGGGGTTCGTCTGCTGCGCGCCGCATGGTTTCCGGTCGCGCTCATGTGGTTCGTCAATCCCGTACCCCACATCTTCAACCTCTATGTCGATCTCCCGCTGCAGCGCGCCTCCGCGCATGTCGCCCGCGGCTTTGCCATGGCGCTGGGGCAGCCGCTGACGCATGACCAGTTGCGCCTGATGTTTACGCCGGAGTTTGGCATGTTCATCGCCCCGGGCTGCAACGGAATCCGTGGCGCGATCACCATGGGGTTCATCGCGCTGATTGCGGGATACCTCTACCGCTTCCGGCTGCGGGCACACATCGCGGTGACGGTGGCGGCGGTTCTGCTGGGCTACGTCTTCAACCTGCTGCGCCTGTGCACTCTGGTGCTCTACTACCTGGTGGCACTGCATATTCCCTGGCTGCAGAGCCGAGCCGAGATGGGCGACTACATCATCGGCGCCATCCTGTTCCTGATCGCGACGTATCTGCTCTTCCAGGCGATCCGCCGACTGAGCAGCGCGGGTGCCGGGCAGGCCGCTGAGCCAGAGGCCGTCGCGGATACATCCGTCTCCACGGCAGCCCTGCTGCGGGTGGGCGCGGTGGGCATCATCGGGCTAGCCAGTCTTGGAGTTCTGGCCCACACCCTGGTGCATAGCCGCGCCGTGGCGCAACTGGCGGCTCAGCGTGCCGAGCAGGCCTCGCTGGGAGAGTTCCCGCTGAACGTCGGTGGCTACCACCTGGTGCGCAACTGGAACGAGACCGTAGACACGGGAGCGCTGCTGTACCACTGGGCAGAGTATGCGCCGGCTGGTGACGGGCCGCACGTCTCGCTCGGCGTCTCGCCCTTCATGGGAGCGCACGATACGCTCATCTGCCACTCGGCCCGCGGCGAGGAGCCGCTGTGGCACGATCAGCTGAACCTCGTCTCTGCCGATCAGGCCAGCATCGTCTTCAGCGGGGCCTTCTTCAACAGCGGCGTCTCGCAGTATCTGGATGCAACCACCGTCTGCAACACCGCCACCTGCGGGGAGTTTGCCAGCGACCATCTGCACTTCGGCTTTGTGTACAGCAAGGTGGATCCCGCAGCGCTCCTGCATCCTGATCCGGTGCGTCCGATCCCGATTCTCATTCGCGCCGAGACGCTCGACACGCAGATGCTGCCGGATACGGCGCGTGCGCAGTTGACAGCCTCCGTGCGCGACTTTGTTGCGTCTATCCACCTGCAGCAGCTTACCCAGACCTATCGCCATGCCTGAGGCGCGGCGAAGCGTCGGCTCCGGAGCCCTGTGAAGTTACTACGCCACACTCTTGCCGTTCTGGCCATCGCGGTACCCACGCTGGCGTTCGTCGCAGGCTGCGGCAGCGGCGGCAGCCTGACTGGCAGCAGCACCTCGACTGGCGGAGGAGGGACAGGCTCTGGCGGTGGCGGCACCACCGTCACCCTGGCAGCGTTCACGGGCAAGGTGCTGGCCGGGACGCAACCGGTTGTCGGTGCCAGCGTGCAGCTCTACGCAGCGGGAGTCGGTACGGCGGCTACAGCACTGCTGCCCGCCGCTGTAACCACCAGCAGCACGGGCGCGTTTGCCGTGCCGACCGGCTACAGTTGCCCATCCAGCAGCAGCCAGCTCTATATCGTGGCCCGCGGCGGCAGCGTCGGCACGGGCAGTGCCAATGCAGCGATTGCCTTGCTCACCGTGGTGGGAGCGTGTGGGCAACTTAGCACCAGCTCCTCGTTTGTTGTGGATGAGGCAACCACTGCCGCTGCTGCCTGGGCGCTGGGGCAGTTCCTCACGCCGTCCGGTGGCATCGTTGCCAGCGCAACCAACAACACCGGCCTGGCCAATGCCGTTGCCACGTTCAACGCGCTGGTGAATGGAGCCACCGGCACCGCGCCGGGAGCCAGTCTGTCTGCAATCGCCACCTCGCCAGCGGCCCGGATTCACACCCTGGCTAACCTGTTGGATACCTGCGCGGCCGCCAGCGGTGGAGCCCCCACCTGCACGCAACTGTTTGCCGGGGCGACAGCCGCAGGTGCCGCCGCACCAGCAGACACCCTGGCCGCGGCAGTCAGCCTGGTGCAGCATCCGGCGCTCAACGTCGCCACCCTGTTTGCGCAGGCAGCCACCAGCACCGCCTATGCACCCGCCCTGACCCAGGCCCCCGCGGACTGGACTCTATTTGTAACCTATACCGATCATGTGATGAACTACCCGACCTCGCTGGGGATAGACAGCACGGGCAGCGTGTGGGTGGCCAGCTACTTCAACGCCGCGTCCAAGCTGACCCCCATCGGTTCGCCCGTCTTTCCGCACGGCATTACGGGCTACGGCCTCAGCGACTCCTATGGCCTGGCCATCGACCCGAGCGACAACGTCTGGATTACGAATCAGCCGCAAGGCAGCCTGCCGGGCAACTCCGTCACGGTGCTGAACTCCGCGGGGCAGAACATCTCGGGCAGCACAGGCTTCAACCAGGGTGGCCTGAACTACCCCGTCGGCATCGCAATCGATAGCAACGCTACGGCCTGGGTGGTGGACTATGGCAACGCCCACGTCACACTCTTCTCCGGCACCGGCGCACCCCTCTCGGGAAGTGCAGGGTACACGGCACCAACCCTGGCGTTTCCGGTCGTCGTCGCGCTGGATGGCAATCATAATGGCTGGATTGGCGACCAGAACGACAGCTACATCACCCGCATCTCGGCAGACGGCAAAGCCAACCTGCCCGTTGCCTGCTGCCAGGGCCCTAACGGCATTGCCGTGGACCAGCGTGGCAACGTGTGGGTGGCAAACTACTTTGGAGACAGCCTGAGCCTGGTCGCAGGCGATGGCACGATCCGCGCCGCCGGTACCATCAACGCTGGCGGCACCATCCGGCATCCGCAGGGGTTGGCGATCGACGGAAACGGCAATGTATGGGTCGGCAACTTCCGCGCCGGATACCTTACGGAGCTGGCTGGCAGCGGTACGACCAATCCAGGACAGGCGATCTCTCCTGCTGCGGGCTGGGCACCGGACTCCAATCTCTTCGGAGCGTTCGCCCTTGCGATTGATGCGAGCGGTAACCTCTGGGTGAGCAACGCTTACGGCAACTCGGTGACCGAGTTTATCGGCCTGGCTGCCCCGGTTAAGACGCCGCTGCTGGGACTGCCGCAAGCACCCTGATCTTCAGGCCTATTCCCTTGTAACAGCGACCGTTGCACGTCGAATTCAGCCCACTTCATACCATCCATCGGGCCGGTCCCACCAGTCCATTGTATTTACGCAAACATGGGCGACCGCGAGCAGGGGAGAGCTCCCGGCTAGATGATCTTCAATAAGTAATTGAAATAAAACCTCTTAACTGTCACATTCTGCAGCCCTATTTACTTCGGGACCCGATGGAATTCACCTCAATTTCACACTTGACATCCACCATTTGGAAGGACGATGCTTTCTATCGGCGACAATGTGGTCTGACCTTATGCGGGTAAGACTGCGAGCCGGGAGGGATGCAAGCCACCCTCTTCGCCCAAAAACAAGAACGATAGCTTCCGCTTTTCCACTTTCGAGGTCCATCGATGACGAATTCGCTTTGCCCCACTCCAACCATGTCTCGCTCCAGCTGCGCCGTTCCTGCGGCAAGCTGGCTGCTTGGGATCTTTGCTGTGCTGCTGCTTGCGGTGCTGCCTGCTGGCGCACAGCTTGCCGGCAAGGGCGAGATCACGGGCGTGGTTACCGATCCCACGGGCGCTGTGGTGCCCAATGCCACCATCACGGCCGTCTCCGCAACGCGCGTGACCAAGACGACGGTCACCAGCTCGGCCTCAGGGCAGTACATCATCTCGCCGCTGGATCCGGATATCTACACGGTTACGGTTACGGCCAGCGGCTTTGAGACCGTGCGTCAGGAGAACGTCCACGTAAACGCGATGGAGGTGGCTGACGTTCCGGTGCAGTTGACGGTGGGCTCCAGCTCGCAGTCCGTCACCGTCAGCACGGCTCCTCCGGCGCTGGAGACGACGAACGCCACGCTGGGATCGACGATGGAGAATGAGATGTACTCCGCGCTGCCGATTGAGATGGGAGCCTACGGCCAGGCGGACCAGCGCCGCGCCACAGACTTTGCCTTCCTGATGCCGGGCGTGCAGGGCAACAATACGAACGGCAATGCCACGACGAACACCGGCATTGTCAACGGCTCCGGCAGCAAGGGTGCGGTCTCGGCGGTCTACATTGACGGCCTGCCGTTTGTGCGTGCGGGCGGCAACGGCGACCCGCGTTATGTGTGGACCGCCATCTCGGTCGATGCCGTGGACCAGTTCCAGGTGCAGACCAGCGGCTACTCGGCGATCTACGAGGGGCAGGGCATTCAGAACTACACGGTGAAGCAGGGCAGCCCGAGCTTCCACGGCTCGGTGTACGAGTTCTTCCGCAACACGGCTCTGGATACCTGGGGCTTCTTCGGTGCCGTGCCCAACCCCATCACCGGCGTCGTCTCCAAGCCGATTGAGCGCAGCAACGAGTACGGCATCAACCTGTCCGGTCCGCTGCTCCCGTTCACCAGCTGGAAGGACAAGGTCTACTTCTTTGGCAACTACAACGGCTTCCGCTACTCCAGCGCGACGCCGGTAGCCATCACTTTCCCAACGGCAGCACAGCAGGCGGGTGACTTCAGTGCGACGGGCATCAACATCTACGACCCCAGCACGCAGGCCAGCTGCACGGCAAACAGCACCAACGGTCCGTGCCGCTACCAGTATGGCTACGGCCCAGGTTCGGGCAGCGGCCCCGCAGGCAATCCAGTCAAGACCGGTGCGCCGATCAATGTCATCCCGTCCAGCGAGTTTTCTACCATCGCGCTTAACCTGCAGAAGTTTCTGCCCAGCGGAATTGGCACGGCTCTGCAGAACAACTTCATCTCGCCGAACCCGACGGGCCTGACCAACTGGTCGACGACGAACCGCATCGACTACACCATCAACAGCAAGAACACGCTCACGTTAGTAGGTGCCGCGGGCCGTCAGGCCAGCTCGGTGCCGGTCGGCCAGACGACCTCAGGCCGCAACGTCGGTCCTATCCCGTACAACTTCGGCCAGGCCTACGCCCCCAAGACGGTGGTTGCCGTGGTGGAAGACACCTGGGTGCTCTCGCCCAGCATCGTCAACCAGTTCAAGTACGGCTATGCGCGGTACAACGGCCCGACGATCGACGCGGACCAGTTGCCGGCGTATGCGGCCTCCACGCTGGGCATCACGGGCATTCCCGCCGGTGCAGCGCAGCAGTCCTTCCCTATTGTCAGCTTCTCTGGCACGGATGCTCCCACGCAGTGGGCTGGCACTGGCCCGAACGTGACGCTGGCGGAGAACTACACGGCGCTGGATAACCTGCAGTGGACCAAGGGCAACCACAATGTAACGGTAGGCGGTCAGATCGCGTGGCTGTTGTACAACGTCATCAACGCGACGGGTGGCTCCACGCCGCTTGCGCTGGCCAACGGCGTGACGGAGACGGCGGCGATCACGCCCTCCAGCAACAGTTCGCCCAAGTTTGCGGCTACCTCCGGCACAGGTCTGTCCTATGCCAGCTTCCTGGTCGGTCAGATCGACAAGACGAGCTTCACGCAGTATCTGCAACAGGAGTTTGGTGCCCGCTTCCGCGCCATCTCGCCCTACGTGCAGGATAACTGGAAGGTGAACTCGCGCCTGACGCTGGACCTTGGCCTGCGCTGGGACTACTTCCCCACGGTCACCGAGGTACACAATGCGGGCAGCTTCTTCAACCCCACGCTGACGAATCCGGTGACCGGTCTGCCTGGTGCGCTGCAGTTTACGGGCTCCGGCACCAACACCTGCAACTGCGCCACCCCGGTGAACAACTGGTTCAAGAACTTTGGGCCGCGCATCGGACTTGCCTACCAGATCGATCCTAAGTCGGTGATCCACGCCAGCTACGGTGTGATGTTTACGCATGGCAACGCGGTGGGTGGTGGTTCCACCAGTCTGGGCACGCTGGGCTACTCGGCGGCGCCGTCGTTCTCGGCAACGGGCAATTTGTTGAGCTCCGCGCCGTTTACGGGCACCAATGGAGCGATTCCCACGTACACGGCGGCCAGCGGCTCGGCCTCGGGCCCGGCGTACGGTACGGGCTATACCAATGTGTCCGGCTACACGGGCTCGCCCTCAGGCGTCGGCTATCCTGACCCCTACCTGGGCGGCCGTGCGCCAGAGTACATCAACTACAGCTTCGGTCTGCAGCATGAGTGGACTCCAGCGCTGACCTCGACCATCACCTACGTCGGCTCGCAGGGGCACTTCCTGCCGGCCGATGGCAGCAACGCACGCGGATTCTATGCCAACCAGCTGGATCCCAAGTACCTGTCGCTGGGTTCGAACCTGGCGTTGACCGGTTCGGCGCTGTCTGCCTATTGCGCAGCGAACTCGGGCGTCTGCCCGTCTTCGCTTAGCGTCTTCAACACGGGCCAGAGCCTGGCGACGCTGCTGAAGCCATTCCCCTTCCAATCTGTGAGCGACAGCTTTGGCTATGTCGCCAACGCCCACTACAACGCGCTGCAGGCCGTGCTTAGCCTGCGCGCCTCTCACGGCCTCACCTTCAATGCGAGCTACGTCTGGTCGCGTTCGATCGATGACGGCGGCACCTACCGGAGTGGCTATACGATTCCGGCGGCGTACAGCAACAACGGCAAGACCTGGGCACCGGATGCGATCGAGCGCACGGTCTCGACCTCGAACCAGCCGCAGCACGCGGTGGTGACAGGAGTCTGGGCACTGCCTCTGGGCTCGTCGGTGCTGGGCAACAACAGCGTGGAGCGTGCCATTCTGGGCGGCTTCAAGCTGTCGGAGACGTTCCAGGCGTTCTCGGGCTCGCCGCTGGCGATTACGGCCTCCTCCTGCCAGACCAACCCGGCGCAGTCAACCTGCGAGCCGATGCTGAATCCGAACTTCAGCGGTCCGGCGCGCATCAACGGCAAGTGGGGTAAGGGCATCACAGCGGCCAACACGGGCGCTATCTCCTACATTGCGCCCAGCACGGGCACCTGCTCGACGACCGCGCCGACCGGCCCGTTCATCAACCCGGTGTCCATCTGCCTCAACTCGTCCTACGCGCCGAGCTACACCTTCGGCAACTCGCCACGCACCGCACCGTACAACCTGTATGGCCCGGGCAACTACGACCTTGACCTCGCGCTGGTGCGCAGCATTCCGCTGCACCTGACCGAGGCGTCGAAGTTCGACTTCCGTGTCGAGTGGTACAACGTGACGAACCACACGTTCTTTGCTGTCGCCAGCACGGCGGTCGGCAACGCGAGCTTTGGTCACGTCACGGCGAACAGCTCGGCTCCACGCAAGTCGATCCAGCTGTCGGGGCGTATCTCCTTCTAACGAACCATGCACCGCAAACAGAAATCCCCTGCCGGGCGAGGTGCCAGGCAGGGGATTTCTGTTTGGTGCAGACAGCGCGATGCAGCCAGGTTGAGCTGGGACGACTACGGCTCCACCTTGACCATCACCATGCCGTGGCTCGGCACGGTAGCGGAGTAGCCACCCGTCTTCTGGCCCAGGTCCTTCATGGCCCACAGGTCGCGGACTGCGGCAGAGGTCTTGGCAGGGTATCCGATCTCCTGCCAGGTTGCCTCAATGGTGGCTGGCGCATCGCTGCGGTTGAGCAAAGCCACGGCACGACCGCCGTCGGCCAGCTCCTTCGACCACACCTCAAGCCCGTTCTGCTGCTTGACGCGGCGCGCCTGCTGTCCCAGGGTGTCCTGGTCCACGGCAATCACCTCTTTGTTCAGCAGAATCTCCTTGATGGCGGGGGTCATGTGCTCCAGGTCGTTGCCGGCCAATAGCGGGGCGGACAGCATGGCCCACATGCCAAAGTGCGCGCGATTCTCCTCCTGAGTCATGCCTCCGTTGCCCACTTCAAGCATGTCGGGGTCGTTCCAGTGGCCGGGTCCGGCGTAGCTGTAGATGGGCGCGAGCTGGTCAAGAATCTGCACCACACCGTTGCCGCCCCACTGCTTCTTGCAGTCCCAGCAGTCCTGGATGTCTCCGGTTGACCGCCACATGTTGCCCACTGGGCCGGCCCACAGCCAGGGCTTGGTGGATCCCCACTCGCAGATGCTGAACAGGATCGGCCGGCCGGTCGCCTTCAGTGCCTCGCGCATCAGCGTGTAGGAGCTCTCGCTGCTCTGACCGGGCAGGGTATTGCACCAGTCTTCCTTCAGGTAGTCCACGCCCCAGTTGGCGTACTGCTGCGCGTCCTGGTACTCGTGGCCGATGCTGCCGGGGCGCTTGGCGCAGGTCATGGCTCCGGCGTCGGTGTAGATGCCGAACTTCAGGCCCTTGCTGTGCACGTAATCGGCAACCGCCTTGATGCCGGAGGGGAACTTGTCCTTATCGGCGACGATGTTGCCCTGGGCGTCGCGGCTGGTCTGCCAGCAGTCGTCGATGACGATGTACTGGTAGCCTGCGTCCTTCATGCCGTTGGCGGCCATGGCGTCGGCCGCTGCACGCACCACCTGCTCGTTGACGCCTTTGCAGGCGAACTTGTTCCAGCTGTTCCAGCCCATGGGCGGGGTCAGGGCCACACCATTGTCCAGTGCGTGTGCGGGTGGTGTGAGTGCTGCCAGAGTTGCCAGGCAGAGTCCCATGAAAGCGATTACAAATCCACGCCCTCGAATCCTCATTCTTGCCTCCATCGTCTCGTTTCGGGTGTTGTCGTATGGCCTTTGCAGAGCCGCCAGCATCATACCGCAAGCTGGCCTGTACGGGCTGGGCTCAAGGGGAGCCATCCTGGGGCGAGCGCTCCTCCACAGGTGCTGCAACATGCTGGTGCGCCTCCGCGGCGCTTGCCTGAGCGCTACCAGAGCGCCCCGGCGCGACAGGTCTCCAGGCCGGGCTGCCACGTGGTCTCGCCACATCCCTGCGGCAACAGGGTCTGCAGGCTTCCGTCCTGACGCAGCAGAAAGGTGCTGACCCCGGTGACGTCGGTCCGCACCACCGAAGTGCCTCCGTCGTGCAGCCGCTCCAGCACCTCCATGCGCGGATGCCCGAAGCTGTTGCCGGCGCCGACCGAGATGACCGCCTGGCGCGGCTGTACGGCGCGATAAAAGGCGTCGGTGGTGGAGGTGGTACTGCCGTGGTGGCCCACCTTCAGCAAGGTGGCAGGCGCGATAACCCCGGCGGCCAGCATGGTGGCCTCGCTCGGAGCCTCGGCGTCGCCGGCCAACAGGGCAGAGGCGGCTCCGTAGTCCAGCCGCAGCACCACGGAGTCGTTGTTGCGTGGCTCACCGGGGTTGCTGTAGCTCGCCGCCGGAGCCAGCACGTGCAGCTGCACGCCATGCCATAGCTGGCTGTCGCCCGCGCGCACCTGTCGCACCACGATGCCGAGTTCACCCGCCTGCTGCAGCAGGCTGCGGAATGCGACTGAGTCCGGCTGGGTGCCTACCCACAGCTCGCGCGGCCGGAAGTTACGCAGCACGGCCGCCATGCCGCCCATGTGGTCGCTGTGGGCATGGCTCAGCACCACCAGGTCCAGCCGCCGGATCTGTCGCTGCCAAAGATAGGTGGAGACCACCTCTTCGCCCACATCAAAGCTGCGCTGCACGTCAGCGGTCTCGCGCACGCTGCCGACGGGGCCGCCGGAGTCGACCAGCAGCGCGTGTCCATCGGGCGCAACGGTCAGCAGGGAGTCGCCCTGGCCCACGTCAATCGCTGTGACCTCCATCGCCCCAGGCACCTGCCGAACAGGGCGTGGCCACAGCACCAGTGCGGCGACCGTGATCAGCACGGCCAGCGTGGGGGCCAGCCATCGTCTGCCGCGCCGCACGGTGAAGCACGCGACGGACCACGCGACCACCGCCAGCAGAGCAACCCACAGCGGCGGCGCGGGCAGGCGCAGATCTCCGACGGTGGTGTGGCCCAGTCGATGCACCAGCAGCGTGACTCCGTGCAGGAGCAACGCCAGCAGCGCCGCTGGCACCGCAGCCAGCCACGCACTTACCAGCGCCAGGCAAAACGTAACCACGCCCAGCGGAGCCAGGACCGCCACCAGCGGCACGCTCACCAGGTTGGCCGCAAGGGCGAACACCGTGGCGCGATGAAAGTACATGGCCATGGGCAGCACCATGGCGAGCTCGACCACTGTCCCCACCAGCACCAGCCCGCAGGTCCAGGTGGCGGCCTGCAACAGTAGCCCGGGCATCCAGTGCAGTCGCACCCCTGCAGCGGCGGTAAGCGCCTCGCCCCACAGGCGCAGCATGACGCGCAGTTGTGCCAGGCGCGGCGCAAAGCCAACGTCCAGCGCGACCTGGCGCAGCCTGCGCGCGGCCCGGCCATAGGGTGCCACGGTCCACTCTGCCAGCGGAGCGGCTACACCGGCGATGGCGAGGACCGCGAGAAAGGTCATCTGAAAGCTGGACTCCCACAGGCTGCGCGGCGAACCCACTAGCACAGCCAGCAGTGCGACACCGACCCCCTGCAACGTGCTGCGTTCGCGCGAGAGTAGACGTGCTGCAAGGAAGATTGCGGTCATCCACACGGCGCGTTGTACCGGTGCTCCCATACCGGTGAGCACGGCGTATCCGGCGGCCACGACCAGCGTGAGCAACGTGGCCAGCCATGGCGGCAGCCGCAGCCTGCGCGCCAGCCAGAAGAGCATGCCAGCCACCAGTGCCACATGCAGGCCCGAGACAACGAACAGGTGAAAGGAGCCGGTGCGCTGGAAGTCCGTTTTGAGCGGCTGGGTGAGCGCCGTGCGATCCCCAAAGAGCATGGCTCGCAGCATGGCGGCGTCCGCATCATGCAGTTGCAGCGGGAGGGGCAGCGCACGGTTGGCCGTAGAGTGGACAAGCGCCTGCACCCGTGCGCCGGCCCAGTTTTGTGCAGCGAGCAAGCGACAGCTCCACGTTGCGGTGGTGGTGCCAATGCGCTGCAGGCGCGACGCTGGGACACTTGCCTCGGCCGCAATTCCCTGAGTCAGCAAGTAGTCCGCATACTGCCAGGCACCGGGGTCGTGATATCTCTCCGGCTTGCGCAACCGCATCGGCATCTGCACGATGTCGCCGCAGTGCAGCTGGGGCAGCGCAGTGGAGCCGCCGCGAAGGCTGGCCTGCACACCGCCGCTGGCCGGAGTCATCCAGGCCAGGTCCGGCGTCACCACCTCAATCTGGTCGACGGCAACATCCACAGAGAGCCGCTCGTCTGGCTCGCGCTCCTGCAAAGCGGCAGGGTCAAAGTCCTTGCCGGTCGAGGCCGCAGGAGCGGCCGGCCGCACGCGGACAACGTGACCCCGTACCGTGCGGCTCAGGCCGTCGGCATATTGCAACAGGCCCTGCTGGGTTGGTGGTGCAGGCTGCAGCTGAGCGCTCCAGATGCCAGCCGCGATCCACAAGCCGGCGATTGGGACAAGCGCGACGCGTTGCGCGTAACGCATGGCCAACAGGGCCAGCAGCGCCAGCAGCAACGTTGCCGGGACGAGCAGCGCGAGTGGATGCCATGTGCGGCTGAGAGTGATGCCGAGCGCATACAACGCCGCCGCGGCCAGCAGTGGCGCACGCCGCAAGACCAGCGGCTCCACCTGCTTGCCCCGTGGCCAAAGCCGCGGATTCAAGCTCTTCCTGTCGGTCGTCACTGCTCAACCTGCGGACCGCCTGCGACCTATCTCCGCTCCAGTACCACCATCGACTCCTGGTGATAGGTCTGCGGAAACATGTCAATCAGGTGCAACTCCACCATGCTATACCCGGAGTCGCACAACTGCTTCACGTCCCGCGCCAGGGTGACCGGGTCGCAGGAGACGTAGACGAGCTGCGACGTGCCCAGCCGGGCAAGCAGGCTACACACCTCCGCGCCCAGGCCAGCGCGGGGTGGGTCCATCACAATCAGCTCCGGGCGGTCACGCTGCAGCACGGCCCCGCGCAGGAACTCCTCCGTCGTGGCGTTCACGGTTCGAATCGCGGCTTTGCGAGCGCCCGCCGCCAGATCCCGGGCTGCGATCGGACTGCCTTCGACAGCCACAATCGTTGTGAACTGCTCGGCAAGCACGCGCGAAAACAGCCCGACTCCGGCGTACAGATCCCAGGCCAATGTGCCCGTTCGGCCCGCAGTTACCAGCCGTAGCATTGCAGGCAGCACGTACCGATTCACCTGGAAGAACCCACCGCGGCTCACCCAGTAGCTGCGATCCTCCACCTGGTAGTTCAGCCCGGAGGCTCCCCAGGCCGCCACGGGTTGCGTCTTCTCCCAACGGCGCGCGCTCTGGCCGCGTTGCGGCGGCAACTGCAGGACGCCTGCACCCTGCAAGCTCGGAAGCTCGCGCTGCAACTGCTGACAGAGCTCAGCAAAGCCGCGTGGTGGCGACTTGCGCACCAGCAGCGTCATCTGCAGACGGTCGCCCTCGGCATTGGTAAACCACTCCACCTCTTCGCTGGCCGAAAGCCAGCGAGCGGCATTGGCATCCTGAGGGCCAAGTGCCAGCAGCGTCTGCATCGCCTGCCACAGGGATGGTGCTGCAATGGGGCACTCCGTGATGGGCAGGGATTGCTCGCTGCCGCGACGCTTGTAGCCGGCACTCCAGGCAGAGTCCTTGTTCAGGATTTGTAACCGAATGCGATTTCTGTAGCCCCAGGGCTCTGCCGAGTGCTGCGTGACGGGGGGCAGATCGGTCACGCCGACCTGAAGCAACATCTGCTGCAGGAGCTTCGTCTTGAGCTGGAGTTGCTCCTTGTAGCTTGCATGTTGCAGCTGGCATCCACCACAGGTGCCGAAGTGGGAGCAGCGCGGGGAGACGCGCTCCGGTGAGGCCTGTTCGACATGCAACAGCTCTGCTTCTGCTGCGCCGTCGCGCCTCCCAGGAGGCGACACGGTGACCACTTCGCCGGGCAGCGTGCCAGGCACCAGAATGGGGGGAGCGGTCTCTGCCGCATCAACTTCGCGTCCCAGCCCGGCTCCACCGTAGACGAGACTTTGAATATGTAACTTCATGCGTGACTCATGTAGAAGAGGCTCAGGCGGGGCAGGGTATTCGCCTCCATCAGTCGCTTCAGCAAAAACTGCTGCTGCACCTGCTTGATCTGCACCGCCTGCATCTTGCCGCGGTAGGGTGCCAGTTCTCGTGCTGCCTGCTCGCGTAGTGCCACCAGCTCCTCTTCTCGCGTCGCTGCCAGCAGCGCGCCCATCAGTTGCTCTTCCAGGACGGATAGTGTGCGGTCCAGATCCTCCAGGTTGCTTGTGGCCGTAAGGCTCTCCGCCAGCTCCCGCAATCGCTGTGTCGTCTGCTGGGCCACTGTCTGTGCCGCTGTCGGCAGGCTTGCGCGCAGGATAGTCTCCGCGTTCTGCTGCAAATAGCGCCGCACGCGTTCCTGTTCAAAGCCGCTCTCTTCTGTAGCTGCCGGTTTGGCTGCGCCCAGGGCGGCCTCACGGGCCTGCTCGGTGGCTTCCATGACACTCTGCGCGCACCATGCCAGCCCATTGACTTTGCGGGCTTTACTCTTCCCGCTCTGGCGCTGGGCGTCGTACTTATCAAAGGCAGTATCGATGCCGCGCAGCACACACTCCAGCGGCACGCCGGCCTCGCGCCACATCTCAATCAGGGCCCAATCGAGCGTCGACAGCATCAGCAGCGAGCCGCGTCGCTTCTGAAAGTGCTCCTCGATCTCAGTAAAGTAATTGAAGTAATTACGCATGAGCGCTCCTGCTACGCGCCGCGACGTTTGTGACGATCCTGGTTACGTTCGTAGATCAGGCGCAGGCCAGTCAGGGTCAGCATGTCATCCACGGCGCCGATGTATTTGGAACCGCCGGAGATGAGCGGTGCCAGCCCGCCGGTGGCCACCGTCTTTGTTTCTGCTCCCAACTCGGCGATCATGCGCTCCAGAATGCCATCCACCAGGCCGATGTAGCCGTAGTAGAGGCCGATCTGAATGTTGTCGACCGTGCTGGTTCCGATCACCTTGTTGGGCCTCTTCACGTCGATGCGCGGCAGTCGCGCCGCCCGCGTGAACAAGGCATCGGCCGAGATGCCCAGCCCCGGTGCAATCGCTCCGCCAAGAAACTCGCCCTTGCGTGAGACCACATCGAAGGTCGTGGCCGTGCCCATATCGACGACGATGGTGGGGCCGCCAAACTTCTCAAACGCAGCGACGCAGTTCACGATGCGATCGGCTCCCACTTCGGAGGGGTTATCAGTCAGCACGGGCAGCCCGGTGCGCACGCCGGGCTCAATGAACAGTGGCTTCACGTGGAAGTACTGCTCACTCACCTGCCGCAGCATCGAGTCCAGCGGCGGCACCACCGACGAGATGGCGACGCCATCGACGGAGGAGATGTCCAGCCCGCGCAGCTGAAACATGTTGCGCAACATGACGCCAAACTCATCCGTCGTCTGTCGTGCCGGCGTGGTAAATCGCCAGTTTGCCACCAGCTCTCGCCCGGCTGGCTCACCTGCCGGACGGTAGAGCCCCATGACAGTATTGCTGTTGCCTACATCGAGTGCCAGTAGCATCTATGCCTTCCCGCCTCGTCGCTCTTCCATCTCGCGCACGCCGCCAGAGAGCACGGTGCGCACGGTTCCATCCTCGGTCCGCACGCGCAGAAAGCCTTGCGGGTCGAGTCCATCCGTCTGGCCAGTATAGCCGCCCATCTCGCTCACGCGAACCTGCTTGCCGTGCACCCAGCTGGAGGACGCCGCAAAGCGCTGCAGCAGCCCGGCCGACTCCGGCAGGCCATGCACCTCTCGCTCCAGGCGCTCAAACTCCTGTTGCAGCGCACGCAGCAGCGGTGGCAGCAGCAGCTCGCGCGAGACTGGCTGCCCGCCAGCCAACCACAGCGAAGTTGCGCTCTCGGCGAGTTCGGCAGGGAAGCTGGTGTGATTCAGATTGATGCCGATGCCGACGACGGCGTAGCGCAGTGGTGTGGTGGCATCGGTGGCTGCGGCCGTCTCAACCAGTACGCCGCCGCACTTGCGACGGCCGACCAGCAGATCGTTTGGCCAGCGAATGTCGGTAGTCACGCCGAGAGTCTGCCTGATGGCGTGCTGTATGGCCAGGCCGGTGGCCAGCGCCAGCCACAGTGCGTTGCGCAGCGTGAGCTGTGGCCGCAGCAGCACACTGAGATAGAGACCATCGCCGGTTACAGAATGCCACGTATGGTTGCTGCGACCCCGCCCCGCGCTCTGTTCATCCGCCAGGTAGACGCAACCATCGGGTGCGCCTGCCTGCGCCTGCTGCAGAGCGTAGGTGTTGGTCGAGTCGATGCGCGCGAAGTGCTGCAGCTTGCCTGCAAAGCGCGTGCCCTGCAGGGCTGCCTCCACGGCTTCCAGGTCAAACGTAGCGGCCACGCTGCCTCAGTTCACCTCGGCGGTGATGCGCATCGCCAGGTCAGAGGCCACGGCAGAGTGCGTCAACGCGCCGACCGAGATGTAGTCCACGCCCGTCAGAGCGTAGGAGCGCACGGTCTTCAGATTCATGTTGCCTGAGGCCTCAACCGGTACGCCGGGCAGGGCTGCGCGTATCTGCTTCACGGCCTTCCGCACCTGGGTCACCGTCATGTTATCCAGCAGGATGGACTCCGCTTTACCGGCAATCGCCTGGTCCAGCTCCTCTTGCGACCGCACCTCAACCTGCACAATCTGCCCGGCCTTGCGTCCTGCCATGGCATGCTCCAGCGCAGCGGGCAGGCCACCGCCCAGGGCAATGTGGTTGTTCTTGATCAGGATGCCGTCCTGCAGATCGAGCCGGTGGTTCTTGCCTCCACCACACACCACGGCGTACTTATCCAGCACGCGCAGTCCGGGGATCGTCTTGCGAGTGTCCAGGACGCGGGCACCCGTACCGGCAATGGCTTTGACGAATTCGTTGGTCAGCGTCGCAATGCCACACATGCGCTGCATCAGGTTCAGGATCACGCGCTCGCAGCTGAGCAGTGCTGCCGCGTTGTGGCGAATGACGGCCAGCGGCTGGCCTTTCTTGACCCGCACACCGTCAAAGATCTCCGGATGGCTGATGACCTCAAAGCGACCGACCGAGCCGCCGCCCATGCGCTCAAAGGCGTCCAGGATCACCGGCACGCAACCGACACCCGAGACTACGCAGGACTCCTTGGCCAGAATGGTGCCTGTCGCACGCAGTCTTGGGTCAATCGTCAGAGCCGTCGTGGTGTCCTTCGTGGCCTTGTCCTCGGCCAGCGCCGCTTCCAGAATGGTGCGAATCTTTTTGCTCTTCCAGTCCATGCTTATTCCTGCACTTCCTTCTGTTCTCAGAGGTCAGAGGGTTGGCAGCGCGTCCATCGCCGCCCGAGTCTTGTCGTACAGCATCTTCGTCTCGGCAGACTGCTTGCGCAATCCCTCGATAATGTGAGCTGGCGCCTTGGCCATGAAGGCCTCGTTGCCCAGCTGCTTCTCTGCGGCAGCCAGACCCTTCTCCAGTTTGGCCAGCTCCTTGGTCAGCCGTTCCCGCTCGGCTGCAACGTCGATCTGCCGTTCGTAGACCACAGCGATGTCGAAATGAGCGGTGCTGCGCGTACCTTCGCCGGTCAGAGCCGCGCTGGCATAGCTCACCTCGCTTACCCGGGCCAGGCGAGCCAGCAGCCCGGTGTTAGCCTGGGTCAGCGTCACTACGTCCTCTGCGCCGAAGATGCGCACCGGCACGGCTTCTTTCTCGGGGACGCCACTCTCTTTGCGTGCCGCGCGGATGGCGACGATCATCTGTTGCAACTGCTCCATCGCGGCCACGCTCGCCGGGTCGGCCGAGGCGTCGGCTGGCTGCGGATACCGCGTCAGTGCAATGGACTTCGCCGGTGCGGCCGGTGCGCCGCAGAGCGACCACAGCGCATGCCAAATCTCCTCGGTAATGAAGGGCATGAACGGGCTGAGCAGGCGCAGCGCAGCTTCCAGCACGGCCAGCAGCGTATGCAGCGCGCGGCCCGCGGCGGCCAGGTCGGCCCCCTCGCCAAACTCCAGCCGCAGCTTCACGATCTCGATGTACCAGTCGCACAGCTCGCCCCAGAAGAACTGATAGATCGCGTTGGCGGCCTCGTCGAAGCGGTAGTTGCCCAGCGCCTGCTCCACGGTACCGGCCGTCTGATGCAGTCGGGTCAGGATCCAGCGCGTCTCCAGCGGCTCATCCAGGCCAGCCTGCAGCGCCGCAGGCAGCGAGGCCAGGTGGATGGCAACTCCAGCCTCCTGCGCGCGCTGCGCCTGCATGAAGACGAAGCGCGCTGCGTTCCAGATCTTGTTGGCAAAGGCGCGGTAGCCGTCGGTGCGCTCTTCACTGAAGGCGATATCGGTACCGGGCGAGGCCATGCTGGCCAGCGTAAAGCGCACGGCGTCGGTGCCAAAGCGCTCGATCACGCTGATTGGGTCGATGACGTTGCCCTTGGTCTTGGACATCTTCTGCCGGTCGGCATCCCGCACCAGGCCGTGGATATACACCTCGCGGAAGGGCACGGAGTCGGCCAGCGTGCGCGGCGAGCCATCGGCCATCGGCTCCTCCAGCATGAAGTGACAGCCGAGCATGATCATCCGTGCGACCCAGAAGAACAGAATGTCGAAGCCCGTCACCAGCAACTGCGTGGGATAGAGTCGGTCGCGATCAAGCGACTTCTCTGGCCAGCCGAAGACAGTGAAGGGCAACAGGCCGGAGGAGAACCAGGTGTCCAGCACATCGGTCTCCTGCGAGATGGCAGTGCTGCCGCAGGCTGCGCAGGCCGCAGGTGTCTCGCGTGCAACCGTCAGCTGGCCGCAGGCGCAGTGCCACGCCGGAATCCGGTGTCCCCACCAGAGCTGGCGCGAGATGCACCAGTCGTGGATGTTATGCATCCACTCGTCGTAGGTCTTGCGGTACTGGTCCGGCGTAAAGCGAATATGTCCTTCTTCGACCGCGCGAATGGCCTTCTCTGCGAGCGGCTCGATCTTGAGGAACCACTGCATGGAGAGCCGCGGCTCAATCACCACGCCGGTGCGTTGGCTGGTGCCAATGGAGAGCGTGTGATCCTTCACCTCCACCAGCAGGTCCAGCGCCTTCAGGTCCTCCAGAATACGTTCGCGGGCGGTGTAGCGCTCCAGGCCATGGTACGCAGAGCCCGGCAGGGCGACGTGCGCCGATTCGTCCAGGATGCTGAGGCTGGGCAACTGGTGGCGCTGGCCGATGCCGAAGTCGTTGGGATCGTGCGCCGGTGTCACCTTCACCGCACCGGTGCCAAACTCCGGCTTTGCCCAGTCGTCGGTGACGATCGGGATCTCGCGGTCTGGGCCACCGTGCACACCACTCAGCGGCAAACGCACGCGCTTGCCATGCAGGGCCGTGTAGCGCTCATCGGCAGGATTCACGCAGACGGCGGTATCGCCCAGCATGGTCTCTGGTCGCGTGGTGGCTACGATGATGGAGCCGCTGCCATCGGCCAGCGGATAGCGGATGTGGTAGATCTTGCCGGCGCGCTCTTCATGCACCACCTCCAGGTCGCTCACAGCCGTCTTCGCGCTGGGGTCCCAGTTGACGATGTACGCTCCCCGGTAGATGAGCCCCTGCTCGTAGAGGCGGACAAAGGCCTCTTTGACGGCACGGCTCAGCCGCTCGTCCATGGTGAAGTACTCGCGGCTCCAGTCCACGCTGGCGCCCAGGCGCTTCATCTGGTCCAGAATGGCGCCGCCGTACAGCTCCTTCCACTGCCACACGCGCTGTTCAAAGGCCACCCGGCCCAGGCTCTCGCGGCTGGTGCCCTCGCTGGC
Source organism: Acidobacteriota bacterium (assembly GCA_028872955.1). Taxonomy (GTDB): domain Bacteria; phylum Acidobacteriota; class Terriglobia; order Terriglobales; family Acidobacteriaceae; genus Edaphobacter. Next base: position 21,822 of record JAGWNX010000032.1, read on the forward strand.
CAGCTGGCGCTCCACCATCATCTGGGTTGCGATACCGGCGTGGTCTGTGCCGGGCACCCAAACCGTCAGGTCGCCGCGCATACGGTGCCAGCGGGTCAGGATGTCCATCTCCGTATGGTTGAGCATGTGGCCCATGTGCAGGCGGCCGGTCACGTTGGGCGGCGGCAGCAGCTCGGTAAAGCTGGCGGAGCTGGCGTGCGCGGCCGAGTCGGCAGCAACGTCAAACAGTCGCTCGCGGACCCAGGTGTCCGCCCAGCGTTCTTCAATCTCAGAGGGGTCGTAGGCTTTCGGCAGTTCGTGGCTCATGGAATTCTCTTTAAGGGTAGCATCGGCAGCGCGGGAAGCGTGACGGACGTGGTTGGGCGAGCGGGGCCTCTTTGGCAACAGAAAAGGTGCGGACGCATCCGCACCTTCTCCGCTGGAAGTGGGCCCAGGGTTAGAACGGGTTCAGCTTGTCTAGCCCCTTCTTCTTCTTGTGCTTGCTGGAGCTCTCATCGCCCTTGTCAAACTCTGGCTTCGCCTTCTTGCCATCGGCAGCAGGAGTTTGTGCGGCGGGCTGCGTGCCGGGCTTGATGTCGTTGATCTGGTCAGGCGCAGCGGCAGGCTTCTCCACAGCCGGCAGCGGCGTTGCGTCCACCGGGCCAACGGCCTTCAGTCCGCCGTTGTCCGGCACGGCGGTCGTGTTCGCCCCGGGCGTCAACACCTCCACGCCCACCGAGTTCTGCCCGCCGGACGCATCCGCCGGCGCAGCCGTGGTCATGGTGCTGGTGTTGCCGGAGTCACCCGCGCCAGCAGCTGGAATCTCCTGCAGGGCAAGCGGTGCAGCCGGAGTCGCCGGCGCAGGCGTGCTGGTGGTGTCCGAAGCAGCGGGCGCCGCTGCTTCGCTTGTTGTGGCAGGTACCGGCTTGGCGTTGGGGTTCAACGCGTTGGTAAAGTCGGCAACAATCTGCTTGGTTACCTCAGGGGCAAAGGTGCTCTTCGGATCTGTCAGCGTCGGCTCACCAATGCGTGCCGCAGCCACAACGTCCGGGCGATGCAGGAAGAGCAGCGTGGCGCGGTCCTGAATGCGGTACTGGCGGCGGCTGTTCTCCAGCGCCGTGCTGGCCTCAATCTGCTCCTTGGTCGGGGCCGGGATGGGAACGCCAAGCTCTTCGAGGCGCTCGCGGGCATCCTCAACGTGGGGCGAGGCGGCGTGCTCCAGCACCACCTGCCGGTAGGCATCCGCGGCCTGGTCGTCGTAGGTCTTTTCCAGGCGCGCCTTGGCTGCTTCGGGCAGTTGCTTCAGCGCGCGCACGTACTTGGCCTCAGCCTCATACGCATCCCCCAGGCCAACCAGCACGTCGTCCAGGTGGCTGTAGAGCGGATAGCTGTCCACCACCGTCTTGTAGCGAGCAATAGTCGCCGGCCAGTTGTTGTGCGTGGAGTAGAAGGCGCCGATCTCGGCCTCGCGCGTGGCCATGACCTCCTGCACTTCGCGCAGGCGCTGCTTGGCATCCGGCACCAGCACGGAGTCCGGATAGTCCGTCAGCATGCGCCGGTACTCTTCTTCCGCGTGCTTGGCCTTGCTGTAGTCGCGGTCCGGCTTATCCATCTGGCGGAAGTAGATATCGCCGATGCGCATCTGGGCCTCAGCGGCCTCCGGCGCATTGGGGAAGAAGACGCGGAAGTCGGCGTACTCGCTCTCAGCCTGGGTCAGGGCAGCCGTGCCGCCCTCCTTGTACCAGCTGTCTGCAATGGCCAGCTTGGCCTGCATCTGGTACTGCGAGTCGGGGTAGGTGTTCAGCAGGGTCTGCAGGTCCAGACGCGCCACGTCAAAGTGGCCCTTCTTCATCGCGTCCTGTGCCTTATCGAAGAGCTGCTTATCTGGCAGCTTGGAGTCCAGGCCCTCCAGCGAGACGGTCTTGCGGGACTTCTTCTCCGCCTTCTTGGTGTCTCGGCTCTGCACGACCTTCGCCTTCTCGGCCTTGGCCTCATCCTGCTTGGCGACCTTGGCGTCCCGCTTCTCCTTCTTGCTCTGCTTTTCGCGCTTCTGCTGGCCCATGGTGGGCGCAGAGACGGTGCCGGACGCTACCGGTGCTGTTGGTGCATCCCCGGCTGCCTGGGCCCATGCCCCTGCAGACCCGGCCGCCAGTCCTGCTACCAGCGTCGCTGCCAGGGCAGCCGCCCTCAGATTCGGAAAGAAAGAACGCTCACTCATGAAAGCCCAGAACCTCGTTGCGGCTGCCGCGTCAGGCGACAGCGCTTCCTCTCATTTTACCTGTGTGGATCGTCCAGCGGCGGTGCGTCGGCGGCTTCTTTTTGTCCGCAGCGGCGGTCGCAGCGCTATGTCTCTGGGGCTACTCGGCTTCGGCGGCCAGCATCTCGGCCTCTGCCGCCCTGGCCAGGCGCAAAAACTCGGTGGCGTTTGCCTGGGTACGGCCGGGCTGAAAGATCGCCGAGCCCGCCACCAGCATGTCCGCGCCTGCCTTCACGACGGAGGCGACGGTGTCCTCGGCCACGCCGCCGTCCACCTCGATGCGGAAGTTCAACCCCATCTCGTGACGAATCTCGCGCAGGTAGGCAATCTTCTCCAGCGCAAGCGGCAGGAACTGCTGGCCGCCAAATCCCGGGTTCACACTCATGATCAGCACATGGTGCACCATCGGCAGCACCTCAATCAGCGAGTCCACCGGTGTGGCCGGGTTGAGGACGACGGCCGGCAGCACGTCATGCTGCGCGATCAGTTGCAGCGTCCGGTGCAGGTGGCGGCAGACCTCCTGATGGACGCTGATCATGTTGGCCCCGGCTGCGGCAAACGCCGGAATGTAGGCATCCGGGTTCTCGATCATCAGGTGGCAGTCCAGAGGGAGCTGCGTGGTTGGCCGAATGGCCTTGACCACCGGCGGGCCGAAGGTGATGTTCGGCACAAAGTGGCCATCCATCACGTCCACATGCACCATCGTTCCGCCGCCACGCTCGGCGGCAGCAATCTCCTCGGCCAGATGGGCGAAGTCTGCTGCCAGGATCGAAAACGCAAGCTCAACCATAGCTCAAGTCTACCAGCAGCACTACACCGGGGACTGCGCCACGGGCGTGGTTTGCCCCTCTCCGTCTTGGGGCTCGGTCGCTGGCCTTCCGTTGCCCAGCGCCGCGCGCGCCGCAGCACGCAGCACGCGCCGCACCGGCCAGCCGCCGTCCGGCCGTGGCAGCACCACCTCGCCCGTCCGCTGCTTCTCTGGCCGGAAGTACCAGCGCCGCAGCAGCGCCAGGGCATCGCTGCGCTCGGCCAACTCCACAGGGCCATGGTGCGCCTGTTCCTGCAACCCGGCGAGCAGCGAGGTGGCCTTTGCCTCCGGGGTCTCATCGGCCAGGTCGCTACCCGGCTGGCCCGCAGCCTGCGCCTCGGGCACGGGTGCCAGCAGCAGCGGCTGGGCAAACAGGCTGCTGCCTGCCTCCGCCTGCTCCCGCACGGCTCGCACCCCCAGGGTGGAGAGCCGCGCCGGCCCCACCAGGCGACCCTGCTCCAACAGAAAGATCGCCGCTTCAGGTGCCTGCGCGTGGGCCGCTGCCTGCACCACCAGCGCGCGCACCCTGGTCAGCGGAGCCACCAACTCGTCCAGAGACGCGGCGGCTGCCTTCGTCTTCAGCCACTGTGCGTGCAAGGACGCGGCACGTTCGAACTCCATCGCCTCAGAGGCCGCCTCGCGCTCGCGCTCCAGTTGCTCCAGCAGGCTGGCTCCCCGCGACTCAAGAAACGCCAGCACCCTGGCGGACTCCTCCGCATAGCGTGTCGCAGTGCAGGCGGCTTTACAGGGCTCCAGACAACGCTTCATCTCGCCGTAGACGCAGCCGGGGTGCTCCGGGAAGGGGGCCAGCTCCTCGTGGCAGCGGCGCAGCAGGAACAGATCCAGCACAGCATCGCAGGCGCGTTCCGCGGCGGCGCGCGAGGGGAAGGGGCCGAAGCTCTCCTGCAGTCCGCGACGGCTGAGCCGGTTGGTGACGTACAGGCGGGGGAAGGCGTTCTCCAGCGTCAGACGCAGGCAGTACGGCGTGCGCAGCTTCAGCCGGCGGCGAGCCTCTGCGGGGCCAAACACCGCCCGGGTGGCCTGATACAACAGCAGCCCGGCCTCAAACTCCGAGCCGACCACGGTGTAGCTGATCTGCACGACCTTATCGCGAAGATTCAGGCGCCGAGTCTGACCTGCGGAGGGCTGCAGCAGGCGTCGCATGCGACGGCGCATGTCGGTGGTCTGGGTCAGGTAGGGCGCGTCTGTGGCGCGCGCGCCATACAAGGCAAACACACCTGCAGCGGCGGGCACCGTGCGCAACAGCGCATCGGCCTCTTCCGGCCGAAAGGCTGTCGTTACGGCAAACTGGAAGTGCTCCGGCACCGCTTGATTGTACTCAGTGGCCGGGGCTACTCGCCCGCGATGGTCATGCCGTCGATCCGCAGCGTGGGCGCGGCGCTGGAGCTGCGGAACTCCAGGTCGTTGCCGATGGCGGAGATGTTGCGGAACATCTCCTTCAGGTTGCCGGCGATGGTGATCTCCTCCACCGGGTAGGCCAGCTCACCGTTCTCAATCCACATGCCGCTCGCGCCCTGCGAGTAGTCGCCCGTCACCAGGTTGACTCCAAAGCCCATCACTTCGGTGACGTACAGGCCGCTGGGTACATCGTCCAGAATCTGCTGGGGCGTCTGCGTGCCGGGTTCCAGGTAGAAGTTGCCTGCGCCGGTGCCGGGGTTGCCGGCCAGCCCGCGCGAGGCGTTCCCCGTGCTGCGCATGCCCAGCTTGCGCGCGGTGTACGTGTTCAGCACGTAGTTGGTCAGCACGCCGCGCTCCACCAGCACGGTGCGCCGGGTGGGCAGGCCCTCGCCATCAAACGGCGATGTGCCAAAGCCCCCGGCACGTATGCCCTCGTGGTCAAAGACCAGCGTCCCGTCATCGATGACGGTGACGTTGGCTCCGGCGATCTGCTCGCCCAGCCGACCGGCCAGGAACGAGGCGTTTCGGTAGACCGCGTCGCCCTCAGCGGCAGAGAAGATGTTGGCCACCAGCGAGCGCGCAATCACCGGTGCAAAGACAACCGGCGCCCGCTGGGTCTTTACCCGTCGCGCTCCGACACGACGCAGCGCGCGCCGTGCCGCCTCCTGGCCGATCGCCTCCGGCGACTCCAGCAGACGTGTGCTGCGCGCACTGGAGTGCCAGTAGCTGCGCTGCATGCCGCCGCTCTCATCCACCGCAATGGGCGAGGCATAAAAGCCGCAGTAGCTGCGCCGATACTCCCCGGCAAAGCCGCGCGAGTTCACCAGAATCTTGTGCGAGGTGGCGGTGTCATAGTGGCCGCCGCCGGAGTTCTGAATGCGCGTGTCGTAGGCCATGGCAGCAGCCTCGCAGCGCCTGGCAATCTCGATGCGGTCCGCCGGCGGCTGTTCCTTCACGTCCTCAAAGTACAGGTGCTGGTCAGCCGGGATCGCACCAAACTCATTCGCCTCCGGCAGCCCGGCGAAGGGGTCCTCGCTGGTGATGCGCGCCAGGTCGACCGCTCCGCTCACCAGCCGGGTCAGCCCCTCGGCCGACAGGTCAGAGGACGAGGTGCTGGCGACACGCTGGCCAAGGAAGACGCGCAGCCCAACCGCGCGCGAGCCGGACTCCTTGAGCGTCTCCACCTGGCCCAGGCGAACCATGGCAGAGAACTCCTCGCCCTCGTACACCACCGCCTCGGCGTCTGTGGCTCCAGCGCGCAGGGCCTGGGCCAGCACATCGTCTGCAATGGCGCGAAGGTCGTTCGTCCCTTTGGAAGCTGCGTTCAACGTCGTTCCTCCCGCAAAGGTTCTGCCGTTGGTCTAGCGAACCGGATTTGCCGACATGCGCGGCTGACGGCCGTCGGTTGCCTTCAAGAACGCGATGCCTGCCCTGCAGTACTCGGAGTCGATCTTGAGCTTGTGCTCCATGTGCGGCGGCGGTGCGTTTTCCATCTTCCGCCGAAACAACTTCAACGCGCCACCACAGTCCTTGCAGCGGAACTCCTTGTCTTCGTCAATCAGCGCGTCGGCAATCAGCTTGACCTTCCAGAAACGCTCGTAGCCACCACCCGCTCGCACTCTGCGGCGCTTCACCTCGCACTCGTAAAACCGTTCGCGCTCGACAGCCATGACGTTTCCTCATTTCTTCCGGTTGTGGTGCGTAAGTGTTTGCAGGATGGGCCCCGCCGTGCGGCTGCATGGCAAGGGCGTGTCGCGCGTTGCCGCTCTAGCCCATCAAGCGGAGTGCCCGGTGCCGCCTACCGTCATCTTGTCCAGCTTGATGGTGGGCATGCCAACGCCCACCGGCACGCTCTGCCCGGCCTTGCCGCAGGTGCCGATGCCTTCATCCAGAGCGAGATCGTTGCCAACCATGCTGACGTACTTCAGCGCCTCAGGCCCGTTCCCGATCAAAGTTGCGCCCTTGACCGGAGCCGTCACCTTGCCGTCTTCAATCAGGTACGCCTCACTGGCGGAGAAGACAAACTTGCCGTTGGTAATGTCCACCTGCCCGCCGCCAAAGTTCACCGCATACAGTCCGCGCTTAACGCTGCGGATGATGTCTTCCGGCATGTCGTCGCCGTTCAGCATGTAGGTGTTGGTCATGCGCGGCATGGGGATGTGGTGGTAGCTCTCGCGGCGTCCGCTGCCGGTGTTAGGCATGCCCATCAGGCGTGCGCTCAGCTTGTCTGAGAGGTAGCCTCGCAGAATGCCGTTCTCAATCAGTACGGTCTCCTGGGTCGGGTTGCCCTCATCATCCATGTTGATGGAACCGCGCCGGTTGGGCATCAGGCCGTTGTCCACCACCGTCACCTTGCTGCTGGCCACCTGCTGGCCAACCAGCCCGGCAAAGGCACTGGTCTTCTTGCGGTTGAAGTCTGCCTCCAGACCGTGGCCTACCGCCTCATGCAACAGCACGCCCGGCCAGCCCGGGCCCAGCACAACTTCCATCTCGCCGGCCGGTGCATCCATGGCGCCCAGTTGCAGCAGTGCCGTGCGTGCGGCCTCGCGCGCGTAGTGCTCCGGGCTCTTGTCGCCGGTAAAGAAGTCGAGCGTCACGCGTCCGCCACCGCCGCTGCTGCCGCGCGCTGTGCTGGTCGCATCCTTGGCGATCACAAAGACATTCAGCCGCGCCAGGGGCTGGGTGTCGCTGGCAAACGTCCCATCGCTGGCGGCCACCAGAATGCGCCGCAGCTCATCGTTGAAGCCCGCGCGAACCTGCACGATGCGCGAGTCAAACGCACGCGCTGCGGCATCGGCCCGCTGAATCAGTTGCAGCTTGGCGGCGATCTCCGCGTCGCTGGCCGCGCCCGCAACCGGGTACAGCTCCCGCGCGGCCTCTGCCTGGCGAAACCCGCTCATCTGCTGCTTGGCTGGGCCACTGGCAATCAGGGCCGCAGTGCGTGCCGCGCGCAGCAGTCGCTCCTGGGAGAGATCGTCTGTGTAGGCGTAGCCGGTGCGCTCGCCAGAGACGACGCGAATGCCGCAGCCCACGCTGATGCCCTGGCTGGCAGTCTTGACCAGCGATTCATCCATGCCGAGCGAGGTGGAGGTGACGGACTCAAAGTAGAGGTCGGCGTAGTCGCCACCGGCCGAGAGCGCCTCGCCCAGGCAACGCTCCATCAGCCGCTCGGAGACCCCCAGCCTGTCGATGAAGTAGCGCTTATGGTCGCCTGTATGGGTGGTCATTCTCTGATTCTAGGCTCTGACGGGCCAACGGCCAAACGGCAGAGGGCTCAACGGCCGTGCGAGGGGTCTTCGGTGCGGGCAACATTCAGGTCCAGATGCAGACCGGGCAGGTCGGGCGCATAGCAGTTGCCATCGGCGGCATAGGTCCGCGCACAGGCGGCGGTAAGCTGTGGCCGTCGCGGCGATTGCGCATACTGCCACACCTCGGCCTCGGGGGTGCCGCTGCGGGCCAGGGGCGGCGGCATCAGCCGGCATCCGTTGGAGGGCGGACAGGCATCCTGGTAGACCCACAACTGCACAGGCGCGCGGAAGTAGCCATGCTGCATGCGCTCGCGGACGTCGGCCGCGGTCGAGATGTGCTGCCCGTGGCCCTCGCTCACCGGCTGCCCGCTCAGGTAGATGCCGGCGCGATAGCCGCCGCCGACCAGGCCGCTGACCCAACCGCGCAGGTACTCTGCCTGGTCGCTGGTCAGCCGGCCGCCCTCTTCCTGATCCACAAAGACGATCGTGCCGGTGGGGAAGTGCTCTTGCCGTGCGGCCACGGCGGCTGCCGCCCCGTCGCGCTGGCCGATGGCCACGGCTGTCAGCCGGGCTTGCCGGGCCGCTGCCTGAATCACGGCTTCGTCTTTGCCGTTGGCCAGCACCAGAAAGCCGAACCCGGCGCGCACCAGCGTCTCGCGCTTGCCCTGCCACGTGTTTACGGTCTCGCCCGGCGGCGGAGTCAGCCAATAGCCGGTAAAGGCAAAGTGCCGGTGCAAGGCTGGCAGGGCGGAGTCGCCCGGATAGCTGTTGCGGTCAAAGCCGGTAAACTCCGGGCTCTGCTGCGCCCCGGCAGTGGCAGCCAGCAGCAGCGCAAGCGCCGCACCCAGGCAAACTCGCAGACACGCGCGGCCCATGGCCGGCTGTACCGTGACTGGTGCCGTGTCCGGCGATGACTTTCTTGACGGCAAGACCAATGCTCTCCTTCGCGCTGTGCTACCTTGGCACATCAGAAGTCTAAAGGAACCACGGTATGGCCTCTGTTGTAGATCCCCGGTATCCGGTAGGGAAGTTCACACGCCCTGAGCGCATCACGGAAGACGATATCCTCTCCGCTATCTCAACCCTTGCCGAGCTGCCCAGCGAGCTGCGCAACGCCGTCAAAGGCCTCTCCTACAACCAGTTGAACACGCCCTATCGCGAGGGCGGCTGGACCGTGAGGCAGCTTGTGCACCATATGGCAGACAGCCACATGAACGCCTTCATCCGCGTACGCCTGGCGCTCACGGAGGAGTGGCCGGTCATCAAGCCCTACAACGAGGCTGCCTGGGCGATGCTGCACGACTGCACCGGGCCGATCGAGTGGTCGCTGGAACTGATTGAGAGCCTGCACGCCCGTTGGGTGATGATGCTGCAGTCGCTGCGTAGCGATCAGTGGTTGCGCGGATTTACGCATCCCGAGGGCGGGCGCCAGACCCTGCAGTTTGCCACCCTGCTGTATGCCTGGCACTCCCGGCACCACATTGCTCACATCACGCAGCTCAGGGCCCAGCAACACTGGTAATGGCATGACTCCATCTCCTCCGCCCCGAGCAGCCTCCGCGGAACCCCCTCAAGAGCCAACGGCGATCGCCGCTGCCGTTGAGCGCTTCCTTGCCGAGTGCCCACGCGCGCAGCTGCAGGAGTCCGGCAAGGTGCTGGTGCGCCTGCAGGAGGCGCGCTTCACCGTCTCTGCCGAGCATGGCCGCTGCACGTTGCACGTCTGGTCTGCCCAGCTGAACCTGGTCCGCACCCTGACTGCGGCTGTGCCGCGGGGTGACACCCTGCGGCTGACGGCGCAACGCCTGGGCCACAGCCGCCCCAGCACGCTGCATCTGGCTCCAGAGCCTGCAGTCGGCCGCGCTCCTCGCCTGCGCACCAGCCGCGAGACGGCTCGTGCCCAGTATGTTGTCCAGCTGCAGCGGGTGCTGGCGCGTAGCTTTCCGGAGTGGCAGCCGGTCGCCTTCCGCACGGCGATGGACCTGGAGAAGTCCTTTGGCCCGGCCTATGCGCGCGGCTCCATCGTTCGCGGTCAGCAGGCCTGGGCCGTCATCGGCATCAACCCGGAGGAGTCGCAGGCCAGTACCGATGGCATTCTGACCCTGGGCATCCTGTGGCTGCATCACTGCCGCAGCGCAGGCTCCGGCCGTTATGTGTACCAGGGGCTGCGACTCATTCTGCCGCGCGGGTCGGCCACCCTCACCTTGTCGCGCCTGGGCTGGCTCAGCACTACGGCCGCGCAGTGGGAGCTGTACGAGCTGGACCCCGCCACGGAAGAGCTGGAGCAGCGCGACCCCGCCGACCACGGCAACCTCATCACCCGGCTGATTCACCTGCCGGACGCGACGGCCGCGCGGGAGCGATTTGCCGCAGCCACCGCCCAGGTAATGGCCACCGTGCCTGCCGACGCACACCCTGCGGTGGAGCAGCGCCTGCGCTCCTCGGCCGAGCTGGCGTTTCTGCTGCACGGGCTGGAGTTCGCACGCATTCGCCTGGCTCCGGCGGGCCACTCGTTCGCCCTGATGCAACAGATCACGTTTGGCGACGGCGCCAGTGAGACCGAGCTGACGCCCTCCACCGCACCTCGTCTGGCGGCGCTGGTGGCCGGGCTGGTCACACGGCGCACGCCGCAGGGCAGCGCCCGCGATCTGCTCTTTCGGGCCCAGCCGGAGCGCTGGCTGGAGTCGCGCCTGCGCACTAGCCTGCCGGTCATCGATGGACGCCTGCTGGCCTCCCCGGTCTACAGCCAGGTGCCTGCCTTTGCCGCCTCGGACCGCGGCATGCTCGACCTGCTGGGGGTGGCCAACGATGGCCGCCTGGCCGTGGTGGAGCTGAAGGCCAGTGACGACCTGCACCTTGCCCTGCAAGGGCTGGACTACTGGATTCGCGTGCGCTGGCATCACCTGCACACGGCCGATGCCAGCCCGGCCTTCGGGCAGGGGGAGCTGCAGCGGCACGGCTACTTCCCCGGGATGCGTCTGGCACCCGAGGCCCCACGGCTCTACCTGGTCGCCCCCGCGCTGGAGGTGCACCCCGCCACGGAGACGGTGCTGCGCTACCTGTCGCCGGGCGTGGAGTGGTATCTGATTGCGCTTGACCAGCGCTGGCGCCGGGAGCTGAAGGTGGTGTGGCGGCGCTCCTCGGGGCCATCCGGCGCAGCCATCGGGCGCGGCCATCGGGATGGCCATCCGGAACGCTAGTCGCAGTAAGCGCCTAGAGAGGTGAGCAGTGCGTCCGGCGTGTCCTCGGACTGCTGCGCGGGTGTCTCGGGTGCTTCGCCAGGGTCCGGCTGCGCGGCAAAGAAGGCCTCCACCGCGTCGAGCACTGCCGTGCCGCGCCGGGCCTCGAAGATCTGCTTGCGCAGCGCGCCCCCGCCTGGCACACCGTGGGTAAACCAGCTGGCAAACTGCTTCATCTTGCCCACGGCGTCGCGGTGGCGCTGCTCGCGGGCGATCTGGCCTGCGGCGACGATAGCGGCTGCGCGGGCGGCCTCGGCCTGTTCTTCCAGGGCAATCTCGTCCACCAGCATCTGGAAGTAGGTGCGGATCATCCGGTAGCGATCTTCATTGCTGGGCACGTCGTAGTTGCCGGTCGCGGTGTACTGGGCAATCTGGCGGAAGATCCACGGATTGCTCGGCGCTGCGCGGCCGATCATGACGGCGTCGCAGCCGGTGCGGTCCACCATGGCGGCGGCGTCCTCCGGCGTGCGGATGTCGCCGTTGCCGATGACCGGAATTCGCACGGCATCCTTCACTGCGGCGATGTACTCCCACCGGGCCTGTCCGGTGTAGCCGTCTTCGCGGGTGCGGGCGTGCAGTGCCACGGCGTTCAGGCCGCACTCCTCGGCCATTCTGGCCAGTTCGACGCACACAATCTGCGCATCGTTCCAGCCCATGCGGAACTTGACCGTGAAGGGAATGGTGACGGCGGCACGAACCGCCTCAAAGATACGGCGGATCTGGGGCAGATCGCGCAGCAGGCCGGAGCCGCCGTTGCATGCGACGACGCGCTTGGCCGGGCAGCCCAGGTTCAGGTCTACCAGGTCAAAGCCGGCGTCCTGCACAATCCGTGCCGACTCGGCCAGGGTCTCCGGGTTGGAGCCAAACAGCTGCGCCGAGATCGGGTGCTCGTCGTCGTAGTAAGTCAGGTAGCGCTTGCGCTTGGTCTCGCGCATGCGGGCCAGGCCATCGGCGGAGGTGAACTCGGTCATGATGAGGCCGCAACCGGAGAGCTGGTTGCTCGTCTCCTGCGCCACGTCTGCCGTGGGGTTGGCCTCTGCGGTGAACAGGCTGGCGTTCTTGATAAAGCGGCGGAAGACGGTGTCCGTTACCCCGGCCATGGGAGCCAGCACCGTGGCCGGCGCAATACGCACGCCGCCAACGGTGAACTCTGCAGGCACGCGGGTATGCGGTGGCATCGCGTGCTGCACCGGGTCGTCCCAACGCTTTTGTTCCAGGGTGTAACGCTTCTTCATGGTGAGGCCTCAAGCAAAGAGCCTCCGCCCGGGGCGGAGGCTCTTGGTTGCATCTGCCAGCAGCGTCCGCTTACTTGGCTGCCTTGGCTGCTTCGGACTGCGCGAACTTGCGGCGGAACCGCTCCACGCGGCCGGCCGTGTCGATCAGCTTCTGCTTACCCGTAAAGAACGGGTGGCAGGTGGCGCAGATTTCCAGCAGCATGTCGCCCTTGTGGGTGGAGCGCGTCGCAAAGTTGTTGCCGCAAGCGCACTTCACGGTAATCTCGCTGTACTGCGGGTGAATCCCTTCCTTCGGCATATCCTGGAACCTTCTCTTCGTTTGATGTCCCGTCCAGCTCTTCGCCGACGGTTGTCTCCGGGCTTCGCGGATCGCTTGCAGCGGTGGATGCACGCCACATCGAGGTACCTGTCACGCAGCCTGCTCATCCCGGTCGCCCGGGCGATGAGACGCTTTCCTCAGTGTAGCTTGGATTCCCACACCGGGCAATCGGATTCATCTCCTGCCATACTGGTTCTCGAACCCTTATGGAAGATCCCTGCCCCATCTGCGGTGGCTCCGGCCTCACCCTCGTCGAGCAGACTGGCCCCGATGGCCTGCCACAGCGGTTTGCCCGGCCCTGTGCCTGCCGCATCGAACGCCGTGCAGCCCGCATGCTGCAACAGGCACGCATTCCACGCCGCTACGAGCACTGCTCGCTGGATAGCTACGAGACCATGCACGCGACGGCGACCGACAGCCTGCGCCGTGCCCTGCGGATCGCCCGCAGATTTGCCAGCAGCTACCCGGTGGAGACAGCCGGCAAGGGACTGCTCTTGACCGGCTCCAGCGGACTGGGCAAGACGCACCTCGCCGTCAGCATCCTGAAGACCCTGATCGCCGAGCGCGGGGCAACGGGCGTCTTCTGGGAGCATAAAGAACTGCTCGACGAGTTGCGCTCCATCTACAGCCTGCGCACCGCCGGGGCAGAGAGTCGCCTGCTGAAGCACGTTACCACCTGCGACATCCTGGTGCTGGACGACCTGGGCGACATCACCCCCAGCGACTGGTCCTGGGATACAACCTCCTACATCCTCAACAGCCGGTACAACGAGAATCTCTCCACCATCATCACCACCAACCTCGACAACGAGCCTCGCCAGGTCTCCGCAGAGCCCTACGACCGCTTCGCTGAGGCGCGCCGCGCCGTCGCGCGCGAGACCCTCGGCGACCGTATCGGGGAGCGCATGCGCTCGCGTCTGCAGGAGATGTGCGTGGTGGTGGAGGTGCAGGGTGAGGACTTCCGCCAGCACGTCAAACGTGCCAGCTTTGCCTGAATCTGCCTGGGCCAGGCTGCCTTGCGTTGTGGTTAGGGCGGTGGGGGTTCGAGCGTCGTCAAGCCGGGATCGTAGATACGAATCTGTCGGCTAGACCACGCTGGCCAGCAGGCACACCACAGCCGAAAGGGTGGCGATGATGTAGACCATATCCGCCGTGCGCTGGCGGCGGCACTCGGGGGCGCTACCCGAGAGGTCGTCGCAGCTGATCTTTGCGTGAGACGAGTGCATCGTGGGGAGTTGCGGCATCGTCCTGGTCCTCCTGGCAGTGTTTGCTAGCAGTGCTTTTTGCGTAGAGAGCGGCTTTGGGCAGCGTGCATCCGGGGCAAGCAGTGGGGCGGTAGCGGTTACGACTGGGCCTGTGCGTGCGTCGCGTCTTGGGTAGTCGAGTCCCGGTGGTTGCACGTGGCTGGCGGGCTGATCTGCGGTCGAGCGAGTCTTTGTCTCTGTCCTGTTAACGGCATCGTCGCCGATTTGGTTCTGTGCGGATGTAAAAGATTTGCAAACTTTCAGGTTCCGCAGGCCCACAGGTAGCGATTCAGATGCCTGGGGTTCGGCAACGGTTCCGGGCTGGCGGTAAAATCTGCGGGTATGAGTGAGCAGCAGCCAATACCCGCGCCAGGTTCAGCTTCTAAGCCAGAGACCGAAACCCTCTTCCGCTCGCGCCAGCCGGAGCAGCCCTCCACCTCTCTGGCCGTGTGGGGAGTGGCCGGTGCGGTGGTGCTGGTGGTGGTGCTTGGGCTGGTTATGCTGGGGCGGCGGTCTTCGGGCCCGGCACTGAATGTCATCCAGCCGCTGGCCGGCTACGCGGGCTCCCTGCCGCTCACGCAACTGGCCATGAGCGAGTCCACAAGCCTCTCCGGCGGCAAGTCCACCTATATCGACGGGCACATTCAGAACACAGGCAGCCAGACCGTCAGCTCGGTCACGGTGCAGGCGATCTTCCGCAACGATGAGCAGATGCCGCCCCAGGTGGAGACGGTGCCGCTGATGCTGATCCGCACGCATGAGCCCTACATCGACACCCAAAGTGTGGCTGCCGCGCCCCTGAAGCCCGGCGATGACCGGGAGTTTCGGCTGATCTTCGAGAGTCTGCCGGGCAACTGGAATATGCAGATGCCGGAGATTCACATCGTCCAGGCTGCGACCAAGTAGCTCGCACCACCGCGCAATAGTTACCGGCAAGCCAGAAGTTTTTACTGGTGCAGCCTGGCACTGGTGCCTGGGTGCCGTGCGGGGCGTTCTTTCTATCTCAAACAAAATAAAGGAAATACGGATTTTATTTGGTTTGGCACGCGTCGTGCTCTAGTAACGGCGTGACGCACTGCACTTACGAACGAACAGTTCGCACAGGAGCTAAAAACATGACCATGAAGATCAAAACCACACTCGGACTTTCCGCACTTCTTCTGAGCGGCGCCATGAGCGTCTCTACCTTGGCTCAGAGTGCACCTGCCAGCCAGCCCGCCGCCACTGCGGACTCGACTGCCTCCACCGCCGCCATGAATCCGGACGACAAGTCGACCTACGCGACCGGCAAGCCGCTGGAGATGCAGTCGAAGGAGGGCTTCTGGGGCAAGGTCAACCCGTTTGCGCGTAAGAAGTGGGTCGCGCGTCAGGTGAACCCGATCAAGGATCGAACCAACGAGCTGGACCAGTTGCAGGCCAAGAACGCCAACGACATCAAGGATGTAGATTCGCGGGCCCAGGCCGGCATCAGCAAGGCGATGAACGCGGCCAGCCTGGCTGACCAGCACGCGCAGGACGCGGCCAACCGCGCGAACTCCGCCAACACGCTGGCCAGCACCGCCAGCACCCGCACCGACGCGCTGAACTCCACGGTGACCAACCTGGACCAGTACCAGCAGGTGGCGGCCACTTCGCTCACCTTCCGCGCCGGTAGCACCGCGCTGCCGGCCAGCGCGAAGAGCGACCTGGACGGTCTGGCCACCAAGCTGGCCAACGAGAAGGGCTACATTGTCGAAGTGCAGGGCTTCAGCCGCTCCGGTGTGCAGGCCTCGCAGGCGATGGCGGACTCGGTGGTTCGCTACCTGGTCACCGAGCACCAGGTGCCGGTCTATCGCATCTATCGCACCGGCATGGGCAAGAACACCGGCGCGGATGCTGCGGACCTGAAGAACGGCGTGAAGGTCACGATTCTCCACAATAGCCTGGCGACGATGAGCCAGGCAGCCAGCGCCGCCCCTGTGGCGGCCACGGCACCGGCTGCGAACTAACAGCCCTCCCCCAGGGCGGCACGGTTCGCCGCGCCGCCCGCAAGTTTGCTGAGATGTTGGCTCAGACCGCACTCGCAAAGACCTCTCCTAACCA
>JAGWNX010000033.1 GCA_028872955.1 Acidobacteriota bacterium
AGCCGTAACAGCCTATCAGATTCCCGCCACAATTGGACGGACCACCTGAAAATTTCCTGACGTAATCTGATGGATTAAAAGGGCAAAGGGCACCCCAGGGGTGCCCTTGCCACATACTGCCTGTCTTCCTAGGGGATGTAGTAACGGAAGCTCGTAAACACCATGTTGTTGGTGCCCTTCGGAGCCGCGACTGCGCCGCCAGTGAGACCGCCGTTGCCATCCCACGTACCGCGCTGCAGGTAGCTGTACATCAGCTCATACTGCAGACGGCCCTTGGGGCCCTGATAGAAGCGGTAGGTGTAGCCCAGCGAGCCTTCCGACACCACACGAGTCGCCGCACCGCAGCTGCCCGCCGCCGTGTAGGGAGGCGCGCCGGCAAAACCGTTGCCCGTCGTTCCCGGCAGACCCTCGGTGTTGCAACCGGTGTTGTTGATGGTGATCGGCGCATAGCCAACCAGCTTGCCAGCCGTATTCATGTACGTTGTCCGCTGCACATACTCCGAGCCGGCATAGGCCCAGATGTCCAGCTTCTTGGTCGGGTGCATCTCGAGCGAGAACAGGCCCTGGTAGGCGCGGAGTGGCTCCAGCGTGCCGTCCGGGTGAACCGTCGTATCCGGCAGGCCGACCGTTCCGTAACGACCCACACCGTCGCCGGCCATCACGTGGAGGCCGATATCGACGTACTTGCTGGGCGAGACGCGGATGTTGCCGAGGACGCCGCCACCAACCTTGGAGCTGTTGGTCGCACCGGCCGAAGTCGGGGTGGTCGAGGTCGCATTCGGATAGTAGCGATCACGGAAGATGCTGGCCACGCCGCCGATCTCGAGGTGAGCGTGCTTCGGATCGAATGCGAGCTTCGCAATGATGTCAGGCGAGACGTTGTTGGTGTAGTTCGTGGTGGGGTTGAACAGACCGCCGCCATTGCCCGCGCCACCGATGAAGAAGTTTGTCGGTGCATTCGATGCGGCAAAGGTGGTCTGCGAGCCTTCGAGGGACAGCGCAGCCGTCGTGATGGTGCCAAACTTCTGCTGAACGCGGACGCCGTACTGACGAGCCCAGCTGAAGCCTACGTGGTACTGAGGATCGATGGTCTGCGGCAGATTCTCGGTGCGTGGTTCCGTTCCGGTCTTGGTCTCCGTCACCAGCGACCACATCTGACCGCCCGTGAACTTGAAGCCACTGTCCGTGGCCACCTGGCCCCAGATCTGGCGCTGACGCAGCGGGTAGCTGTTGCTCTCGTTGTTGTTGCTGGTCACACCGGCGTTCAGGAAGTCGGCCTCGAAGTAGCCCGAGAACTTGAAGATGCCGTTCTTGCCCTCAAACAAACCACCCAGACGGCTCTGACGACCGGTCGCGTTGAACTCGCTGACGTACGCATTGCCGGAGTTCATGAAAGGAACCGCGCCGAAAGGCGTGTTGATGTCCGAGTTCATTGCGCGGGTACGGTACACGGATTCAGCCGCGAAGAAGGCAACCGGTGTAAACGTGACGCCCTTGTAATGCAAGGCCAGGGGAGAGTCGATCTTCTCCGTCAGGTCCTTCTTGGTGTCGCTGATGGTCTGCGCCAGGCCCACGTTGGTGGTCTTCAGGTCGTTGACCGTGCTGCTGAGCTTATCGACGGCGTCCTTGTTCTCCTGAACGCTGCTGCTCACGCTCTGTGCCTGCTGGGTTGCAGCGCTGGCAGCAGAGTTGGCGGTCTGCGCATCCTGCGTGGCTGCCGCAAGCTTCGCATCCTTTTCGGCATTCTGCTGCTTCAGCGCATCGATCTGCGACTGCTGAGCCTTCATCTGCTCCTGCAGCTCGCGAATCTCCTGCTCCGTAGCGCTTTCCTTCTTCACGCTCTTCTTGGCCTTGGCTGGAGTCGCCGCAGTGGAACTCGTCTGAGCCGGCACGGAGATGTTTGACATCACCAGGATTGCCGCCAGAGTTACCTGTAGTTGCTTCGTCATGGAACCTCGCAAGTAGTTCAAAGGCTGAGTTGCGTCAATGCTGAGCCGCATGACTGCATGCGCCCCAACGCTCTCTTGCTCTCTGTGTGATCTCACTATCCCAACCCTGTATGAATATCCGCTAACGATCGCGTTAACAGGCCGTGAATTCCATGCGGCCAGCAGCAGAAATGGCAGCAAATCAGCGATTTCTACGCCGTCATTCACACGCCATTCATACTCCGGACTGCCGTGAGTGCCGGCCTTTGCTGTACCGTGTCAGCATGCCTTTCGCGCGCACACTGCTCCTCGCCCTGGCTCTGGCCAGCCCCTCCCTTGCAGCGCAGGACCTGCACCTCATCCCGGTTCCGCGCGAGGTACACCCCGCGGCCACGTTGCCGCTTGCCCATGGTGTCGCGCTCACCTGCACGTCGCCGTGCGACCCCGCCGACGCCTTTGCCCTGGACGATCTCCGTTTGACCCTCTCCAGCCGAGGCATCAACGTCTCGGACGCGGCCCCGGTGCATATTCTCGTCACACGCTTTGGCTCAAGCCTCGGCCACTCTATATACACGGAGTCGGTTCCCGGCCAGGCCGCTTCCCTGCCGGCAGATGCCTCTGCCGCCCAGCCCCCTGCGGGCTACCAGGCCGAGGGCTACTCGATCGTGCCCGACCGCAACGGCCTGGCACTGACCGGCATGACTGCCTCGGGCGTCTTCTATGCACTGCAGACCGTCAAGCAACTGGTGGAGGGCACAGGCAGTGCCGCCGTGCTGCATGTGGCCACCATCCGCGACTGGCCCGCGCTGGCCTATCGCGGCCTGTCCGACGATCTGTCGCGCGGTCCCATGCCCACCTTTGAGTTCCAGAAGAAGCTCATCCGCACCCTGGCGGCCTACAAGGTCAACCTCTACTCGCCCTACTTTGAGCACACCATGAAGTACACCTCGCTGCCACTAATGGCTCCGCCTGGCGGCACCTTTACCCAGGAGCAGGCGCGTGAGCTCGTCGCCTATGCAGCTCAGTACCACATCACCGTAGTACCGGAGCAGGAGGCCTTCGGACATCTGCACTCCCTGCTGAACTGGGAGCAGTACACGCCGCTGGCAGAGACGCCGCACGGCAATGTGCTGGCGCCCGGGCAGGCAGCCTCGCTCAAGCTGACGCACGCCATGTTCGCCGAGCTCGCCGGCATCTACCCCAGCCCCATGTTGCACCTGGGCGCCGACGAGACGGTGGACCTGGGCAAAGGACAGACCAAGGCCGACGTGGACGCGCAGGGCCTGGGCGCGGTCTACCTCAGCTACCTGCAGCGCATCGTCGCCGACCTGGCTCCGCTGCATCGGCGGCTGCTCTTCTGGGGAGATATCGCCATGAAGGATCCCGACCTGGTGGCGAAGCTGCCGGACGACTTCAAGCGAGCGACCATCGCCATCGCCTGGGAGTACAACCCGCAGCCCAAGGGTTTCGCCAAGTTCATCACGCCATTTACAGACGCGCACATGGAGACATGGGTGGCACCGGGCATCAACAACTGGTCGCGCGTCTACCCCAACTGGAACAACGCGCTGGCCAACATTCAGCAGTTCACGGCGCAGGGTGAGGCGCTGGGTGCCACCGGCCAGTTGAACACGCTATGGAACGACGACGGCGAGACCTTTGCCGATAGCAACTGGTACGGCATCCTCTTCGGCGCGGAGGCAGCCTGGCATCAGGGCGAGGCATCCATCCCGGCCTTCCAGAGCGCTTACGGCCCGGCCTTCCACGGCGACCTTTCCGGCAACGTGAACGAGGCACAGCGCGAGGTAATGGCCGCACACCAGTTGCTGCATGACACCGCGCTGAAGACCGATGGCTCCGACCTCGTCTTCTGGGTCGATCCGTGGTCCGCAGATGGCCAGCATCAGGCCGCGATTCTGCGGCCCGTGCTGGCTGAGCTGCGGCTGCACGCCGAACGCGCCATTACCCTGCTGGCGCAGGCACGCCAGGCCAACCCCGCGCTGCGCGAGACCGACGCGCTGGACGCGCTGGAGCTGGGCGCCCGCCGGCTGGACCTGATTGGACTGAAGTATCAGGTGACGGACGAGATCGCCGTGGGCTACGCGCACGCCTACAGCCTGCAGGGCTCGCGCCGCAAAGAGGACCGCGAGGACGTGACCCGCGAGCTGAACAACATCAACTCCGCCAACGGCAAACTCCAGGACCTGCGCAACAGCTTCGCCTTGCTGCGCGACCTGTACCAGCAGGACTGGTTACGCTCCAACCGGCCTTACTTCCTGACCAACAACCTAGAGCGCTACGACCTGACCATCCAACTCTGGCTGCAGCGGATCGACCGCTTCCGCTCAGCCCAGCGCCAGTGGGCCAGCTCGCAGACGCTGCCACCGGCCACGGAGCTGGGCATTCCCGCACCGCCGCAACCGTAGCGGCGGCTAAGCCTGGCGAGCCCGCCACAGCGCGCCTGCAATGGCGTCGGCGGGCTCGGGCAGCACGTCCACGTCAACCCCCATCGACGCAAGCGCGGCAATCATGGACTCGCGCACCGGCGTGATCTTCTCCAGCACGCTCCCGGTGCAGGCCACCTGCACACGGCCAAAGTCACCGGCTTCGGCCATCTTGGTGCGCACTACGGCCACCTGCTCTGCCAGTTCGTGCCCGGCGCGCTCCAGCACCGCTGTGGCCAGTTCGTCGCCCTCTTTGGCGCACTGGTACACCACCGGAGCAAGCATGGCAAAGTCTGGCCCGGGCTGCGCGTTGCCTGCCTCGACCAGTTCGCCGAGGGACTGCACGCCCCACGCCTCCTGCACGGCCTCCAGCAGTCGCGAGGGCACACCGCGATCGCGCCCCCACAGTCCGGCACGCACGGCCTCCTGCCCTATCCAGTAGCCGGAGCCTTCATCCCCCAGCGCCGGCCCCCAGCCGCCCACCCAGTACTTCGCCTCCAACACCTGGTTGCCTTCGTCCAGCACCGCGCGCCCCACCAGGTTCGACCCCGTTCCGGCAATGACCAGGATGCCCGGGCCACCGCGGAAGGCGCCGTCCAACGCAATCTCCTCGTCGCCGCACAGCTCCACGGTGCCACCCACCAGCCTGCCCAGCAGTTGCTCTGCCCAGCGCTTGACGGCCTCAATGGAGAGCCCCGCCAGCCCCATGCAGGTGTACGAGATCGCGTCCAGCGGCACGCCCGCCGCCGCAGAGAGCTCCTGCAGCAGCGTCTCCAGCCGTTGCGTCGCCTCTTCCTCGCCAACGCGCATCAGCTTCACGCTGCCGCAGCTTCTGCGCGCCAGCTCGCGTGTCTCATCGGCCATTACGGCTACGGTCTTGGTTCCACCTGCATCCAACGCCAGAAAATAAGCCACCCCAGTACTCTCCTCGCACTGCGTGTGTGCCCTCTGCGGCCACACATTCGCTAAGCCCGTTATCATAACCTGCAACAGCCCGCACGTCAGGCCGCACCTTGCTCCGGAGTGTCTTCGTTGATCTGTGTCCCAGCCAACCCAGCCCTGCTGACCATGCTGGTTACCGCCCAGCCCATGAGGTTACGCGGTCTGGATCTGCTGCTGATCGCTCTGTATCTGCTGGGCATCACACTCTTCGGTCTGCGCTTTCGCAGCAAGGCCTCCGGCACTTCTCTTAAGAGTTATTTTCTCGCCGACAAGGTTATCCCCTGGTGGGCCATCGCACTCTCCATCGTCTCGGCAGAGACCTCCACGCTCACCATCATCTCCGTGCCCGGCGTGGCCTACACGGGCGACTTCGGCTTTCTGCAGATCGTGTTTGGCTACCTGCTGGGCCGCGTCGTCGTGGCTGCGCTGTTTCTTCCGCGCTACATCCACGGTGACATGCTGACCGCCTACCAGCTGATCGATCGGCGCTTTGGGCCTGCCCTGCACAAGGTTACCGCCGCGCTGTTTCTGCTGACGCGTGCTGCGGCAGAGGGCGTGCGCGTCTTCGCGGTCTCCATCGTCGTCAGCATCGCCATCGGCACGGGAGACGTGCTCTCCATCGCCATCATCACGCTGCTTACCCTGCTGTACACGTTTGAGGGCGGCATGGCCGCCGTCATCTGGACCGATGTCGCGCAGATGGCCATCTACCTCGGCGGCACGCTGGTCGCCATGCTCACCCTCGGCACCCACGTCCACGGGGGATGGCCGCAGATTCTGCACGTCACCCACGCCGCGCACAAGCTGACGCTCTTCCACTTTGCGTTCAATCTCACGCAGTCCTACACCTTCTGGGCGGGTGTGCTGGGCGGCACTTTTCTCACCATGGCCAGCCACGGCACAGACCAGCTGATGGTGCAGCGCATGCTGGCGGCACGGAACCTGCGCGAGTCCCGGCTGGCGCTGCTCAGCTCCGGTGCCGTCATCTTTGTGCAGTTCAGCCTCTTCCTGCTCATCGGCGCGGGCCTCTACGTCTTCTACAACCTGGGAGGCGCGGCTCTGCCATCGGCACTCTCGCCAGATCGCATCTTCCCGACCTTCATCGTTGCGGAGATGCCCCAGGGCATCGCCGGCCTGCTGATCGCCGCCATCCTGGCGGCAGCCATGTCGAATCTCTCCGCTGCGCTCAACTCGCTCAGCTCCACGACGGTCGTGGACTTCTACCTGCATCTGCGGCCCAACGCCGACGGCCACGAGCGACTGCTACTCTCACGCAGCGCGACCCTCGCCTGGGCCTGCGTGCTCTTCGCCATCGCGGTCTACAGCATCCACGTCGGCGGCAAGGGGCATGTGGTGGAGACCGGCCTCTCGATTGCCTCGGTGGCCTACGGCTCGCTGCTGGGCGTCTTTCTGCTGGGCACGCTCACACGGTATGCAACGGAGTCAGGCACAATTATCGGCATGGTCTGCGGCTTTGCGCTCAATCTCTATCTCTGGCTCGGCAGCTTTCCAGTGCGGATGGGCGGCTTTACTTTGCCGCGCATCGCCTTCACCTGGTTTGTGCTCCTCGGCGCGGTTGTCACCTTCTGCGTCGGCTCGCTGGCCAGCCTGATCGTCCGCAGAGCGTCTGCACGAGCCATGGTTGCCCTGCTGCTCTGTCTTGGCCTGGCCCATTCGGCCGTTGCTCAAAGCAGCAGGCCGGGCCAGTCATTGCAGTTTGCCCCCGTCGATGACCTGATCCAGAACGCCATCGCCGCCAGGAAGCTTCCCGGTGCTGTCCTGATCATCGGGCACCAGGGATCGGTGGTCTACCGGCACGCCTATGGTGTGCGCAAGCTCGCCGGCGAGCCGGGAGTGGATGGCCGCCCCTCTGCCGCTGAACCCATGACGCTCGACACGGTCTTTGACATGGCCTCGCTCACCAAGTGCCTGGTCACGGCGGTGGCCGTCCTGCAATTACAAGAGGCAGGCAAGCTCGACGTCGATCACCCGGTTGTCGAGTACCTGCCCGAGTTCGCCGCAAACGGCAAGCAGAGTGTCACTGTTCGTGATCTGCTCACCCACTACTCCGGCCTGCCGGAGGACGTTGACTTGAAGGACGCCTGGGGACTGGCCGCGCCGGATAAAGCAGAGGGGCTGCGCCGTGCCCTCACCTCGCCGCTGACCGCAGCCCCCGGCACACACTTCGAGTACTCTGACGTCAACTTCATCACCTTGGGTGCACTCGTCGAGCGGCTCAGCGGTCAGACGCTCGACGTCTACGCGCAGCAGCACATCTTTACGCCGCTGGGCATGACCCAGACGCGCTATCTTCCCCTGGCCAACTGTGGCAGCCGCTGCAACCTCGTAGCCGAAGCCATCGCGCCCACGGCCCACGACGATCAGGGCACCGCCGCAACCAACCCTGACTTTGATCACCTGCTGCGCGGCGTCGTGCATGACCCCACCACACGGCGCATGGGTGGCGTCGCAGGGCACGCGGGCGTCTTCTCCACGGCAGCGGATACGGCACGCTTTGCGCAGGCGCTGCTGGACAAGCTCCTGCGGAACAGCGGGCCGTTCCCGCTCCAGCAGTCCACGCTGCAGCGCATGACGCGTCCGCAGCAGCCAGCCACTGCGCAGACGGGTGCGACCATCTTCACGGCTGAGGGTCAACTGACCAAGGGCGTCGCGGCGCGTGGCTTCGGCTGGGATATCAACTCGGCCTTCTCGCGTCCGCGCGGCGAGGTCTTCCCCATCGCCACCGCCACCGCGCCGGGCTCGTTTGGCCATACGGGGTTTACCGGCACGTCGCTGTGGATTGACCCGGTGAGCGACACGTATGTCCTCCTGCTGGCCAACGCCATTCACCCGCGCGGCAATCCACCCATCTCCGGACTGCGCGGGCAGGTGGCCACCGCGGCAGCCCGCGTGCTGGGCCTGCCGCAGACCACCGCCGCACCTGAGACACAGAGCGCTGAGCCTGCGACGCTGACGGGCCTGGACACCCTGGTCGCCACCCACTATGCCGCGCTGGCCGCCGCCGTCGCCCGCCACCGCGGCAACCTGCGCGCTGGCCTGCTGACCAATCAGACCGGGCTGGATGCCCTGCACCGCCGCACCATCGACATCCTCTACCAGGATGCAGCGCGCGCCGTACCCGGCTTCTCGCTCACCACCCTCTTCTCGCCCGAGCACGGCATCCTGGGCGTTGCCGATACGGAGGACCTGCACAACGAGACGGACCCGCGCACCGGGTTGCCCGTCGTCTCGCTCTACGGCCCGCACGACGCCGACAAACGCCCCTCGCATGAGGCGTTACGCAACCTCGATGCCGTCATCATCGATCTGCAGGACGCCGGCGTGCGCTTCTTCACCTACGACACCGTCGTCGGTTACTTTCTGGAGGCCGCCGCCCAGGAGCGCGCCCTCGGCCACACGCTCGATATCGTCGTGCTGGACCGTCCCAATCCGCTCAGCGGCGACCGCGTGCAGGGCCCGGTCTCCGATGCCAACCTGACCGCGTACACCAACTACATGCCCTTGCCCATACGGCACGGCATGACCATTGGCGAGCTGGCCCGCTACATCAACCACGAAAATCGCCGCGCAGACCCTGCCCTGCCCGGCGTCTTCGCCCCGCTCAACGCGCCCCTCACCGTCGTGCCCATGGAGTACTGGCGGCGCAGCATGTACTTTGACCAGACAGGCGGCAGCTGGATCAACCCCAGCCCGAACCTGCACTCCCTGGCTGCCGAGATCCTTTACCCCGGCGTGGAGTTGCTGCAGTTCACCAACGTCTCCGTCGGTCGCGGGACAGACCGGCCTTTTGAGCAGATCGGCGCCTGCTGGCCCCCGCGCAAGCCAGCCGGCAGGCACGCCTCGCCCCCTGTTCCGTGCCCGGCTGAGGATCAGTTGGACGGCACGGCACTGGCCGCCTACCTGAACGACCGTCATATTCCCGGCGTGAGCTTTGCCCCCACCACGTTTACCGTGGCAGAGGACGCCAACCACTCCCCCTACCACGGGCAGACCGTAACCGGTGTCTCCCTGACGGTGACGGATCGCGACCAGCTCGACTCGCCCGAACTGGGTATCGAACTGCTGAGCGCGCTGCACCACCTGTACCCGCAGCGCTTTGCCATGGATCGCGCCGAGCGCCTGATCGCCAACATCAATACCCTGCAGGCCCTGCAAAACGGCGATGATCCCCGTCAGATTGCCGCCGCCTGGCAGAGTGACCTGAAGAGTTATCTGGAGCGGCGTGCTGCTTACCTGCTCTACCGCTAGCTTGCTCGTGCGGATCGGGTTGCGGTACCTAGTTTGTCTCCCTTTCGCACAAAATTCATCGCGTCAGGCAGATGAATACATGACAATAAGAAGAATTCTGATCTGAGAGGGTCCTCCCCGATGCCCCGCATCCACTTCCAACAACAACTTGTTGCACTCAAGGACAAGCTGCTCGCCATGGCGGCGCTCTCGCAGCAGGCGCTTGGCCTCAGCGTGGAGGCGTACGTCAAGGGCGACATCGGACTCTGTGACCACGTGCTGGAGATCGAGGCCGCCATCAACGCCGCCGAGACCAGCGTGGATGAGATGGCCTACGACCTGCTGGCGAAGGAGCAGCCCATGGCCATCGACCTGCGCTTCATCCTCTCCGTCATCAAGATCAACGGCGACCTGGAGCGCATCGGCGACCAATCCTCAAACATTGCGCAACGCGCCGTGCTGCTGAAAGATATGCCCCGCCTGAAGCTGCCGGTTGACCTGGCCGAGATGGGAGAGAAGGTCGGTGTCATGATTCGCACCGCCATCCAGTCGCTGCTGGAGGCGGACGCCCGGCTTGCCGAGTCCGCCATCGCGATGGATGACGAGATCGACCAGATGAACCGCACCGTACAGGCAGAGCTGGTGAGCATGATGCAGGGAGACCCGGCCATCAGCACCCAGGCGCTGAACGCCATCATCGTCTCGCGCAACCTGGAGCGCGCCGCCGACCACGCCAGCAACATTGCGGAAGACGTCATCTTCTGGGTGCGCGGCTCCGACGTCCGCCACCAGTACTCGCTTGCTGGCTCCGAGTAACGAACAGCCTGGCGTCCCGTCAATTCTTGACACTGGGTTGCCACCAAAGTAGGCTTAAGGCATGTCAATGCACCTCGCACTCTGTCGCATGAGCTGTCGCACCTGTTGTTGCGACTCTGTGCGCGCCTGCGTTGCGTGATCTTTCGACGTCCCCCGGGACTCCCTCGAATCTCAGCACCCGACACACAGCGCCCACGAACAACGTGGGCCTTTGTTTATCTGCACCCTTGCAAAGGATGATTCAAATACCATGAGTGACGCTGCCCAGCCTGTGGCCCCTGCCATCAAAGAGACGAAAGCCCAGAAGTCCGAGCGCCTGAAGCTCGCCAAGAACCCTTGGGAAGCCTGGGACGAAGTGCGCGCCTTTGCAGCCAACGGACGCGACACCGTGCTGCCCGAGTGGGCCAACCTCTACTTCAAGTGGTGGGGCGTCTACACGCAGGGCGATGGCCTGGGCGTGACCGGCGGCGTTGGCGGCGAGGGCAAGGCTACCGAGTACTTCATGATGCGCATCGGCCTGCCTAACGGCAAGCTCACCAGCCAGCAGCTGCGCGTGATTGGCAACCTGACCCGCAAGCACGCCAACAACCTGGCCGACATCACGACGCGGCAGTGCATTCAGCTGCACTGGCTCACCATCTCCGGCCTGGTGGAGGTGATCGATGCGCTGGAGGCTGTGGGTCTGTCGCCCAAGGGTGCCTGCGGCGACGTCGTTCGCAACGTGACCGGCTGCCCGCTCGCCGGCCTGCAGCACGACGAGCTGATCGATGCCAGCCCGCTGGCCGCGCAGATCTCCCGCCACCTGACGGCCAACGCCGAGTTCTACAACCTGCCGCGCAAGTTCAAGATCTCGGTGACGGGCTGCCCGGTGTGGTGCACGTTCCCTGAGATCAACGACCTGGCGCTCACGGCGATCGCTCGTGAGGTGAATGGCCAGCGCGAGATCGGCTACACGCTGCGCGTGGGCGGCGGCCTCTCCAATGAGCCGCACATCGCCGTGCGCATCCCGGCCTTCATCCCGCAGGATAAGGCCCTGGACGTGGTGACTGCCGTGGCCCGCATCTTCAAGGAGCAGACCAGCCTGCGCGAGAACCGCACACGCGCGCGCATCAAGTATCTGTTCATGAAGCACGGCTGGACTGCGGAGTCCATGCTCGCCGCCATCGAGGCCAAGCTCGGCTACAAGCTGGACCCCAGCCCGCGTTCGGAGGACCTGGTGCCGGCCGATGTGTATCGCGACCACGTTGGCGTGCTGCCGCAGCAGCAGCCCGGCCTCAGCTCGGTCGGTGCCTCGGTGCTCAACGGCCGACTCTCCGGCGACCAGTTGATCGAGCTGGCCGACCTGGCCGAGAAGTATGGCGATGGGCATCTGCGCGCCACCATCGGGCAGAACATCCTCATCGTCAACGTGCCCAACGAGCAGTCTGCCGCGCTGGTAGTCGCGCTCAATACGCTCAAGCTGCATGTGGACGTCTCGGCCTTCTGGCGCGGCGCCATCGCCTGCACGGGAACCGAGTTCTGCAAGCTGGCGATTGCCGAGACCAAGGGATTCAACAAGTGGCTGGTCTCAGAGCTGGAGGAGCGCCTGCCCGGCTTCGATCAGCAGATTCGCCTGCACGTGACCGGCTGCACCAACTCCTGCGGCCAGAGCTGGATTGCGGACATTGGCCTGGAGGGTAAGAAGATCAAGAAGGACGGTCGCATGACCGACGCCTTCTACTTCTGCGTGGGCGGCTCGGTCGGCAAGTATGCCCGCCCTGCCCGGCAGATCGGCTTCCGCGCCGCTGCCGAGGACTGCCCGGACGCAATCGAGCGCCTGCTGCGCAACTACCTGGACGCGCGCAACCCAGGCGAAGACCTGCGCGCCTACTTTGACCGTACGGACGATGAGACGCTGCGCCATCAACTGGCCGGTGCCGACGTCGAACCCGTCGTGCGCGATACCCCGCCCGCCCTGGTCGGCTTCCACGTCCCCGGCGAGTAGGACAGGCTGTCTCTGCGAGCACGGCCCCATCGCTACGGTGGGGCCGTGCCGCATCCACCCGGCTCAGCACCTGCCGCCGCAGCGGAATTCCAGCTATCATCAACCATCACGCCAGGCAGCAGTTCCAGCACCAGTCAACGGACACACCATGAGTCTCTTTCCGCTCTTCCTCAAGCTTACGGGCCGTCCCT
This sequence comes from Acidobacteriota bacterium, assembly GCA_028872955.1. Classification (GTDB taxonomy): domain Bacteria; phylum Acidobacteriota; class Terriglobia; order Terriglobales; family Acidobacteriaceae; genus Edaphobacter. The sequence goes on from JAGWNX010000033.1 coordinate 12,554, forward strand.
GCCTCGTCATCGGTGCGGGCAATCTGGCCGAATCGAAGATTGAGTCTCTGCTGGCCGCCAACGGCCGCGTCACGGTGATCGCAACCGCTGCCAGCCCACGCGTGCTGGAGCTTGCAGCCGGCGGAGACATTACGCTGCACCTGCGCCCCTACGCACCCGGCGACGTGCACGACGTGTTCCTGGTTGTGACCGCGACGGACGACCCCGCAGTCAACCGCGCCGTCTACCAGGAGGCCGTCAGCAAGCACGTGCTGTGCAACGCCGTCGATGACCCGCCGTTCTGCGACTTCTACTTCCCTTCCGTCGTCCGGCGCGGTGACCTGCAGATCGCCATCTCCACCGCCGGGGCCAGCCCCGCCCTGGCGCAACGGTTGCGCAAAGAGATCAACGCAGCGCTGCCCCTGGACACCGGAGACTGGCTGACCGACCTGGGCAATCTGCGCCGCGAGGTGGTGGCTGCCGAGCCTCTGAACGAGGCACGCAAGCTCTTTCTGCACCAGTTGGCACAGCGCGAGGTATGCGGCTTCGACCAATGCCCCTCCCGCACGCTGGCCCGTGAGCACGCACGCAACAATCCACTTCCCCATTCCCCCTCCGCCAGCGAGCCCACGTCGTGAGCCACTCGTTGCAACCCGGCATGGTGTACCTGGTAGGCGCTGGCCCCGGCGCGCCTGAGTTGCTTACCCTGCGCGCGGCGGAGCTGCTGAAGACCTGCGACGTGATCCTGCCCGACGACCTGGTCTCGGACGCGATTCTGGACATGGCCAGCCCCACCGCCAACATCATTCCGGTGGGCAAGCGCTGCGGCCAGCCGCGGATCACCCAGGCCGGCATCCACCAGTTGATGCTGGAGCACGCCACGGCGGGCAGCACGGTGCTGCGGCTCAAGTCCGGCGACCCGCTCGTCTTCGGTCGCGCCGGAGAGGAGATGGCCTTTCTGCGCGAGCACGGCATACCGTTTGAGATTGTTCCCGGCATCTCCACGGTCTTTGCCGCCGCCGCCAGCCTGCAGACCCCGCTGACCGACCGCAGCGCCGCCTCCAAGCTGGTGCTCGCCACGGCTCACCACGCCGCAGGCAAGGTGGAGCTCTCGCCCAGCTGGGCTGGTGCCTTTCCAGAGCACGCCACCCTGGTGATCTACATGCCCGGGCGCGACTTTGCCACACTGGCTGGTGACCTGATGCACTCCGGCATTGCCGCCAACACGCCCTGCATCGCCGTCAGCAAGGCGACGACGCCCGAAGAACAGGTGACGGCCACTACGCTGGACCAGCTGGGCGTGGCAGCCATCGGGCCCGCGCCGGTCATCCTGTTGATAGGGCACGCGATTCAGGTCCCTTCGCCCACAGCCTGAACGCGGGCTTTTCCACAGCCTCCTGCGGCATACCGCAACTTCCTGACTGAACCGTTGTTCAATCCAGTGTGAGTCGGGAGCTGCAAGGCCCTGAACTCTCAGCCGCCCTGCTGCTGGGGGGCCGCTGCAAGGAGGAAGTTATGCGTTCGCTCAAGCTCGTCGCTCTTCTCGCGTTTGTCCTGCTCCCCGCCGCAACCATCGCACAGGCTGAGGTTCACATCCAGGTCGGAGTAGGCGTTCCGGTCTATGGCGGTGGGTACGCCTACGGTCCGCCGGCCTGCCCCTACGGCTACTACGCCGAACCTCCTTACGCCTGCGCTCCCTATGGGTACTATGGCCCGCAGTGGTTTGCCGATGGCGTCTTTATCGGTGCCGGCCCCTGGTATGGCGGTGCCTACGGCGGCTATCGCCGCGACTGGGATGGCGACCGCGGCTACGGTTATGGCGACGGCTGGCGGCACGAAGACGACCACCGCGGCTGGGGTGGCTGGGGTGACCGTGGCTGGGGACATCATGACGACGACAACCGCGGATGGTACAGTCGCGGCAACGACTTCCACAGCGAACACGGCGGATGGGGTCGCCACTAATCGACTCGCAGACCCATCGCCCCGGGCAACTCCGCTGACGATGCCGTGGGCTCCACAGGCTAAAGCTCAGTGAGCACCACAGACCAACGACAGGCTACCCGCCCCGGGTAGCCTGTCTGCTTGTCGACAGAGGGCATATCCACAATGGTTTCCGATGTTTCTATCCCATGCGCGGGCAGCAAGCTTTTGACAGGCCCAGCCCTGAAAATGACGTAGACTTGGTTGCACTAGCCGAGGAGCTGGAACTCTCTGACGTCGAGTGACCAACGCGCACGTAGCCGGCTGATCGCATGGACTCTACTGGCACTCGCTGCCCTGGTGTTTCTGGTTCGCGGACCACTCCGCTCCAGCGCAGGCTATGCCAATGACTTCGCGTCGCCGTACGTCGCCTCGCGCCTCTGGCTGCAGCAGCAGAACGCATACGACTCCACCCGCTTCCTATCCACATGGCAAGCTGCTGGCGCACCTTCGGGCGACGTCTATGCCAATCCCTCAAGCTATCACTGCATCTACCCGCCAACCACGATCGCTATCCTGGCTCCACTCGCGACACTGTCCTGGCCTGTGGCGTGGGCCGGCATGCAGGTGCTCAGTTGTCTGCTCTACGGCATAGCTGCGCTACGACTGGCAAAGCTGACGCAACAAGGCACGGGCTCCCGGCAGGTGGTCGGCCTTATCGTCTTCGCACTCATCTTCGCCCCGGTTCACTCCGGCCTGCACGTCTCCAACATTGTGGTGCTCACGGCCGCGCTGCTGCTGTGGTCCTCGTCGGAGCTGCTCCTCTCGCCAGCCACCACCAGTCTGATGCCCGCGCTTGGCCTTGGCCTGGCGTTGTCTCTCAAGCCGTCGCTGGTGCCGCTGGTGCTGCTTTGGCTGCTGGCTACGCGACGCTGGCGTCCGCTGCTGGTGGCGGCTGCTCTGCCGCTGGCCGCATTCGGGGTGTTCCTTCTGCGTCAGTCCGGACAGCCCTGGCTGCACTCGTTGCTGACCAATCAGCACTTTCTCTTCGGCTACGGCAGTGGCAGTATCAGCGCCACCAATCTGACCCGCTATGACCGGATCGATCTGCAGCTGCCCATCTACATCCTGACCCAGCAACGCCAACTGGCCGTAGGGCTGGCCTATCTGGCAGCGGCGGCCCTGGTTGTGCTGGTGCTGGCGACCTGGCTGCGTGCCCAGCCGCTCCACAGGACTCTGGACAACGACCTGCTGCTGCTGTCCTGCCTGCTCGCAATCGGCCTGATCCCGTACTATCAGCGTTACTACTCGGCCTGCATTCTGTTGCTGCCTGCGGTATGGGTGGTGCGCAACCACACCTGCATCCGGGCGCGCGTGCTGCTGGCCTGCAGTCCGCTCTTTCTGCTGAACACGAGCATCATCTCGCGCGTCATCAGCGACGCGCCAACCCCGCACCCCTACCTGCTGGGGCGGCTCTCCGATACCCTGCTCAACGCCCATGTCTGCTGGTTGATCCTGCTCATCGCCTGCACCCTCACCTGGCAGCTGCGCGACTCCCTGCGCGCGGCTAGAGCTTAGGGCTGCGAATCGAACGCACCGCGTCATCCAGCATGGTGCCGGCAGTGTTCAGCGCGTGCCTTCCCGCATCCATCCCGGCCTGGAGCCAGGCCTCCGCGCCCGGCTCAACCACCGGCATCTGCAGCGTCACCCGCGTGCCGCGCCCCGGACGGCTGTTGACCTCCACCGTGGCCAGGTCTCCGTACAGCACATACATTCGCTCGCGGACGTTCTTCATGCCCACACCGGTGCCCGGCCGCAGCACACCATCACCCGCCACCGCCACGGAGCGCTCCGGCGCCATCCCCACGCCGTCGTCCTCCACCTCCACCACAAACCGACCATCGTCGGCCATCCGGCTGCGCAACGTCACCGTGCCGCCGCTGATGCGCGGCTCCAGCCCGTGCTTGATGCTGTTCTCGATCAGCGGCTGCAGCAGCATGCCCGGCACCACCACGTCCAGCGTCTCCGGGGCAATCTCCTTCACCACACGCAGCTTCGGCCCAAAGCGCACCACTTCGATATCCAGGTAGTCGTCGGTAAACGCCAGCTCCTCGCTGAAGGGCACAAACGCATCGCGATGCTTCAGCAGCACGCGCAGAATATGCGCCAGCTTCACCACCATCTCCCGCGCCAGCTCCGGCTGCGACCGCACCAGCGACGAGATGGAGTTGAGCGTATTGAAGAGAAAGTGTGGGTTGATCTGTCGCTGCAGCGCCTCCAGCCGCGCCTCCAGCAGCAGCCGCTCCTGCTCCTCCAGCCGCCGCTCAATCCGCACGGCGTTCCATATCTTCAGCGGAATGCCCACCACCACCGGCGCGCACGCACACACCGTCAGCTCCACCCACACCTCGCTGGAGTAGAGCCCAAACAGCCGTCGCGGCTGCAACCGCGCCAGCACGCTGGTGCCAAACTCCAGCAGCGCAATCAGCAGCAGCAGCAGGATCTGCCGATCCAGCTGCGGCTTGCGCAGGTTGCGCGTCACCCACTGGTAGATGCTCAGGTCAATCATCGGCGAGAACGACCACACGTCCTCGTCGCTGGTCACCCGCCGAAACAGCCCGGCGATCATGGCCACCACGACCAGCACCGGCAGCGCCAGGTACTCCCCATGCAGCAGCGCCGGTACCGACAGCGCTACCGCGCCCGACGCACCAAACCCCGGCCCCACCAGCAGACCCAGCAGCACCGACGCCTCAAACGAGATATCGGCGGCCAGAAAATTCGGCACCATCACCCGCACCCATACGCCCAGAGTGAGCGGTACCAGAATCATCGCCACCAGGTCCAGCGTCTCGCGTGCCGCGCGATTGGCGGTGAGCAGCAGACGCTTAAAGGTGTTGGACCGCACCAGCGAGCTCGACACCGCCGCCGCCACGCCAAGCTTCACCAGCAGCGTAATCAGGATCAGTTTGGGCTCAGTCTGCGTCACACCCCTACTCTAAACCCCACTGGGAAGAAGCAGAATAGATCGACCAGCCGCCCGGAGGCAGATGCCAATCCCGCAATCTGTTCTGGCTTTAGCTCGACTACGCCACGCAAGCGGCAATGCCTTGGCGTTGAGCTGATATGCCTGGATCGTTCATGACGGGGACGGCGTTTAGCAGTACCAACTCTCTAAGGCGCCCCGGCATACGCTTTCAACTGTTCTGCTTGCTCGGATTGAGAAGGAACGCCCAACTGTCGGCGAAGTGCATCCGAAATCAGACTTCGATCATAAGGTTCCTGGGTCCATCCATGTTGGACATCACGAGAGAACTGAGTTCCGAACACCTGCTTTTGTCCTATCTTTTCCAGATAGCGGTCCATAGTCGCACTCGCAATCCAGACTGCGGTAGAGTCGCCCTTTGATACAGCAATAATTGCTAGTGTGTGTGCCAGCAGATAGTCCTCAGCCGTGTCACCATGTTGAAAAACAAACGAAGCCTCTTCATAGTCTTTTCCGGTGTGCAGAGCGCCAGAGGCAAGTAGCTTCCTCGTTTGTTCACGACGCGCAGCGTCCGTACGGCTGACCACTTTCCAGTCGGTGGAAGATGCGGTGCGAAAGCGCTGGTCCTCGGAATAGATCATCTTCATCTCTTCGCTCGGTGTGTCCGCATCGCTTGAGGTGTACACCCGGTTCGGCTCCCAATCTGTGGCGACTTGCGCGTCAGAATTAGCTCTCTTGAAGACGCGGGGGGCCACGATCACTCCTGGCGGCAAACCGTCCCACGCCACCGACAGGGCATCTCCTGCTTTGGACAAGGCGAGTTTGTCCACATCTTTCGGATTATTTGCGTTCTGCTCTACTACGTAGAGAACACCATCCTGTGTAGACGTGACAGTGATTGGGTCATGTCGCACTGCTCCTCGTATGTTTGCATAGAGCTCGTTCGTATTCGAGAATTTCGCAGGACGGGTCATACTACCGGTGAGCATCCCGCCAGTCTCATTTAGTTCCAGAACAAACAAGTTCCGCTGCCCAAGCTGCATCACCCATGTTCCGGCGAAAGCTGAGGCCGAGCCAACCTGAGCACCAGCGGCGCATACCTGAGAGCCTAATGCTCCTGCCAAGGTGAGGATCTTAACAGTTGCCGAGATGTTTGACGTCCACATCAATAAAGCATACTGGCCGACTCGATTACATAGCGACAGCAATTGGTACCTTGTAGTCGACTTGCCGCAACTACTCCCCTGGCACCCAGAACTGAAGGCTACCCGCCCCAGCGCTTTTAGCACCACTGAACGAAACCCATAGGCTCTTCCCCCCACTGCCCACCCAGTACCCCTCCCGCACCCGCAGGCGGATGTGCCGCATCCAAAGCGTGTGGGCGATAAAACGTATAATCAAGCAATGTCCTTCACCTCAGTCCGCAAGGTTGCCGACGCCGACTTCCCCACCCGCTGGGGACACTTCCGCATCCTCGGCTTTGAGGGCGTCGTCGAGAACCCCCAGCCCTGCAACGACGCGCAGCCCGCGCCCGAGCGCCGCGTGGAGACAGCCGTCGCCGTCATTATGGGCGACCTGAAGGCCGCCGCTGCCACCGGCGGTCCCATCCTGCGCATCCACTCGCAGTGCCTCACCGGCGACGTCTTCCACTCCCTGCGCTGCGACTGCCGCCAGCAGCTGGAGCTGGCGCTGGCCACCATCGCCGAGGCCGGCACCGGCATCCTGATCTACGAGAACCAGGAGGGCCGCGGCATTGGCCTGATGGCCAAGCTGCAGGCCTACGAGCTGCAGGACCAGGGACTGGACACCATTGAGGCTAACCTGGAGCTGGGCTTCGCCGCCGACTGCCGCGCCTACGAGCTGCCCGCCGCCATCCTGCAACTGCTCAATATCCCCGCCGTACGCCTGATGACGAACAACCCTGAGAAGGTCGAGGCACTGGTTGCCGCCGGCATCCAGGTGTCGGAGCGCCTCTCTGCCGTGGTGCCGGAGTCTGAGGCCAACGCCCGCTACCTTGAGACCAAGCGCGAGAAGATGGGCCACCTGGTCGGCTGATCCGCCACATACTTAGACGCAGACGCAAAATGCGGTGCCACTGGGGCACCGCATTTTGCGTCTGCAAACGAACTACTGCAGCAACGCATCCACCGCCCACAGCACCGGGGCCTGGCCGTGGAAGTCGCCGGTGCGGCGATGCCGCGCCAGATAGTAGGGCAGGTCGTCCTTCTTGCCGGTGCCCTCGCACACGCTGGTGATGTCTGCGTTCTGGTCGATGTAGCCCGCAACCGCCAGCCAGCCACGACGAGCCGCCGGGCCGTAGGTGGCAGCGTCCAGCCAGCCGTGCTTCACGCCCATCACCATGGCAAAGGTAAACATCGCAGAGCTGGAGCTCTCCGGCCAGGCGTCGTCGTGATCGATCAGCTCGCGCCACATACCGTCCTTGCCCTGATACTTCAGCAGGCCTGCCATCATCAGCTTGTAGCCGGCCAAGATGCGGGCGCGCTGCGGATGATCTGCGGGCAGCTCAGAGAGCATCTCTGCCATGCCGGCCGCCACCCAGCCATCGCCGCGGCCCCAGTAGTACTTCACATCGGGCGCGTGGAAGAAGAGGCCGTTGGGCTGCTGCAGCTTGTCCAGATACGCAGCCATCTCCTTGGCGTCGCGGTCCAGATACTTCTTATCTCCGGTCGCGCGATAGGCCTCCAGCTGCAGCATGGTCAGCATGTACATGTCGTCGATCCAGAAGCGCGTCTCGCCCGAGAGTCCATCCGGCTGCGGGTTCTCCCACTGCCGGTCGGCCCAGCTCTTGCCGTAGTCCAGGTACTTCGGGTCCTTGGTCTCGATACCGATCTCCAGCGGCACTACGCCAAAGATGGAGTCATCCACATGGTGACGGCGCGGGATGCGGCTGGCCTCCGGGCCGTCGGGCATGACGGAGTCAAAGCGCTTGATGAGCGCCGTGCGCAGGGCGTCGTCGTGCGTCAGGGTGGCATAGCGCAGCGCGCCGTACCAGGTGGCCACTTCAGAGTAGTGGATGGTGCTCTCGGGCCCACGAATGTACTGGTGCGGGCTGGTCACAAAGTGCTCCGCCACACGCTTGCCAACCTCCAGCGGCGAGTCACCCGCCGGCCAGTTGCTAAAGTAGTCCTGCTGGCCCCAGGCACATCCTGTCATCAGCGCCCCGGCCAACATCACTCCACACACACGCTTCCATGTCATCGTAATCGTCCCTATTGGAAATTATTTAAGATGCGAATTTTCCAGCCAACGAATAGTACCGCATGAGTGGTACGACCTGCTACGCCGCAACTTAAACCTCTGCGCCGTACACCGGAATGGTAGCGCCGTGGATGACCCGCGCCGCCGGGCTGGCGAGAAACAGAATCACCTCGGCGATGGCCTCTGGCTGCGGCCAGCGGGAGAAGTCCGCCTGCGGCATGGCCTTGCGGTTGGCTGGGGTGTCGATGATGCTGGGCAAAATACTGTTGACCCGCACCCCCGTGCCCCGCAACTCAGCAGCCAGCGAGTCCATCATCGCTACTGCCGCCGCCTTGGATGCCGCGTAGGCACTGGCCCCCGCGCCATGGTCCACCGCCGCTCGCGACGCTACATTCACCACAACTCCGCTACGCTGCGCCAGCATAAAGGGCAACGCCACGCGCGCCAGCACAAAACCTGCACGCAGATTGAGCGTGAGTTGCTGCTCCAGCACGGCAGGGTCGGTCTGCCACAGGTTTACCCCGCCTGCGTAGCCGCCCACGGTGTTCACCAGCACATCCACCCGGCCGTGTTGCTGCGCGCAACGGGCAACGAGAGCGGCCACGGAGTCCAGGTCTGTCACATCCGACACCACGCCAGTCAGCCGCGAGGCTGCGGCACCGACCGTTTGCTGCAGCGCGGCAAACTCCTGCTCGCGCCGATAGGGCACCACCACCTGGTCTCCAGCCGCCAGAAAGGCCTGTACGGCAGCACGCCCCAGTCCTCCGGTTCCGCCTGCGAGGATCACTGCTCGTTGTGCCATGCTGCCACCTCCTCCACTATGCCCGGCCTCGAAGTGCCGTCACCACCTTGGCGGTGGTCACCACTTGCCCTACGTGCCGCTGCGTGTGGTCCGCACAGTGCACCAGCAGCGCCCCCACCGCGGTGGGCAGCGCCTTGCGCCCCACGCCGCGTAGGCTCTCGTAACTCGCCGGATCAATCCGGGTTACGCGCGCAGCAGCCAGCTCCAGCCCCTCGGCAAACTCCAGCATCGTCTGCTCGCGGCCATGGCTGGTCATCTCGCTGCGCAGCAGTTGCATCTGCCGGTCTGAGAGCTGCTCGCCTTCGGCGTAGCTCAGCAAACGGTCCAGGCTGCGTGCGATGTGGCGAAGATGAAACCCAACGGAGGCCATTTCCAGGGGGCGCGCCTCCAACTCCTCGTCCGTCAACTCCGCAGTCCACCTGGCAACGTCTTCAGCGGCTAACTGCAACGCATGCAATACAGCGCGCCGCAGGGTGTCGTACTCCGCGAGGGTGCCGCGCAGCCAAGGCTCTGGTTGAGACATGGTTGAAGCTCCGGGCGCCTTGCCAGCGTGCGCAGGCGCGGCTTAATCCTCTCACCTGGATAGGCGGACGGGCTAGCCGCAGCAGAAAAAGCCCGGGCCCCTTTCCCTGCGTCGCCGCAGTTCCGGGTGCTCCGGGCCTTCTTGCCTGCCTATTCCCTGCCTATTCGGCCGCTTCGGGCGAACGCATCAGGCCGCTATCCTCACCGGCCTCTTCAGCAGCAGCCGGATTGTTCTCCTCTGAGCTCACGGCGTTGTCGGCAGCAGAGACGGCCAGCATGCCCGGCTGTCCCTTCACGCGCACCACGGTGATCTTCGAGAAGCCCTCTTTGAAGGTCGGCGGCTTCAGTCGCTCTGCCATCTTCTGCATCACGTCGTCTGCCACGGAGCGCTCGCGCTTGCTGTTGCGCTCCATGCAGACCGTCAGCGGAACATCAAAGAAGACGGCGTGCACCTCGTAACCGAAGCTCTTGGCCATCTTGATCCACTGGCGGCGCTCATGGGCGCTCAGGTTGGTCGCATCCACGTAGTTCCACGGCATCTTGGCGATCAGCCGGGCGCGCAGCAGACTGCGCAACGTGCTGAAGACCAGGCCCTGATAGCGCTGCTCGGTGATGTCGTCAAACAACAGCGTCCGCAGCAGGTCGCTGGACAGCGGCGTGACACCGCGGCGCTTGTACCAGGTGGTCTTGCCAGAGCCGGGCAGCCCGATGGTGAGCACCACATAGCCCTTAGGAGCACGCACGGCAACCGGCTCCGACGGGGGCGTGCTAAGCAGCTCGGGCTGGGTCTCCACCTCGATCTTGCGCTCGGGCTCGGCGATGGCAGCCGGTGCCTCTTCCTTCAGTGGCGGGGTTGGCAGCGGTTCCACCGCCGCCTCGGTTTTGGGTGCCGGAATCAGTTCCGGGTAATCAGGCCGCAGGGGAGCTGGCTGGTTCGACGGCAGCTCCTGCCCGCTCTTGCCAGTGGACTCCGACTCATTCGGTCCACGTCTGGAGCGTCTTCTCATTGTTTTGCTTATCCATTCGCGCAATTCGCGCATAAGACGCTTGTAACACACCCCGAAACGCAGCCGCAAATCCAGGAATCGCAGGAAGTAACCCCGGCAGGAAACCACGCGGACAGCTGTTCCTCCATTGCAACGTGATTGACTGAGTGATAGCATTCGATTTTGATGGAGCGTTTCGCGAGACCGCTGCGCTCCACGCTTCGCATCTCACTTCACACGCTTCATCACAACAGGAGCTCATCGCAATCATGGCAGTCAAGGTAGGTATCAACGGCTTCGGCCGTATCGGCCGTAACGTGTTCCGCAGCGCCCTCGGCAACCCCGACATCGAGTTCGTCGCTGTCAACGACCTCACCACCCCCGCCACCCTGGCGCACCTGCTCAAGTACGATTCCATCCTCGGGAACCTGAAGCAGGAGATCACCTACGGTGCCGATTACGTTGCCATCGATGGCAAGCAGGTCAAGGTCTTCGCAGAGCGCGACCCCTCCAAGCTGGACTGGGCCTCGGTCGGCGCACAGATCGTCGTCGAGTCCACCGGCTTCTTCACCGACGCGGAGAAGGCCAAGGCTCACCTCGGCTCCACCGTCAAGAAGGTCATCATCTCGGCCCCGGCGACCAACGAGGACATTACCCTCGTGCTCGGCGTCAATGACAACAAGTACGAAGCGGCGAAGCACAACGTCATCTCCAACGCCAGCTGCACCACCAACTGCCTGGCGCCTGTGGTCAAGGTGCTGCACGAGACCTTCGGCATCGTGAATGGTCTGATGAACACCATCCACAGCTACACCAACGACCAGGTTGTGCTGGACGCCCCGCACAAGGATCTGCGCCGCGCTCGCGCCGCTGCCCTGTCGATGATTCCGACCAGCACCGGTGCCGCCAAGGCGCTGAAGCTCGTCATCCCGGAGATGGCCGGCAAGCTGGATGGCTTCTCCATCCGCGTCCCGACCCCGACCGTCTCGGTGGTGGACCTGACCTTCACCTCGGAGAAGCCCATCACGGTTGACTCCATCAACGCCGCCATCAAGGCTGCGGCAGAGGGCCCGCTGAAGGGCATCCTCGGCTTCACCGATGAGGAGCTGGTCTCCAGCGACTTCCGCGGCAACCCGCTGTCGAGCATCTTCGACTCCAAGCTGACCAAGGTGATCGGGAACACCGGCAAGATCATCAGCTGGTACGACAACGAGTGGGGCTACTCCAACCGCGTCAAGGACCTGATCCTGTTCCTCGTCGCCAAGGGCCTCTAAGCCTTACCTCACGCAGAACCAAAGCCCCGTATAGCCACCAGGCATGCGGGGCTTTTCCCTGCGTCCCGGGCGGCAAACCCCAGCGGGCCAGCAGCCCGCAGAGTAGACTCTCCCGCAGTGTCTGCCCAGCAGCCGATGGATGGTGGGAGTTTTTCCCGGATCGCCGCCAACCTGTGGCCGAACCGGCTATCATGTCTGTATCAATTTCACCTAAGGAACCTGAATGCCGAAGCTCTCTATCCGCGATCTCGACCTGACCAACCAGCGCGTCCTCATCCGCGTCGACTTCAATGTTCCGCTGAAAGATGGCGTCATCACCGACGACACGCGCATTCGCGAGACGATTCCCACCATCGAGTACGCCCTGCGTCGCAAGGCCCGTGTCATCCTGTGCTCGCACCTGGGCCGCCCCAAGGGCAAGCCGGTGGAGAGCATGAGCCTGCGCCCCGTGGTGGACCGCCTGCGCGAGTTGCTGGACCACGTCATCGACGAGGGCGAGAACGTCGCCTTCTCGCCCGACTGCGTCGGCGAGATCGCCCAGGAGATGGCGAACAACCTGGAGCCCGGCCAGACCCTGCTGCTCGAGAATCTGCGCTTCCACGCCGAAGAAGAGAAGAACGATCCGGCCTTTGCCCAGCAGCTCGCCAGCCTCTGCGACATCTACATCAACGACGCCTTTGGCAGCGCGCACCGCGCCCACGCATCTACTGAAGGCATCACGCACTACGTCAAGCAGTCTGCCGCCGGCCTGCTGCTGAGCAAGGAGCTGGAGTACCTGGGCAAGGCTGTGACCGACCCCATCAAGCCCTTCGTCGCCATCATCGGCGGCTCCAAGGTGTCGGACAAGATCATGGTGATCGATAACCTGCTCAACAAGGCAGATGCGGTCATCATCGGCGGCGGCATGGCCTACACCTTCCTGAACGCGATGGGCCAGACCACCGGCAAGAGCCTCTTCGAGGCCGACAAGATCGACATCGCCAAGGCAGCGCTGGACAAGGCGAAGGCCAACGGCGTGCGCTTCCTGCTGCCCATCGATCACGTGCTGGCCGACAAGTTTGCGCCCGATGCGAAGACCAGCCTCTTCGACGGCGACGGCCCCTTCCCTGCTGACCTGATGGCGCTCGACATCGGTCCCAAGTCCATAGCGCTGTTTGCCAACGAGATCGCCGAGGCGAACACCATCGTCTGGAACGGCCCGATGGGCGTCTTCGAGATGCCGGCCTTCGCCAAGGGCACCAACGCTATCGCCAATGCGGTGGCCAACAACGCCAACGCCACCACCATCGTGGGCGGCGGCGACTCCGTCGCGGCGGTGCAGCAGTCCGGTGTGGCCAGCAAGATCACCCACATCTCCACCGGCGGCGGCGCTTCGCTCGAGTTCCTCGAAGGCAAGACACTGCCCGGCGTCGCGGCACTCACTGAGAAGTAAAACACCAGCGTTCCATGCTCGAAAGCTTCAAACTCGATCCGGAAGGGATAGACGCTGCAGCGAATACTGTTTTCTGTTGGCTGTCGCTCTATCTCTTGTTAGCCGCCATTACGTTATGGAAAATAGTGATGCCGGCTACAACCACGAATAGTGCTGAAGCTCCACAAGATAGCTTCAGTGACGGAGTAAAAATCTTTACTGGAATAATGATCGTTTTTGGTTTGTTTTCGGCTCTAGCTGCGAGTGCCGATGCATTTCGACTTGCGATTACCTTTCCATTATGGGGAACACTACTTTTGCTACTGATTCTCCTAATTCTTTGGATCATCACCCGATGGTTCTTTTTGAATCGGGATGACGCTGCAGATTACACGCTAGATGCAACCGAACGCGAATCTGTCAACAAGAAATGGGCTCGTCAAGCACTCTATAAGAGTGCACTTAAAAAGCAACTGGTGGCATGGTTTTGCGGTGATGTCGTTGCCATCGTTTGGCTGATGCAGCTAACGCACCGTGGCCTCACCAGCCTCAACTTCTTCAATTACTAGGCATACGAATCTTATTTCAACATAGGACTACTAATTAATGCGCAAGCCACTGATCGCCGCCAACTGGAAGATGTTCAAGACGCCCGCCGAGGCCACTGCCTTTACCAACGAGTTTCTGCCGCTGGTTGCAGCGCAGACGCATGCCGAGATCGTTCTGTGCCCCTCGCCCACCTCGCTGCCCACGGTCGTTGCTGCTGTTGCCGGCACGGGCGTCAGCGCCGGTGCGCAGACCATGGACTACCACGATAACGGTGCGTACACCGGCGAGACCTCGCCCGTGATGCTCAACGCGCTGGGCGTCAGCCACGTCATCATCGGCCACTCCGAGCGCCGCCAGTACTTCAACGAGACCGACACCACCGTCAACCTGAAGCTGAAGGCTGCGCTGGCCCACGGCCTGGTGCCTATCGTCTGCGTCGGCGAGCACCGCGAAGAGCGCGAGTCCGGCAAGACCAACGACGTGCTGAAGCTGCAGGTCTCCATCGCGCTGGAGGGCATCGACCCTGCCGCAGCCAAGCCGCTGGTGATCGCCTACGAGCCCGTCTGGGCCATCGGCACCGGCCTGACCGCGACGCCGGAGATGGCCGCCGACGCGCACAAGTTCATCCGCGCCGAGATCGCAGCCGCCCTGGGCGCTGAGATCGCCGCCAGCACCCGCATCCTGTACGGCGGCTCCGTCAAGCCGGACAACGCTGCCGCACTCTGCGCGCTCGAGGACATCGACGGCGCGCTGGTGGGCGGCGCCTCGCTGGAACCGGCCAGCTTCGCCAGCATCGTACTGAACTCTGCCGTATAGGCTCCCTGACGACAGCAAACGGCCCGCGCAGGAGTCAAATCCTGGCGGGCCTTTTCTCATGCGTGCGAGCTTGAATCGGTAGACTAGCGCACGACACCGGCCTGATCCACGGGCCAGTAAACGAACGCTGCTCTGCCATAGATCAGCCCGCGATCGACCGGGCCAAAATCGCGGCTATCGCTCGAGATGGAGCGATGGTCTCCCATCAGCCAGTACTCGTTGGCGGGCAGCAGCAGCTCCGGCTGCGAGCGGCTGTCCTGGTAACGCATGGGCACATAGGCTTCATCCAGCGCCTTGCCGTTCACATACACCTGCCCGTTGTCGATGCGTACCGTATCACCCGGTAGCCCGATCACCCGCTTGATGTAGCTCTTGGTGTGGTCGTGGGGATACAGAAAGACCACGACATCGCCGCGATGAATCTCTCCCAGGCGATAGGCGAATTTATTCACGAACAGCCGGTCCTGATCGCGCAGCTCCGGCAGCATGCTGGTGCCTTCCACCCGCACTGGCTGGTACAGAAACGTGATGATGAAGGCCGACACCATCAGCGAGACGAACAGGTCGCGGAACCATACCCGAACCACGCGGCTCTGCGCTGCCTGGCGCGTCTCTGCCCGGGGCGGCGTGGGTGTGGTCTGCGGCTGGCTTGCGTCGGACATGCTCTCTCCTGCACTCATCATAAACGGTTGTGTAGGTCCGTAACAGGCGCGCGGGCTCTGTGCCGGCTGCGTCGCACGGTATCTGCATCAACACCGGGCACCACACGATTGACCACGATTCCGTCACGTTTCCTGTCGTAAAAGGGTTTCAATCGGTCTAGAATAAAAGGGGCACGATAAGGTACAGCACTATGGCTACCCTGACCATGCAAGATCCAAACACCACCAAGACAATCAATCGCGGCGTTGTCGATCTGGACGTTCTTGTCACCGAGAACGTCAATGCTGCTTCGGCAGACTTCGACACCAAATCGGCGCTGGAGATTGCGCGCATCATCAATCACGAAGACAACAAGGTAGCCGCCGCCGTAAAGAAGGCACTGCCCGAGATTGCCATTGTGATTGACACCGTAGCGCGCTCTTTGCGAGATGGCGGTCGGCTGATCTACGTCGGTGCCGGCTCCAGCGGACGCATTGCCGCACTGGACGCCTCGGAGTGTCCGCCCACTTTCTCCACGCAGCCGGCGCAGGTGCAGTACATCATGGCCGGCGGTCCTAAGGCGCTTGCCTCGGCATCGGATGTGAACGAAGACTCGCCGGAGATCGGTCAGCGCGACATCGCACGCCGGCGCCCCACGCGTAAGGATATCGTCATCGGCATCTCCGCCAGCGGTCGCACACCCTATGTGATCGGCGCGGTGGAGTATGCGCGCGCACGTGGCGCCAAGACGGCCTGCATTACCTGCAACGTGAACACTGGCCTGGCCGAGGTCTCGGACACCACGGTTGTGGTTGAGGTTGGCCCGGAGGTCATCTCCGGCTCCACGCGGATGAAGGCCTCCACGGCCCAGAAGATGGTGCTCAATATGATCACCACCGGCGCCATGACCCGGCTCGGCTACGTCTACGACAACCTGATGGTCAACGTGCACATGAAGAACGCCAAGCTGGTGGAGCGCGGCATCCGTGTGCTGATGAAGGTCTGCAACATCGATCGTGAGACGGCGATCCGGACCATCAAGTCCGCCGGCAAGTCGATTCCCATCGCCGTCGTCATGCTGAAGGCCAACGTCGACAAAATGGAGGCCGTTCGTCGCCTGGCCAAGTCTGACGGCAACGTCCGGCTGGCAATCGAGGACTCCCGCCTGGAGCTGTAACCTCTCACGTTAACTCCCTTGCAAACGCGGCCTTTGGCCGCGTTTTTTGCGTCTGCGGCACGATTCCTCCGCAGACGATCCTGCCGTCTCCCTGCATGCGAGGGAATGCAATTTCCACTTCGCGAGGGAAAAGTTTTTCCTTTTTCCCTTCGAGGCATGCATTTGGCTGCACACCTTCCCCTTTCTGCAGCCCATACAGGGCAAAAATCCCCCGTTTTCAGTAGGAATTCCCCGTTGGGGCGAATGGCACACCGGTTGCTACACACATGGCGTAACGCAAGATTAGCGGTAGGCCAGGACGACCTTCGGAGATTCCTTCAGAGGCGGCCTAAACCAAGGAATCTCTGCCGGGTCCAGGAAACGAAACCCGCCAGAGAGCAGGAAACCGGTGCAAAGAGTTGCCAAGAGCAACCAGCACGATCCGGAACCTCCTGCATAACGGGCGCAACGAGCGCCAGGAGAACCACCCCATGAAGAACAAACTTGCACTTCTCATTCCCGCTATCTGCCTGGCGATTCTGGCTGCATCTTCGTCTGTCGCCAAGGCTGACACCCTCACGCTGCTGGGCACTTCGAACAACTACGTGATTCCGCTGCCTCCTGGCCCCTACGGAATCGATCCCATCTACCCGTATACCCTGTCGATCAACGGCAACATCACCAGCGCGATGTGCCTGGATCTGGCAAACACGGTCTCGAACGGTGAGACCTGGCTGGCAACCCCCTACAACTGGACGACCGGCTCCGGCAGCCTGCTGACCCAGTACAAGGAAGAGGCATACATCTTCAGCCAGCTCAGCGGCAACACCTACTCCGTGGAAGACATTCAGCTCGCTGCCTGGGACATCTTCGATCCTTCCGGCGTCAACGCGCTGGTTAGCTCGCAGAAGATCAACACGATGCCGATCTACAACCTGCTCAGCGCAGCGTCAACCGCAGCCAGCACGCTGCCCCTGACGTTCTTCGAGAACTACACCATCTACATCCCGGACGCGAGCGATTGGGCTGCATGGCAGGGTAACGGTCCTCCGCAGGACTTCATCACCACCGCGGTTCCTGAGCCCTCCAGCCTGTTGCTCTTCGGTACCGGACTGGTTGGCCTGGCAGGCATCGCGCGCCGCAAGCTGGCCCGCGCCTAACAGCCACTCAATTCCAACGAGTGTACGCAAGCATCGCAGTAAGAGTAGATAGTTGAAGGACATAGGTCACCTGGCAGCATCCGCTCCAGGTGACCATTTTTACCGCCTCTCCTGCTTCCCTTCAGGAGTCTCCCTGACTCCGGCACCACGCGCCAGCCCGCGCTATCTTGGATCCGTCGCCCGACGGTTCTTGGAGAAGACCTCTCCCATACGACGAATCTGGGCTCCTACCCCCCGCAGCTTATCTTCAAAGTTCTCATAGCCACGGTCCAGGTGATAGACCCGGTCTAGGATGGTCTCTCCGTCTGCCACCAGCGCAGCCAGCACCAACGACGCCGACGCGCGCAGATCCGAGCACATGACGGCAGCCGACTGCAGCCGGGTTCGTCCGGTGACGGTAGCGGTTCGACCCGAGACCGAGATGTTGGCCCCCATGCGGTTCAGCTCCTGCACATGCATGAACCGGTTCTCAAAGATATTCTCGGTCACAATCGTCGTGCCCTCGGTCTGGGTTGCCAGCGCCATAAACTGCGCCTGCATGTCTGTCGGGAACCCTGGGTACTCCTCGGTCGAGATGTTGGAGGCCTTCAGCTCGCCGCCAGAGCGCACGCGCACGGAGCTCTCACTCACGTCGATCTTGACGCCGCACTGTTCCAGCTTGGAGATGACCGCGCCCAGGTGTTTCGGTTCGCAGCCATCCACATTCAGGTCGCCGCCCGTGATCGCCCCGGCGATCAGGAACGTCCCCGCCTCGATACGGTCCGGGTTGATGCGATACCGTGCGCCGTGCAGGCGTTCTACCCCCTGCACGCGGATGGTGCTGGTGCCAGCCCCCTCAATGCGCGCGCCCATGGCGGCCAGCAGCGCGGCCAGGTCGGTGACCTCGGGCTCGCGGGCGCAGTTCTCAAAGACGGTCTCGCCCTCGGCCAGCACGGCCGCCATCAGCAGGTCTTCGGTTCCCGTCACGGTGATCTTGTCGAACAGAATGTGCGCGCCGCGCAGACGTCCGTTGCCATGGTTGGGCGAGCGTGCCTCCAGATATCCGTGATCCTGCGTGATGGTCGCGCCCATCGCCTCCAGTCCCCTGATATGCAGGTCAATGGGGCGGCCACCGATGGCGCAGCCTCCTGGCATGGCGACGCGGGCCATGCCGGTACGGGCGATAAGTGGCCCCAGCACCAGCGAACTGGCACGCATCGTCTTCACAATCTCGTACTTGGCAATTGGGTCGGACAACAGGCTGCACTTGATGTGCGTCCGATGCTGGGCGCGGCCATAGCCGAGTTCGACCTCTGCCCCCATGCTGGAGAGCAGCTTGCGCTCCGTCTCAATGTCCTGCACCTGCGGGATGTTCTCGAGAATCAGCTCATCCTCGGTCAGAATCGCTGCTGCCATGCAAGGCAGGGCTGAGTTCTTCGCGCCAGAGACCTTAATGGTTCCGAGCAGGGGGTTGCCACCACGAACTACAAACTTGTCCATCGCACTAGTTTACTGGGGAGTAACGAGGAAAGAAGTGTCCAGGCTGGTGCCCTTCGGCAGGCCTGCGCCATATCTGGTACCCGGCCACCTCGTGGTCCAGTACCAGGCCAGCCTCAGCGGCGTGCAGGTAAGCGTCGTAATCTGCCACGGGTGGCTCCATCAGCTGGAGCTGCGTGTTGACGATCAGCCAATCCACTCCGCCTTGCTGCATGGCTGCCGCCAGCTCTGCCGGCGAGTACGGGTTCGTCGCCCGGTCCAGCAGCAGCACGGGAAAGTGCGGTACCCGGCCCGAGGCATAGTAGAAAGGGTCCTGCCCGGGCAGCAGCACAATGGTCGCGTCCGGCGGAATGCTGTGTGCCGTGTCGCGCACCAGTGCCTCCAGCCGCGGCACCCACGGGCCGGGTGCTGCCATGCCACGCAGTGCCGGCAACTGCGCGTGCTGCACGGCACCCTCCAGATGGTTGTAGCTCAGCCGCTCCTCGCTCAACGCGTAGCTGCCGCCACACACCACCAGCGTCAGGCTCGCAACCACTCCCAGCGGCCAGGACAGCTCCGGCACCTGCACCAGCAGCAAGGCCAGCAGCAGCACCAGCAGCGGCCAGATTGCGTAGGTCGAGCCCCAAAGCTGTTGCGACAGAAACGTGCCGTGAACGGCAGCCAGCAGCAGCCACACCAGCAGCGAGCGCCTGCTCCACGGCCTGCACACCAGGCCCCACCCGGCCAGCGCAGCCGAAAGCACCAGCAGGTGCGGCCACAGCGACAGCAGCGCATCGGCACGGTCATCTGCATCGCCCAGCCAGACAAACTGGGCTGCCACATACACCCAGGGTGCGGCCAGCAGTGCCAGCGCTGCGGCCCGGTACAAGACTGCGGCCCGGCGCCAGGCTGCTTGCCCCCCTCGCAGCAGCAGCAGGCAGGCCAGCGCGGCGGGCAGGCTCCACAGCAACAGGGGCTGCCGATACGCCGCCAGCATCGCTCCCATGCCCGGCAGGCGACGCTGCGCGGCAAACCAGATGGTCCAGTGGTAGTAGTTGCGCAGCCCCACAGTAGCCTGCAGGATCCCAAGCGAGGCCACGCTGGCAGTGGCTATGCCCCCCAACACCTGCAGCGGCTCGCGGATGCTGTGCCCTGCCCGCCCCCGCCGCACTGCCAACGCAACCTGCAACACCCCGGCCACCAGCAGCACCGGCAGACCGATGTTCTGCTTGACCAGCACGGGCACCACCAGTGCGACACCAGCCAGCCAGCGCGTCCAGGCGCAGTCGGCCCGCATCCACAGCCAAAGCGCCACCAGCAACCACAGCACGCAGTCACTGTCGTAGATCGGATGGGGATAGACGCTGTAGATGCCCAGCGGTACCAGCGCCAGGCACAGCACCGCTGCCAGCGGCTCTGCACTGCGCACACGACCCGCCAACAGGCGAGCCAGCAGCCGCCACGTCAACAGCGTGGCCACACCGCCAGCGATAGCCGCATACGCGATGTGGTGCCAGTAGACACGGCCAAACAGCCGCACCAAAAGCGCCTGCGTGAGAAAGGTAATGGGAGCATGGACAAAGGGAAAGTCGCGATAGGGCACCTGCCCCAGCGCCATGCGATCGCTGCTGTCCAGCAGGTAGCTCAGGTCCCACAGCACGGCCTGGTGGGTATTCTGCCACAGGGTCATGGCGGCGGTGGCGGCAAACAGAATCACCGCCGTGCCCGCACGCACCAGCCGCTGTCGCCTGCTTACCTCGCCGGATGGCTGCTGCACGCTAGACCGCGACGGTGAAGGTGTCTTCGCTGCGGGTCACGGCGCGGTACAGGGTGTCGCGCTCAAACGGCTCGCGCCCGGCCTCGGTAATCAGGCGAACCAGATCGGCTCGACGCATGCCCTGCGGAGTGGTAGCCCCGGCCTCGTGGTAGATCTTCTCTTCAATCACCGTGCCGTCAATATCATCTGCACCAAAGCGCAGCGAGAGCTGGGCCAGCTTGGGCGAGACCATCTGCCAGTAGCTCTTCACGTGGGCAAAGTTGTCCAGCAGCAGACGACCCACGGCGATCTGGCGCAGGTCCATCATGCCCGTGGTCTTGGGGATATGCTCCAGCGCCGTGTTCTCCGGGTGGAAGGAGAGTGGAATGAAGGTCTGGAAGCCGCCGGTGTCATCCTGAACCGCACGCAGCCGCAGGATGTGGTCCACGCGATCCTCATCGTTCTCCACGTGTCCGTAGAGCGTGGTGGCGTTGGAACGCAGCCCGAGCTTGTGAGCCTTGCGCGCGGTCTCCAGCCACTCGCCACCGTCGATCTTGTGGTCGCAGATGATGTGGCGGACGCGATCCGCAAAGATCTCTGCACCGCCACCGGGCATGGAGTCCACACCGGCCTCCTTCATCCGCTTCAGGGTGTCCTCAATGCTCAGCTTGGCACGCTTGGCCAGGAAGGCGACCTCCACCATGGTGAAGGCCTTGATGTGCACCTTGGGGAATCGCTCCTTGAGGCCGCGAACCAGATCGAGGAAGTACTCAAACGGCAGGTCAGGATGCAGGCCGCCGACGATGTGGAACTCGGTCACCGCCTCGCTGTACCCCGAGGCCGCTGTCTGCCAGGCCTCCTCCAGCGCCATGGTGTAGGTGCCGGCCTCACCCTTCTTCAGGCCAAACGCACACAGCCGGCAGGAGGCCACGCAAACATTCGTCGGGTTGATGTGCCGGTTCACGTTGAAGTAGGTCAGGTTGCCGTGCAGCTTCTCGCGTACCCAGTTCGCCAGCCAGCCCACCGCCAGAATGTCGCCCGTGCGGTAGAGCGCCACGCCATCGTCAAAGCTCAGCCGCTCGCCCGCCATCACCTTGTCGGCAATGGGCAGCAGCGTCTTGTCATCGGTCTGGAACGAGTGTCGTGCGCGCGGCTCCTGCATAGCTCTCCCTCTCCCCCCTATTTTAGTCCTGCCTGGGTTGGCTCGTGCTGCGCCACCTCGCGGGAGTCCACCATGCGTGGCTGTACTACGATGCCATCAAACAACGTGGCCCCCACCAGGTAGTCGCCTACCGGACGCACAAAGCGCAGGCTCCAGCCTGCATCCCAGTACCGGGCCACGTGGTCCGCAACACGCACGGCAAAGACCATAGTGCCCTTCCCTGTCGTGATCAGCACCCGGCCGTTGGCGGCGTCCGAGTAGATGTTGTTCACGTCCCGGATGACCACGCGCTCCGGCGCATACCAGCTCATGCCGCCATCGACAGAGTAGTAGGCACCGTCGCGGCCACCGGCCCACACCCCGCCCGTCGCATCCACCGTCAGTGCAGTCAACTGCGTTACGCCGGCGGGCAAGGTGAGCGGCTTCCAGGTACTGCCGCCATCTCGCGACACGCTACCGCCCGCCAGGCTGCCCACCACCACAACATTCTGCGCTGCAGCGACATACTGCAGCGACTGCAGACCGAGCGCCTCCACACGAGTCCAGGTGGTGCCTGCGGTCACGCTGGTCAGCAGCCCCTCCGTGGTTGCGGCAAACAGACGATCGCCCAGTACGGCCATGGCCAGCACGCTGCCATCAAAGTCGTTCACTGCTCGCGCGGCAGGTTGCGACCGGACAGGCGTGTGCGCGGGGCTGCCGCCGTGCCCGGCGTGCCGCTTCGCCACAGGCGTAGCAACGGCCCGGGCGGCTGGCCGGGGCTCAACCGGCAGCGCCTGGCCACGCTCCGCCAGCTCAGCCACCTGCTCCCGGCTGGCTGCGGCATCACCGACGCGGGTCCAGACCCCGGTATTCAAGCGGTAGATGCCATGCGACGTGCCGGCCAGGATGCTGCCATCCGAGGCTTGCACCAGGGCAAAGACGTCGCGCCCCAGCAGACCGGTGCTGTCCTGCTCCCAGCTGAAGCCACCGTTGCTGCTGGCAAAGACTCCGCCCCACTCCTTGTCATTCACCACGCCCACATACAGGTGCGAGGGCCGCGTTGCCTCGGCCACATAGGCCGTAATCTGGCGGGCGGAGAAGCCTGCATTCGAGGGCACAAACGAGGTGCCGCGATCCTGACTGGCCAGCACGCCGCCGCGATCTGTCGCCAGCAGGACATGCTTGGAGTCCGCAGGGTCAACATACACATCATTCACAATCAGCTCTGGCTCCGTGGTGCGAACCCAGGTGGTGCCTGCATCGTCTGTGCGGTAAAGCCCCTCCGTGGTGCCGGCAAAGACCGTCTCCAGCCGCTGAGGATCCTGCATCAGCACACGCGTTCGTCGTGCCGTGGCGGGA
The DNA here is from genome assembly GCA_028872955.1 of Acidobacteriota bacterium. GTDB lineage: Bacteria > Acidobacteriota > Terriglobia > Terriglobales > Acidobacteriaceae > Edaphobacter. Next base: position 35,690 of record JAGWNX010000033.1, read on the forward strand.
ATCCCCTGAATCTTGCGAAACTTGTCGCCGCCGTCCTCGCTCTTGTAGATGCCCGAACACGCGCTGGCAAAGACCACCTTCGGCTGCTTTGGATCCACGATGATCGAGAACACGTCCGAGTCATCGATCACACCGTTCTTCACGTTCTTCCAGTGCGCACCGCCATCGGCCGTCTTCCAGGGAAGATGCCAGGTACCTGCGTAGATGACGCGCGGGTCGGTCGGGTCGATCGCAATCGACTCCACCTCGTGGATCTCGGTACTGCCCGCCGGCGAGATGAGCCGCCAGTGGCTGCCGCCGTCGCTGGACTGGTAGACGCCCTGCAGCGTTCCCGCCACCAGAATCTTCGCGTCTGAGGGCGCCTGCGCCAGGGCACGCACAGACTGCCCGGCAAGATCGGCACTCCGGGTCCAGCTCTGCCCGGCGTCGTGGCTCTCATACAGGCCGCCATCGGGATGATCCAGCACCCAGGCCCCGACGATCAGGTGCCGCGAGTCCCGCGCATCCACCACAATATTGTCCAGCACCAGGTCGTTGCGATGCCCCACCTGCGCAAGCCGCTCCCAGTGGCTGCCACCGTCGTGGGACTGATAGATCCAGCCCGTCGCCGTGCCCAGAAACAGGTGCCGGTGATCGTGCGGATCGGCACCGAAGGCGCGGGCATCGCCACCATCTGGCCCAAACGGCAGCCACCGCACCAGCTGCGCGCTGGCTGCTCCAGCAGCCAGCATCACGCAAAGCGCTGCTGCAGCAAACCAGCGAGACGACCGGAATAACGTCCTGCACTTCATCGTTCGTTGCATCCTGTCTTGATCCTTCATACCAATCGCCCACCGATTGGCCTCTGCGTCAGTACGGCCCGTTCAACACAAAGGCTGACTGGGTTATCCCCAGTCAGCCTCTGCGCGTTACTTCTGCTTCGTTGAATCAGACTACTTCGTGGCAGCCTTCTTCTTGTGCGTTGCCGGAGTGCGGGGCTTCGCCTTCACAGCGCTCTCGTCCACCGGCGTCATGCCCGTGGTGTCCAGCGTTGCGCCAGCAGGAATCAGAGTTGTGGTAGCGTCCTTCGCATCGGCAGAGCCGGTGTAGACCGACACACGCGAAGCATCGATACCCTTCTCGGAAACCAGGTAGTCCTTGGCATTCACAGCACGCGACGCAGCAGGATCCACCTTCTTCTTGCTGTGCTTGTTGTGACGTGCGGCTGCTGCCTTCTCCTTGGCATCAGCGTTACCCACCACGGCCAGCTTCGCATCGGAGCTGCGCTGCAGGTTCAGCGAGACGTCATCCAAGCAGGCCTTGGCCTCGTTGTCCACGCGCTCCGGACGTGCCTTGTCGCGGGCAAAGTCCAGGGTGCAGAGGCTGGAGGTCTTCGGCTGGGGCGGCGGCGGAGGCGCGTTCAGCGTTACCGTCGTCGTCGCCGAAGCGGTCTGGCCCTTGTCGTCCACAACGTTGCAGGTCACCGTGATCGTGCCCGGTGCCGCACCCGCCGTCGAGAGCGTGCCGGTCGAGCCCGTGCCCGTGACCGTGCCCGAGGTGGAGCTGTAGCTGTAGGTCAGCGGACGATTCTGCGGGCTCACGCCGTTGCAGGTAATCGTCGACGAATCGCCAGGATTGAGCGTCGAAGGATTGGCGGAGGCCGTCGCCGTCGGCGGATCAAACTGCTTCACCGTGTAGCTGGCGGTGCAGTCTGCCATCTGGCCGGGCTTCACACCCTCTGAGACATGACCCTTCACCGTGTAGGTGCCCGGCGCTGCGTCCTTGGTGTCGATGTTCGCCGTGCCCGAGGTGCCGGCGATCTTGCCGCCGTTGGCCTCCCAGTTGTAGGTGGCCGTCTTCTTCGGATTCAGATTGGCA
>JAGWNX010000176.1 GCA_028872955.1 Acidobacteriota bacterium
AGCCCCACCCGTCCCCGTTTAGCCCGGTCGACTACGACCCTTTTGCCGATTCCACGCCCCTCGCCGAGGCGGTGCCGAGTACCGAGGCGCAAAGGGAGATCTGGCTGGCTTGCCAGCTCGGCGGCGACGCCACGCTGGCGTACAACGAGTCGATCCCTCTGGACCTGAAGGGATCGCTGGACATCGCGGCCCTGGGCACTGCGCTGCAGGCGTTGGTCGAGCGCCACGACGCGCTGCGCGCTACCTTCAGCGCAGATGGCGAGCAGATGCTCATCGCCGAGCACTTGCAGCTGGATTTGCCGGTGGACGACCTGCGCGCGCAGAGCCCGGCCTTCCGCGAAGCCGCGCTCCAGGCTGCGGCGCGGCAAGCGGTATCGACCCCTTTCGACCTGCGCAACGGCCCGCTGCTGCGCACCCGTTTGCTGCGGCTGGCCGATGACCACGCGGCGCTGGTGCTCAGCGCCCACCACATGGTTTACGACGGCTGGTCGTTCGGGGTGCTGATGCACGACCTGGGGCTGCTGCTGACCGGACGACGGGACGAACTGCCCGCGCCTGCAGGTTTCGCCGCCTTTGCGCGGGCATTGGCCGAGCGCAACGACTCGGCTGAAGCCAACGCCGACGAAAGCTACTGGCTCGGGCGCTTCGCCACCCTTCCGCCAGTACTGGAATTGCCCTTCGACCATCCGCGAGGCCGTTCCCGGGGCTTCGCGTCGCAGCGCGTCGACCACCTCCTCCCGGCAGATCTGGTTGCCGCGCTGAGGCAGTACGGTGCGCGATGCGGGGCAACCTTGTTCTCCACCATGCTGGCCGGCTTCGGCGCGCTGATGCAACGCCTGTCGGGCAACGACGAGGTCGTCGTCGGAGTGCCTGCGGCGGGCCAGACGCTACCGGGTTTTGAACACACCGTCGGCCATGGGGTGAACTTGCTGCCGCTGCGCCTCGCCCCGGATCCGGCGGCGCCACTGGCGATGTCGCTTTCGCAAGTGCAGGCTTCGGTGCTCGACGCCTTTGAGCACCAGCACTACACCTTCGGCACCTTGCTGCAGAAGCTGCTGGTCGAGCGCGACCCCTCGCGTGTTCCGCTGGCTCCGGTCATGTTCAACGTCGACCAGGCGATGAACCTCGACGACTTTGGCTCGTTGCAGGTCCAGCTGAACTCCAACCCGCGCCGCGCCGAGAACTTCGAGCTCTTTGTCAATGCCGTGCCCCAGACCGGAGGATCGTTGTTGCTGGAGTGTCAGTACGCAAGCTGGCTGTACGACCAGCAGACGGT
>JAGWNX010000177.1 GCA_028872955.1 Acidobacteriota bacterium
GAAGCTTGCGGTGGGTGTTCCTGCTTGATGAACTCTTATCGCTGTCCGGGGTGAGTAGGTTCTCGACGTTGCCCTTCACAAGGGCCTGCGTGCTGAGCTAAAGAAGCGTGTTGGCTACAACCTCTCCAAATTTGTGGGCCTGAAGCGCGAGCAGGTGGCGGGCATCGTTGAGCTGGCTTTACAGGAGTCGTTCAAGCCGGACGTGGTGACGGCGGGCTGGAAGAAAACGTGTCTTGACACGCTCGATCCGTCTCCGCTGGTCCTGGCGCTGGAGAAGAACCGAGCTGAGCTGAAGAAGTCGCAGGATGCGCGGACAGCAGAGCGCGAGCGGCTGGCGGCACTGCTGCAAGAGGAGAAGGATCCCGACACGCAGGAGGAGCTGAAGGCGGCTTCAGTGGAGGCGGAAGTCCTGGAGGAGCACCTGGACATTCCTGAGTTGCCTGCGCCCGGCCGACGCCGCAAGACCCGCTACATGCCTGACGGGGGCATTCTCACTTCGCCGGCCGAGGAGAAGCGGCAGCAGGAGAAGGATGCTGAGGCTGACAAGAAGAAGCGGAAGCCAGGGCGGGGGAAGAAACGCAAGGCACCGCGCGGGAGGCAGCCGCCCAAGAAGCGCGCGCGGAAGGAGAGCGCAGCTGAGGGCAAGGATGAGAAGGCAGCACCTGCACTGGAGGGGAAGCGGCAGCAGCGTGTTCCTCCGCGGCGGCCGCTGCGTTCCAAGCGGATGGCGGTGTCGGATGACGAATCACCTGTGGCTGCAGAGTCAAGCCACAATGCGGAGAGCCCATCTGATGCCTCTGATGAGGAATCATCACTAACGGAGAAGTCGGACACCGACACTGCCGAGCCTGACTTTCCGTTGGACAGTGAGACCGAGTCCGAGGCCGCTGCTGTCGCTGCTGTGGAGGAGAAGGCGGACCAAGGTGTCGATGTGGTGCTTGGAGAGTGCAGGGCCTGCAAGGAGCCGCTGTTTGCGAGCGATCAGGTCCGGCAGTGCTCCAAATGCACCGGCTTGCTGCACAGCGCATGCGCAGGCCCTGCTGCACCTACATCGCGGTCACGCCAACAGGAGTTCCGATGCGCTGCCTGCAGGCGTAACTCCTAACAGCACTGCTCTGCCGCCTGCTTCGACCGCTTGTGGACATCGTGTGCTCTGTGCGGTGTGTGCCTGCTGGCGTGCTGCAGGGGTCGGCGGCTTGATATTTCGTTCTGTAAAACTTATTTCGCGTTCCACTGTGCATGGTGTTTCTCCACTGGCATGCACAACTCTC
>JAGWNX010000178.1 GCA_028872955.1 Acidobacteriota bacterium
GTGGGCCGCAATTGGCGATCACGGCGTGTATGCGATCTTCGGGGTAGGCCCACTCCCCGATAATCCCAGCGTAGGCATTGTGTGGCTCCTCGCTCATGAGGAGTTCCCCAGGCATCGTAAGGAAATCCTAACGACCTCCAAGCCCTACGCAGAAGAGATGGGCAAAGGATTCAAGTGGCTGATGAACGTCATCGACGCTCGCCACGTAACCAATCTCCGCTGGCTCAAATGGGTCGGCTTTACTTTCGATCACACGTTCCCCGAATACGGGGTAGCGAAGATCCCTTTCATCCGCTTCGTAAAGGAGGTGTGATATGTGTCCTCCAGCAATTATGGTAGGCATGGCAGTCGCCTCCACCGCGATGTCGGCTTTCGCCCAGCATCAGCAGGCAGCCGCCACCGGCAAAGCCATCGAGGCCCAGAGCGCCATCCAGGGACAAGAGATCTCTGCGGCAGCCGGCCAGCAACTCAACGTCTCAGCGGAGAACGCTCGTGCGGCTAAGGCCCAGAGCATTGTCGCTGCCGGCGGAGCCGGCGTTAACCTCGGCAGTGGCTCGTTCCTGGCGAGCCTCCAGACCACGAACATGAACCAAGCGAACGACGCTGGGCTGATCATGGAGAATGAGAAGAACCAGCAGCTGTCCCGTGTCGCCAACACACAGTCCGAGTTGTACTCCAAAGCCTCGTCTCCGACCTTCCTCGGCACTGCGCTCAGTTCGGCAGTGGCCGGCGGCAGCGCGTATGCGAGTGCGAGGATGATGACCAACCTCGGCATAGCCCGCGCAGCCCCCGGATCGTAAGGAGATCACATGCCAAGGCCCGTAGATAATGTCGGGGCACAGCCGAGCGGCTTTGGCCCCACCGAGACTCCCAAGACTTCCTTGGGGGTCTTTGAGTCCCTCAACGCGACCGGCGCACCCTCACAGGCTGCAGGACTCGCTGCCGCACTCAACGTGGCCGATCAGCGGATGCAGCGCCCCGCGATGTACGCAGAGATGGCCCAGGGTTCCGCTGGGGTTTCCCAGGGTGAATCAGCGGCTGCGTTCGGCAACGTAGACCCCGCGATGGAAGCCAAGGTCGCCGGCTATCAGCAAGGCGTCCAGCGCGTCACTGCGCAGAAGCAGCTGCTCGCCTGGATAGACGACACCAAGAGCAAGCTGAACCTTCCCATGGCTCAGGGCGGCTACGCGGATGCCCCGCTCCACAACGGAGTGGACGCGGACGGTAAGACCACTCCCGGCCTGCCCCAGATG
>JAGWNX010000099.1 GCA_028872955.1 Acidobacteriota bacterium
TAACGTCCAACAGCCGCGTGTGGCCATCAACGTCCCAGAGCATCACGTTGCAGGAGCCAGGCGCCTTCGCCGTCAGCACAACCTGGAGCGGACTACTGGTCACGCTCTCCAGCACGGCTGGATTGCTGACATAGATCCGCTTGACCTTGGTTTGCAGGTTGATGACCACGGAGCGTCCCGTCAGAATATGGACGGACTCCGTCTCGGGCAGGTCCTGGGGTGCCTCGCTCGCAGCAGCAGCCGCAGGCCCACTTGGTGCCGCAGCCTGCTTGGCCTGGCTGCAGGCGATGCCCGGCAGCAGCAGCATAGCCAGTGCGGACTTCTGCACCATCGTCTTGGTGAAACCATTAGGACTCGTCATATCGATGCCGCCTCACTTGCTCTTTCAAAACTTGTCAATCGTGTGCTTGTCACCGGCGATGGTCTCGACCGTAAAGACATTCGACGGCTTGACTGTGGCAGTGTGCTTCTTCTCGCTCAACAACGACTTGGCCACAGGCTTGGACTGCAGGCCACCCATGGCAGACATCTGTGCTGCCGTCGTGGCCACATGGGCCTGGTCAGCACCGTTCCGTAGTACAAACTGCACTGTTCCTTCCTGACTGGCCAGAACGAGTTTTTGTGAATCTTCCGGAGTCACCAGCAGCGTGACGACGTTCACCGGCTCGGGCTTCCCTTTGGGGTCCGGCTCCGTTGTCTGCCCCGCCGTCAGTACGGTCACATCCTGCAGAATCGTCTCCGTCTGTGGTTGTGCAGCAGGGTCTGGACGGTAGGTCAGCTCCACATCGACGTGTGAGCCTGGAAACAGGAAGCCCGCCACGCCAGTTACATCATTGGAGCGGATGGAGGTGGCGCGCATGCCATCGGGAATCTTGGCCGACAGGCCGATTCCAGAGCCCGGCTCTGCCAGGTAGCTGGCCACCAGCGGCTGGTTAACGTAGAGCGGATAGATCAGCGCGCGCCCTACGACGTCTTCAATCTTGGACGCTGTGCCTGCGATCGGCAGACCGGCTGGCCACGCCACCACTTTCAGCCCGTCCCGAGTCAGCGGCGCACCAGGGTTCAGGTTGGTCGCTGCAACCACTACCGGAACCGATGTAGGCGTGGCCGTTCGGATGTTACGAATCTTCGAGTACGTCACATAGGTAGCTCCAAGGGCCACCAGGAATGCGACAAATAAAGCCAGCGTAATTCTGCGGATATCCATAATCCGTTCAGCCTTTCCAGAGCGTCATGCAAAACACCACAATCGCTCCTGAAGCAATCGCAACTCCGTACGGCATCTTGACTGCATCCGGGTTAGAGAGGTTCAACTCCGGATGGACCTCAGCACCTTGAATCGCGTGGTGCTGTACCAGCGAGCCCAGATTCTGCAACGTCTTCTTCGTCCGCTTCTTCACGAACATATAAATCAGCGCCATCACACCGCCGCACAGACAGCTGGCAATCAGAGCCTCTGCGCTGTGCGCAAGTCCTACCAGGGCACCCACGGCAGCCATCATCTTCACGTCACCGCCGCCCATCGCGTGCAGTGCAAACAACACAAAAAAGATGCCGCCACAAAGGACTAAGCCGCCCAGCGACTGCAGTGTCCCTCTCCAGCCATCCGTCATCGTGTGTACCGCGAGCGCCAGCAGCATGGCAGTGTAGGTCAGCCGGTTCGGAATGCGAGCCGTGCGTACATCTGTAACTGCTCCTGCGACTGAAACTGCGACCGCCGCGATGAGGTATCCGAGGTGCATACTTTCCTTCTGCTCAACCCGTTGCCTGTTTTGAGACAAAAACTCTTACGATCGCCCAATGTTGCCTTCAGGACGACTCTGTGTTCACTTCGAAACACCTTTGCGATAATTACGCGAGTGAGGTTGCTGCCAGGCCAGCTCCGTGCTGCGACAGCCTGCTCCACCACTGTTCTCGCCTGCTCTTCGGATCCGGCCCAATCAACTTGCATCCGTCGAGTACTGCAGATTTCGATCTTTGTCGCTTCGGCTCGCACCGCGCCGGAGTGGTTGCTCCGTTTCGATACGGTCCTCGTACCTGCGCCGCCAAGGAGGAGAAGTGTTGCGGCAGGTCGCTGGTTCTCGACCTGCCACTCACTCCTGGTCTCGCGATTCCACCCGCCGACTACAGAGCGCTGGTGAGCTTCGAGTTGACCGCGCTGAACGCGTTGTTGATGCCGTTGGCTACCGTGTTCATACCCGTGATGGCGCCGAACGCGATAAGGGCGGTCACAAGCGCGTACTCGATCAGATCCTGACCGGCTTCGTCCTTGTGAAGGTTCATGGCGAGAGTGCGAAAACGATTGATCATGTCTGCTTCTCCTCGGTTGTTTTTCCTGGCAGATACCAGGAGGCCTGTGACTCACACGTTCTTGAATCAACCTCGATCCCCGTAACCAGCAACCCTGATGGAAAGCGGAACGTTGAGGCAGCTTCTACAAACGTGCCCGTATTGCTACGAGCTAGTTGCACGATACTTATGGCTACTAGCTGCAGCTATACAACTTGGGTAGCACGTTTCATACCAAACAGAGCCCGCTCAGTAACATTACCGTCGTTGTAGTGCGCATCCGGTCCTACGATCGAAGCAGACCCGCAGCGACGAAGTCCTGCGTTTCCAACAAATCACGCCGCTTCGCTCAGGCCATACCTCTCCTGAGCACCCAACCCGCGAGAGGCCGCAGGCCGTGCGAATTCACTTCGCAATACGACCTAGATGGGTTACAGATACCACTTCAGATTGCTTGTCGCAAGAGGAGAAAATAGATTCCATGACCAAGCAGAGCTAAGTACTTTATGATCAGAGAAGCGCGCGGTAGTCGCAAAGCCTTGCGCAGCTTTGGAACTCGATGACATCTTCTCCTCTCCCTCCCCCCCAGCAAGCACCCCGGCACCCCCTGCTGGGCCGCACAGGCATGCTGCTCTTTGGGCTGTTGTGCGGGGCACTTGTGCTTGTCGTCACCGGCTCGTGGCTCACGCGTGACTCCGTGGCCAGCTTCTCCTTTCTCTCGCGAAGCAATCGAACGGCAGCCGCCCAGCACACACTGGTTGACCAGACGCCTTGGCAGACGATTCAGGCTCTGGTCCCGTTGGCCGTCACCCAGGAGGAACTGGACTACGCACACCAGGCGCAGCGGCTGGCTGACCACGAAGTGGACCAGGCCTTTGCCGCGGCACTCCGCCAGGCCACACTGCAGCAGCGCACCCTGACCGGGGAGGCGCAGGCACTCGCCACAAAGGTTGCGCAGTTGCAGCAAACTGTGAAGGACGACGATGCGCTGGTGGCGCAGCTTACCCCTCACCCGGTAGACAACAACGCCGCTGCCCCGCCGGACTCCGATGACCTGGCCGTGGCCAAGCAGCAGCTCGGGCTGGACCAGGACGAGCTGGCCGACGCACAACAGGACCTGGCTCGAGCCTCGGGCGATCAGCGCTCCCGCATTCAGCAGGAGCTGACAGCGCGCGAAGCCGCCATGGCAAAGTTTGACGCCGAACAGACCAGCAACACCGGTCAGGTCGCCGTGCTGTCGGCACAGCAGTACCGCACGCTGGCCCATCTGGTCCGCGCATGGCTGAACCAGCGCAGCCGCTTCCAGCTGCTGCAGCAGGCACAACAGCAGTCCCTCGCAGATGCCAGTACGCTGGCAGCGCAGCACAACACGCTGGAGGCCAGCGCCGGTGTCGCAACTGTGGCGAATCCGTCGGATACGACACAGACGCGACTTGCGACCATCACCTTGAAGCGGCAGCAGCACCAGCTCCTGAGCATCTACGACGACCGCATTCAGACCCTGCAGCAGTTGACAGGCATCTACTCCCGCTGGTCGGCCCAGGTGCAGGTCCAGCACCGCCTGCTGCTGCACCTCATCCTGCAGCGCATGATCACCATCCTGATCGTCGTGATGCTGGCCATCGTTGCCGACGCCTTCGTTGGTCGCCTGACACGACAAAACGGCCTGGACCACCGCAGAATGGCCACGTTACGCACCATGCTGCAGCTCGCGGTGCAGTTGCTGGGCCTACTGGTGGTGGCCATGCTCGTCTTCGGCCCGCCCGCACAGATGCCCACCATCATCGGCCTGGTCACTGCCGGTCTCACCGTTGTCCTGCAGGACTTCATCGTCGCCTTCTTCGGCTGGTTCGTCCTGATGGGCAAGCACGGCATCCGCGTTGGCGATACGGTGGAGATCAACGGCGTCTCCGGAGAGGTCGTTGAGGTCGGTCTCTTCCGCACCACGCTGCTGGAGACCGGCAACTGGACCGACACCGGCCACCCTACCGGCCGTCGCGTCAGCTTCATTAACAGCTTTGCGATCCGCGGTCAGTTCTTCAACTTCTCCACCGCAGGCCAATGGATGTGGGACGAGATCTCCCTCTCCATCCCCTCCGAACAGGACACCTACGCCAAGATCGAGCGCATCCATCAGGTGGTGGTGCAGCAGACGGAGAAGGACAGCACCCTGGCAGAGGCCGAGTGGCAACGCTCCGGTCGCCACAACAGCCTGCTCCAGTTCACCGCCGAGCCTGACATTAATCTGCGACCGGCCTCTGCCGGCGTCGAGCTGATCGTCCGCTACGTCACGCGCGCCTCCGAGCGGTTCGAGACCCGCAACCGGCTCTACCAGTCACTGCTCGCCGTGCTGCAGCAGAACGCCATACCGCCGGGCGGAATCACAGGCACCTAGGTCCATCCCGGGCAACTCGTCAGACCACTGCCCGGGGTGCGACAATGCCAGCCATGATGCGCCGCACTCTTGCTCTTGCCGTACTGCTTGCCACTGTGCCGAGCCTGGCCCATGCGCAGATGCCCGCCGGCTACGACCCCGACGAGTCCCACATCCAGCCCTACACCCTGTTGGATCCGCTCACGTTCTCCGATGGCTCCCGGGTAAACACAGCCGCAGACTGGCCGCGCCGCCGCACGGAGCTGCTGCGACTCTTCGAGCAGAACGTCTACGGCCGCACCCCGGAGGCGGCCAAGCACATCCCGCTGCGCTTCCACGTAGACGAGGCAGACACCCCGGCGCTCGGCGGCAAGGCACTGCGCCGGCAGATCACGGTTTACTTCTCTGCCCGACGCGAAGACGGCCCCAAAGAGCACCTGCTGCTCTATCTGCCTGCAAACGCGCATGGGCCGATCCCCGTGGTGATCGGCCTGAACTTCTTCGGCAACCAGACCGTGCTGGCCGATCCTGGCATCCGGCTGAACCCCGTGTGGGCACGCGCACAGCACACAACCGGCCCAGCCCACCTGGAGACACCTGCGGAGTCGACGCGCGGCATGCAGACCCAGGAGTGGCAGGTGGAGAAGGTTCTGGCCCGAGGCTATGCCTTTGCCACCATCTACTGCGGCGATATCGACCCTGACTTCACTGACTCCATCCAGCTCGGCGTTCGCCCGCTGTTCTACGCACCGGGCCAGACGGCTCCCGCGGCCGAGGACTGGGGCGCACTGGGTACCTGGGCCTGGGGGTTGAGCCGTGCGGTGGACTACCTGCAGACGGATCGCCACGTGGCCCCGCACCGCATCGCCGTCACCGGCCACTCGCGGCTGGGCAAGGCTGCCGACTGGGCAGCCGCGCAGGACCCGCGCTTCGCGATCATCCTCTCGACAGAGTCCGGCAAGGCCGGCCAGTCGCTCTACCGCCGCCGCTATGGCGAGGATATTCGCCACCTGGAACACTCCTTCCCGCACTGGTTCTGCCAGAACTACGCCAAGTGGGTGGGCCGTGAGACGGAGATTCCGGTCGATGGCAACCTGATGCTCTCGCTGCTGGCACCGCGCCCGGTCTACGTGGCCAGCGCCAAGGACGATCTGTGGTCTGACCCACGTGGCGAGTTCCTCTCCGCCGTCGATGCCAGCAGGGTCTACCGTTTGCTTGGCCACCAGGGCCTGGTCACCACAGAGTTCCCGCCCGTGGATCATCCCGTGGATACCCCTGTCCAGCACGACGTCGCCTACCACATCCGCACCGGCAAGCACGATGTGACTGCCTACGACTGGGACCAGTACCTGAGCTTCCTCGATCTCCACTGGGGACGCCGGCAGTAATCCGCTGCCTGTTGCGGCACCGCAACAGGCAGCCGTTATTCTGGTGTCATCATGCTTCGGATGATCACCTCACTGCTCCTTGGCGGCATGCTGCTCTGCGCAACGGCGCGTCCGGCGTCCGCACTCGATGTCAAGGTCTCAGCCAATGCGCTGGAGCGCACGCTGCGCACGCAGCTCTTCAACTCGCCAGACGGCCGCTACTACCTGCGCGGCACGGCAGACTCGCCCTGCTACGTCTATGCCGAGGACCCCAAGGTCTCATTCCAGGACGACCGCGTGGTGGTGCACGTCCACACGCAGTCGCGGCTGGGCACCCCGCTGCATGGCACCTGCCTTGGCGTCTCGCTCAACACGGATGCGGACGTCTCGGTAGTACCCGACGCCGAGGGCGAGTCGATCGGCTTCCGCGATGCCCGCATTGAAAAGCTCAGCAAGTCCAAGGAGCTGAACTTCCTGCTCGTTCCCTTTCTCAGCCGCAAGCTACCCTCGCAGATGAAGATCAACGCGGCCGATCTGGTGCGCAAGTTGCTCACGCAGTCTGCGGCCAGCACGGGTTATACGCTTACGCTGGACTCGCTGAAGTTCCACTCGCTCCAGGTGCAGGGCACCAGCATCCTGGGCTCCTCGCTCGTGCTCGATCTCGATGCTGCGATGGAGGTCAATTGAGCGTCAGCGCAGCTCTGTAAGGTCGGAGCTGCCCTCGCGCAGCAGGTAGCGGCGGTCCACCGCTACGGAGCGAAAGGTCTGCGTCTTCCCGGTCGTCGGCCAGTACACCTCTACCCGCTCTACGCGCTCGGCCTTGCCTACACCCACGTGCTGCTCCAAGGGGTTGCCGCCAAAGCTTGAACCATACCCTACGGTGCGGACG
>JAGWNX010000100.1 GCA_028872955.1 Acidobacteriota bacterium
GGTACATCCAGGTCGGAATGGAGTACGTAGGCGTACCCAGAATGACCTTGATGCCAGCCTTGCCCATCGCATCTACAACACGGTCCATCCAGGCATACTCGAAGTGGCCATCCTCCGGCTCCCACAGGCTCCAGGTAGACTCGCCCATGCGCACGACGGTCAGGCCCGCCTGCTTCATCAGCGCGACGTCCTGATCCAGCCGTTCATAGGGGTTGTACTCGCTGTAGTACGCGGCACCGTACAGCACGTTGTTGAGCGTTGTGGGCTGGTAGGCTGCCTGCTGGGCGTGGGCCGACGTGGCGGCACTTGCAACCGTCACAGCAAGCAATGACATGAGACTGCGCTTTACGTTCATGGGAGACCGTCCTGGTGATCTATTGCTGGGCCTGTGCCGTCAGCGGCAGGGTATGCAGCCGAATCCGGATGGTGGCGGTGTTTGCGGCAGGAAAATTGAGGCCGCGGTCCGTCTGGTCGCCGTTCCAGATGCGCTCCATCTGCCACTTGCCATCGTGGTACGCACCCTCTTCCGCACGCAGGATCTCCACCTGCTGGCCTGCACTGGTTGCGGCAAAGGTGACGCTGGCGTTGAAGCCCGTGACCACAAACTCAAGCGGCCCGGTCTGCGCGACCAGCGCGCGTCCGCTCAGGTCGGGCGTTCCCGGGGGAACCTCGCCATCGTGCTGCGGATAACCAAAAGCCACAACGGCATCGACGCCTGGGAAATGTAACCGGGTGAGTGGCATACCTGGCTGTTCGATTGCGGTCCGCAGGCTTCCGGTCAGGTTCCACTGCGCCAGTTCGCGCTGCAGTGGGCCCAGCAGCGCATAGTTCTGCGCCATGGCAGCGGGCATCTGGCCCTCGGGAATCGTCCAGCCGGTGTAGTCCACGCCGAACGGCGCAAACCCGATGGCTCCGTGGCCCAGCGCGAAGAACAAGTTGCTGCCAAAGTACTTGCTCATGCCCGTCTCCGGCACCAGCAGTGCGTTGTCCGGCCGCGCATAGGTCTCCACCACCTGATGGTAGAAGGCATGGTCGTCCGTGTAGATATCCGGTGCCAGCACATCGATGCTTGGTGCCGCTGCCTTCCACAGTGGAATATTGCCTTGTTGCGGTCCACCGCTTGGATACTCCTGCCCTGGGCTGGCGTGGTCACGATTCTCCAGCGCGTGCACCGGATAGGTGAGCCACACGTTGCAGTACATGGGCAGTGGATACTCCGCTTTGCCGGCGCGCGCAACAGCGTTGATGTAGCTGGCCGTGGAGTAGGCCGCGAAGCGCTCGTCTGCATCCGCTCCAAAGACCTGCGCCCAGGTGCCGTTGCCGGTATGCAGCGCAGTAGCAATTGCGGCTGGCACCTGCCCGGCAAACTGTCGATCCGCCGCTGCGGAGTGGTCGCGCACCGTACCGATGCTGCCGGACTCGTTCTCCACCTGAATCATCAGCACCGTGTGGTCGTTGCCGTCGATCTCGCGCAGGTGATGCATCAACGCCGCAAACGCATGACTGTCCGCCTCCAGGTTGGCCGGTGCATTGGGCGAGAGCACGTCCAGCACTTTGCCGTAGGCACTGATGGCGCGCGGATACTTCTGCGGGTTTGTTTTGATCCACTCCGGCACATAGTGCGCCTGGCCATTCTTCCACGTGCCAAACCACAGCAGCACCAGGTGCAGGTGGTGCTCGCGCGCACCATGCACCAGCAGGTCGACTCCGGAGAAGTCAAAGTGACCGGGCTCCGGCTCCATCTGCTCCCAGTAGACGGGCGCCTCCACCGTGTTGACGTGCAGATCTGCCAGCGCGGGCCAGGACTTGCTGAGCGCCTCTGGCCACGACGACGAGTTGTTAATCTGCGCGCCCAGAATCAGGTAGGGCGCACCATCGACCATCAGGGCATAGTGGCCGTCCCTCTGCTCCAGGTGCGGCAGGGGACCAGGCTGCGCAGAGGTCTGAGCCTCGGCGGCGGAGAGGCAGGCAACGAGCAGGGAGGCAGCGGTAAGGAAACGTTTCACGGCGAAGAGTCCTTCCAGGCGTCACCAGCGAAGGCGAGGGCGCGACCTGTGGTTGAGGTTGAGGCGAAGCAGACGCGCAGATCGGCCTGCTTGACAGCAGTACTATCTAAACGCCAAAATCGCGACAATGTAAAGGCTTACATGGGAGAAATTCTGGCCCGCTGCTTCGCAGGCAACCAGCGGTAGACTAGCCAGGCGTCCTGGTGTGGGCACCACCGCACCGTCGTAGCCGCGTGACGAACCACGACGACGTACTCCAGAAAGTAGAGTCGGAACCGAATGAGTGTGATCCTTGCGTTGGACCAGGGAACCAGCAGCTCCCGCGCTGTCGTCGTCGACGCCAGCAGCCGCATCGTCGCCGTAGCGCAGCGCGAGCTGCCGCAGATCTATCCGCAGCCGGGCTGGGTCGAGCAGGACCCCGAGGCGATCTGGTCCTCGCAGCTGGGGTCCATCCGCGCCGTCATGGACCAGGCTCGCCTGGCACCGGAGGACCTTGCCGCAGTCGGCATTACCAACCAGCGCGAGACGACCGTGGTGTGGGACCGGGAGACCGGGCAACCCGTCTTCAACGCCATTGTGTGGCAGGACCGCCGCACCGCCGCCTTCTGCGACACGCTGAAGGCGCAAGGCCACGAGCCACTCTTCCAGCAGCGGACCGGTTTGATTCTGGACGCCTACTTCAGCGGCAGCAAGATTCGCTGGGTGCTGGACCACGTGGCTGGAGCCCGCGAACGGGCAGAGGCCGGCAAGCTTTGCTTTGGCACGGTAGATGCCTGGCTGATCTGGAAGCTGACCGGCGGCAAGAGCCACGTGACGGACGTGACCAACGCCTCGCGCACGTTGCTGTTCAATATTCATACGCTGGACTGGGACGACGAGCTGCTGGCGCTGATGGGCGTGCCGCGTAGCATGATGCCGCGGGTTGTGGCCTCCAGCGGCGAGTGCGTGCGCATCGGCGAACTGCTGCCCGGCGTACCGGTCTGCGGCATCGCCGGAGATCAGCAGGCAGCGCTATTTGGCCAGATGTGCCTGCGACCCGGCATGGTGAAGAACACCTACGGCACCGGCTGCTTCATGCTGATGCAGACGGGCGAGAAGCCCGTGACCTCCGGCAATCGGCTGCTGACCACCATCGCATGGCAGATCAACGGCAAGACGGAGTACGCGCTGGAGGGCAGCGTCTTCATCGGCGGCGCGGCTGTGCAGTGGCTCCGCGATGGTCTGGGCATCATCAGCGCATCAAGCGAGGTGGAGGCACTGGCCGCCTCTGTGCCCGACAACGGCGGGGTGTACTTTGTGCCGGCGCTGAGCGGTATGGGTGCGCCCTACTGGGACGCCGACGCGCGCGGCCTGATCGTTGGGCTGACCCGCGGCACCACGCGCGGTCACATTGCCCGCGCCACGCTGGAGGGCATTGCCCTGCAGGTGACGGACCTGCTGGCAGCCATGCAGGCGGACTCCGGCATCACCATTCCGGAGCTGCGTGTGGATGGCGGTGCCTCGGCCAATCGACTGCTGATGCAGATGCAGGCTGATCTGCTGGGCGTGCCGGTGGTGCAGTCCAGCACGCCGGAGTCCACCGTGATGGGCGCTGCATTTCTGGCTGGCCTGGCGGTTGGCTACTGGAAGAGCCTCCAGGAGCTGGAGTCTGGATGGAGCAAGGGCGGCAGCTTTGCGCCCACCCTCTCTGCCAGTGACCGCACACGCCAGTTGACCCGATGGAAGGAAGCAGTGCGGCGCTCGCTACACTGGAGTCAGGAAGGGTAATGATGAATCGCGAAGCCTCGCTGAAGCGGGCCATGAGTGAGACGCGTCCGTGGGACGTCGTTGTGATCGGCGGCGGCGCCACCGGCCTGGGCTGTGCGCTGGACGCGGTATCCCGCGGCTACACCGCGCTGCTGGTGGAGCAGGCAGACTTTGCCAAGGCGACCAGCAGCCGCAGCACCAAACTGGCACACGGCGGCGTGCGCTACCTGCAACAGGGCAACCTGTCGCTGGTGCTGGAGGCGCTGAAGGAGCGCGGTCGCATGCTGCGCAACGCACCCCACCTGGTGCGGCGGCAGTCCTTCGTCATTCCCGCCTACTCCGCCTGGGAGGTACCGTTCTACGGCATCGGCCTGACGATGTACGACGCCCTGTCAGGCAAGGCCAGCTTTGGCCGCTCGCGCATGCTGGGCAAGGCCACCGTGAAGCAGATGCTGCCCACCGTGGTTGGCGATCACCTGGCAGGCGGCGTGGAGTACTACGACGGGCAGTTTGACGATGCCCGCTACTGCCTGGCACTGGCCCAGACGCTGGAGGAGAAGGGCGGCACCGCGCTGAACTACGCCCGCATGGTGGGCCTGCACAAGACGAATGGCCGCATCAGCGGCGTCTCCATCCGCGACCTGGAGAGCGAAACCACATTCGACGTGCAGGCGCGCGTGGTCATCAACGCAACGGGCATCTTTACGGACGAGGTGCGCGTGCTGGACGAGCAGGACGCCACCCCCATGCTGACCGTCAGCCAGGGCTCGCACTTTGTGCTGCCCAAGGAGTTTTTGCCCGGCACCCACGCCCTGATGGTGCCCAAGACGGCCGATGGCCGGGTGCTGTTTGCCATCCCCTGGCACGGCGCTGTGGTGGTAGGAACCACCGACGAGGGCGTGCCTGCGGCCTCGCTGGAGCCGCGCGCCATGGCGGGGGAGCGCGAGTTCCTGCGCCACCACATTGGCTTGTACTTTGGCCGCCAGCCGAAGCCGGAAGAGGTGCTGAGCATGTGGTCTGGCCTGCGCCCCCTGGTGCGCAAGCAGGGCGCCAAGAATACCGCTGCGCTCTCGCGCGAACACACGGTCGTGGTCTCGGAGTCGAAGCTGGTCTCCATCACCGGCGGCAAGTGGACCACCTACCGCCGCATGGCCGAGGACACGGTCAACGTCGCCGCCGAGGCTGCAGGCCTGGCCAGGCAGCCCTCGCAGACGCAAGAACTCCGCCTGCACGGATGGACAGCCGAGGCTGCAGCCCACCTGGATGCCGAACACGAACTGGCTGTCTACGGGGGCGACCAGGCGGCGATCGACGCGCTGGCCGCAGACGACACCACCCTGGCTCAGCCGCTGCACGCGCGGCTTCCCTATCGCATGGCAGAGGTGGCCTGGGCCGCCCGGCATGAGATGGCACGCACGGTCGAGGACGTTCTGGCCCGCCGCACGCGCGCCCTCTTTCTGGACGCACGCGCCGCCAGCGAAGCCGCACCCGCAGTCGCAGCCTGCATGGCCGCCACGCTGGGCAAGGATGCAGCCTGGCAGCAGCAGCAGATCGAGAGCTTCCGCGCGATCGCCAGTGGATACATCTACGAGGGCTGACGCGGCGGGCAAGCTACAACGCGCGCACTACCTCTGCCCCAGGATCACCGGCTCCGTCTCCAGCAGATGAAGGGACTGCACCATCTGCTGGGTTGCCGCTTTGTAGCGCAGAAAGTGCGGAGACCGCAGGTGCGCCTGGTAGGCGGCCTGGTCGCGGTAGATCTCGAAGATGCGAAGCTGGTTGGGGTGGTCCTTCACGGCGACCGCATCGAGCGTCAGCACGCCAGGCTCAATGCGAATCGACGCCGCAATCTCCTCACGCAGCAGCGCCTTGTACTCCTCCAGGTGCGCCGGATCAATCTGCAGCTCGGCCAGGTGAACCACGACCGAGCTCTCCGGGGGCGGGGCTGCGATGGCAGGTTGCGCAAGCAGCAGAGGCATGGTGGCGACCAAAAGCATGCCGAACGGAATTGCCGGTCCTCGGTTCATCAGACTCACTCTCTTCACTCCTTGTTCTCTCGCTATAGGCTGCCCACTTACCAGCCCATCTGTTCCATCCGATGCAGGATGATGCCGCTGTAGCGGCTCATGCGCTCTGGGCGGCGACGCAGCGGCGCAGGCAGAATCGCTGCCAGCCGCGCTGCCTGGTCGCGCCCCAGCTTCCGTGCTGAGGTGCCATAGTACACGTGGCAGGCGGCATCCACGCCATAGACGCCGGGCCCCATCTCCACCACGTTCAAATACAGCTCCAGGATGCGCTGCTTGCCCAGCACCAGCTCCGCTACCGGAACCAGCGTAGCCTCCGCACCCTTGCGCAGAAAGGAGCGCCCCGTGCCAAAGAAGAGATTCTTCACCAGCTGTTGGGTCAGCGTGGAGCCACCGCGAAAGCGTCCCCCCTCCATGTCCTCGTCAGCGGCCAGCTGCATCTCGTGCCAGTCAAAGCCATGGTGCTGGTAGAAGCGAGCATCCTCGGCCGCGATAACCGCATGCTGCAGGTCTGGCGCAATCTGCCCGAGCGGCACAAAGTTGTAACGCTTCTGGTAGCTTGCACCGCGCAGCACAGCCTGCACATGCCGCTGCGCCTGCACTGCCGTGGTCGGCGGATCGACCCAACGGAACAGCACCAGGCAAAAGGCGGCGAGCAGCCACACCATAGCCAGCGCCAACCCACACCAGCGCACGCCCGCCAGGAGTCTGCCGCGCAGACCACGTCTTCCACTCGATCGCTTCGATCTCACAGCATTCACCCTACCCGCGACGATAAGCGGGTTGAGACAACGACAGCGGTTGTCCTGACTTCCTTTCCTACGGCACCCGTTGCCAGTCCGCTCATGCGGGCTGCGGCTTCAGGGCTAGTTGAACCACCGGATGGCGAGGGCAGCCAGGCTGGCTCCCACGATTGGACCGGCGATGGGCACCCAGGCATACGACCAGTCCGCATCGCGCTTGCCGGGAATCGGCAATAGCACGTGCATCAGGCGGGGCCCGAAGTCGCGGGCTGGATTGATGGCGTAGCCCGTGACACCGCCCAGCGACATGCCAATGGACCACACCAGCATGCCTACCAGAAATGGCGAAAGACCAGTCGCGATGCCGTGTTCGCCACC
>JAGWNX010000179.1 GCA_028872955.1 Acidobacteriota bacterium
TACTGGCTGGCGGAGCTGAAAGACGCACCTCCGCTGCTGGAACTACCCACGGACAGGCCGCGCACTGCCACCAACGCGCCAGTCGGCGGTGAGGTTCGCTTCAGCCTCTCTTCTGCGCTCACCGATGCTCTCCAGCGCCTCAGTCAGGCCAGCGGCGCAACCCTGTTTATGACGCTGTTGACCGGCTTCCAGGTGTTGCTCGCTCGCCACAGCGGCCAGGACGATGTCGTCACCGGCGTGCCTGCAGCCAGTCGCACGCGTGCTGAGGTCGAGGGCCTGATCGGGCTCTTCGTCAACACTCTGCCAATCCGCTACCGCACAACCGAAACACTCAGCTTCCATGACGCGCTGCAGCAGACACGCATCCGCGTCCTGGAGGGCTTCGCGCGGCAGGATGTACCATTCGAGCGCATCGTCGAAGAGCTGCATCCAGAGCGCAGCCTGAGCTACGACCCAGTTACACAGGTCTACTTCGTGTTGCAGAACGCTCCCAACGAGGGCCTCGACATCGAGGGTCTGATGATCGAGCACATTGAGACCAGCTCGGGAACCGTCAAGGGTGATCTTTATCTCTCGATGAGCGAGCGTGACGGCGGACTTCGCGGGCGGCTCGAGTACAACGCAGCACTCTTTGATCCGAGTACGATGCAGCGCTTCGTCGAACACTTCGAGGTGTTGCTGACCGCCGCCGCCGCATCTCCCCATTCCCTGGTTGCGCAACTTCCACTGCTGACCCAGGAGGAGCGCGCAACCCTCCTGCACACATGGAATGCAACGGAGACTGCGTATGACCGCGCAGTATGCGTTCACCATCTCTTTGAGGCGCAGGCACAACAGCAGCCCGATGCCGTCGCATGCGTCTGCGGTGACGAGTCGATCACCTACCGCGAGTTAGACCTGCGCTCGACACGAGTAGCGCGGGCGCTACGCCAGCAGGGCCTCGGCCGTGGTTCGTTTGTCGGCCTGTTTCTTGATCGCTCCCTCTCCATGATGGTGTGTCTGCTGGGCGTGATGAAGTCTGGAGCGGCCTATGTCCCGCTCGACCCGGCTTACCCCGCCGACCGCACGCAGTTCATTCTGGAAGATGCTCAGATCGGAGCACTCGTCACCCATCGTCACTACGCGGATCGTTTTGCGCAGCTGAGCGCACCAGTCTTCGCCGTGGAGGACCTCACAACCACGGATGCACAGGGCTTGCCTGACATCCCGCTCCCCCGCGGCGCGGCAT
>JAGWNX010000180.1 GCA_028872955.1 Acidobacteriota bacterium
AGCTCGGACTTCTCAGGCGCGATGATCTCCTGGCGCGGCGCGATCCACAGCACGTTGCCGTCCTTGCGCTCGCCCAGGCCCTTGGCCTGCAGGATGATGTGCAGGGCCTGGTCCCACGGCACGTCCTTCAGGCGCAGCGTCAGGTTGCCCTGCACCGAATCGCTGACCACCACGTTCAGGCCGGTGAAATCGGCGAACACCTGCAGCAGCGAACGAACGTCGATGTTCTGGAAGTTCAGCGAAAGCTTCTGGCCGTGGTAGCCGGGGCCGCTGCCCGCGACGAGCTGGTTGGGCTTGGCCGCCTGCGGATGCACTTCCAGCACGAACTGGTTGTCGGCCTGGTAGGCGCTTTGCTGATAGGCGCCCGTGGGCTGCACCACCATGCGCACGTTGTCGCCCATCTGGAAGGTGGTGACGGTACGCACCGGGGTGGCGAAATCCTGCACGTCCATGCGCCGGCGCAGCACGTCGGGCAGCTTGGTGTTGAGAAAGTCGACGACGATGTTCTGGCCCTGCTGGCTGATGTCCACGCCCACCTGGCTGTTGGGCAGGCCGACGACGATGCGACCGGAGCCGTCCGGGGTGCGGTGGAAATCGACCGCCTGCAGCGACAGCTGCTGGGCGTTCTCGCTCTTCGCGAAATGCATCGGCGCGCTCACCGGGGTGGCGCTGGCGCTGGCATTGGCGGGCTGGGCGTGCGGCGCGTCCATCACCACCATCAGGCTGTTGCCCTGGATGCGGGTCTTGTAGGGCGTGCTCTGGCGCAGGTTCAGCACCACGCGCGAACGCCCCTGCGCCTGCACCACGTCGGCCGACCGCAGGTTGCCCTGCGACGAGCTCAGCGCGTGCATGCCCACGTCGGAAGTCACCCCGGGAAAGTCCAGCACCACCGCGGCCGGCTGGTCGATGGTGAACGCGGCCGGAGGCGCGCTCAGCGGCTGCGCGAAGCTCAGATCGACGACCACCTCGCCGCCCTGGGTGCTGGCATTGATGCTGCGCAGCACGTTGGCCGCATGCGCGACGCCAGCGCCGGCCAGCCCCCACAGCAGCGCCGCGCCGGCCAGGCAGCGTGCCACGCTTGCACGTTCAAGCCGAAGGGACATCATTTGCTGCTCTCCTGCAATTGAAGGGTTGCGGTGCGTTGCACCCAGTCACCGGTGGCGTCCTGCACCAGCTCCTGCAAGACCACCTGGTTTTCATCGATCTGCGTGATGTGCCCG
>JAGWNX010000034.1 GCA_028872955.1 Acidobacteriota bacterium
CCGCAAGCCCCAACACGGCAGCAGCTGCGGTGTACTTCCCGAGTGGTGCGCTCACTTGCACGCCCTGCACCATGCCACGGGCCTCGGCCAGCATCTCCTGCGCAATCTTCACGCCCTCAGCGCGTGCCGCCTCTGGCGTGGCAGCGGCAGCCATGCGGGCCATAATCTCCTCCGGCATGCTGACGCGCAAATCGTTCTTCATGAACTCCGCATTGCGCAGACTGGTGAGCGGCCAGATGCCCGCGATCACCGGAATCCGGAAGCCTTCGATCCGCCGCAGAAACTCCTCCAGCAGGCGAAGATCAAACACCGGCTGCGTAATGGCGTACTCCGCGCCTGCCTCCACCTTGAAGGCAAACCGGCGAATCTCCTGCTCAATATCCGGCACGCCGGGGTTGGCCGCAACGCCGATGGTGAAGCCCGTCGAGCCGCCTATCGCGTTCTTGCCGATGTCGAGACCATGGTTCAGGCTGCGCACCAGGTTCACCAGTCCAATGGCATCGACGTCGAAGACAGCGGTGGCATCGGGATAGTTCCCCAGCTTGGGCGGATCGCCCGTCAGGCACAGCACGTTCTTCAGGCCAATCGACGAAGCCCCCAGCAGGTCGCTCTGGATGCTGAGTACATTGCGATCGCGGCATGTGTAGTGGAGCACCGTCTCAATGCCCACCTGCTGCTGAATCTGCACGCACAGGCTTTGTGCGCTCATACGGGCGCTGGCCCGCGGCGAGTCTGGCACGTTGATGGCATCGACGCCCAGGCGATACATCAGCGCCGCGCCCGCAATCTCCCGCGAGCAGTCGATACCCTTCGGCGGCACAATCTCTACCAACGTGCAGAACTCCCCCGCTGCCAGCATGGAGCCCAGCTTGGAGCGCTGCGCCAGCGGTGGCGGCTCCACCTTGCTCTCGACCTCAGCCGCAGAGCTGCCGCTGCGCTCCATCACCTGAGCGCTGGTCTCCTGCGCCTCAATGGCACGCAGCGCACTGCGCATGGCGCGCGTGTGCGTCGGCGTAGTGCCGCAGCACCCGCCCACAAACCGTGCGCCCGCCTTCACAAACTTGCGGGCAAAACTGGCCATGTACTCCGGAGAGGCCATGTAGATGTTGCGCCCCTCTACCGAGCGCGGCATGCCCGCGTTCGGCATGGCAGCCAGGGGCAAGGTGGTGACGGCGCGCATCTGTTCAATGACGCTCAGCACCGTTGCCGGGCCCGCGCTGCAGTTGCAGCCCACCGCATCGGCACCCCACTCGGTAAGCCGCTTGGCGGCGGTTGCGGCAGAGGCACCGTCCAGGCAGTTGCCCTCCTCATCCACCGTCACCATCACCATCACGGGCAGTTGCGGAGCCACGCGGCGCGCCGCCAGCAGCGCCTGGTGCGCCTCGTCCAGCGAGGTCATGGTCTCAATCACCAGCAGGTCGGCTCCTACGCCCGGGCCACCCTCGGCCAGCGCAGCAATCTGCTCGGCAAAGGCGTCGCGCGCCTCATCCAGACCCACCTTGCCCAGCGGCTCCAGACGCACGCCCAGCGGACCCACGGCACCCGCCACGTAGGCCTGGGTTGCCTGCTTCTCCAGGATCTCGTTGACGCTCTCCCGCGCCAGCCGTACCCCTGCCACGTTGATGGCGCGCACCTTGTCCTTCAGCCCGTAGCGCTCCAGGCGGAAGGCGTTGGCGCCAAAGGTGTTGGTCTCAATCACCTCGGCACCGGCCTGCAGATACTCTGCGTGGACGGTGCGCACCAGGTCGGGCTGCGAGAGGTTCAGCTCATCGAAGCAGCGATTGATAAAGACGCCGCGGGCATAGAGCATGGTGCCCATGGCTCCATCACACAGCACGGGGGTACCCAGGCCTGCCTGCGCTGCAAACAGCGCCCGTACGGCCTGCGCCGCTGCTTCCTGCCTCGTTTGCTCGATGGACATATCCCTCAATCCTAAGCCACGGCCTGCATCCACACCAAACCATCGCTCTCGTGCGGTGCTGCAAGCCGATTGTCGCGCCTCGTTTGTTATACTTTGAGCAGTAGCCAGGTGGCCGTGCCCATGGCCCAGCGATCAGGTTTGGAGCCCATTTACGTTGAACATCCGCAGTCTCTTTGCCAAGTCTCTCCGCGCCCAGATTGTCTGCGGCCTCCTGATCGCGCTTGCCAGCCTCGGCCTGACCTCGTGCCACACCGCGGCGTACTACTACTACTACTTTCCGCAGTACACCTATGCCAACCGGCCGGTTCCGCCCAGCAGACTGGCGAACCGCGTCATGGTGTCGTTTACCGCCAACGGCTCGACCGGCCAGCTGCAGATGCTGGATGGGTTGCGTGACATCCGCAACAATGTGCAGAACACCATCTTCAGCTTCCCCATTGCCGGTTACGCCTCGGGCTATCCCAGCCTGATTATGAACTTCCCGGCGGAGCTGCGCGGCTACGTCTACTCCAACTCCGATGGCAGCGTCGCCGTCGTGGACTACAGCAAGGAGACCTCGGCCTCCACCGGCGGTGCCACCTTCGCACCCAACTCCTCGGTTGCCGTACCCGCCACCTTTACTCACCTGTACGCCGCCATCCCCTCCGCAGGTTTGTTTGAGATCTACGATCCAATCGCCGGCAAGAACTACGGCCTGAGCATCCCGAACGTGAACAAGGCCTTCGTGAATACGGGCGACTCCGTTGTGCTGGCCATGGCGCTGAACTCCAACATCATCTACCGGGTCGTGCTGCTGAATCAGAACCAGTTCCAGACTGCGGCGCAGGCCATCGCCACGCTGGGTGCGGTCGACTGCCAGCCGCTCAACAACCCCGTATACTGCGCGGTTCCGGTGGCCAGCCCGCAGGACCCGGCCAACCTCTACGATCGTCCGCAGTCGGCCTACTTCTCGCTCGATGGCTCCTCGGTCTACATCCTGAACTGCGGCCCGGAGTGCGGTGGCCAGACCGCCAGCGTCACCACCCTGCAGACCGGCCCGCTGAACATCAACAACATTCCTACCTCGCCGGTCTACAGCTCGGTGTATCAGAGCCAGACGCTGACCCCGGGAGGCGCGACCGTCGCTCTCTCAGACGGTTCCACGCTCTACGTCGCAGGACAAAAGCTGCTGCCCGATGGCTTGTTTACCGGAAACCTGACCACCATCAGCCTGGCTACGCAACAGGTCACCGGCACCTACGGCATCTCCGACGGCACGCACACGCGGCTGCTGTTTGCCGACGACAATACGCTCTGGATCGGCTCCAGCCGCTGCGCCAACGGCGAGCGCGCCAAGCTGAATCAGAACTACAACTGCCTTACGCGGTTTGACCTTGGATCGCAGCAGGCGTCCATTCTGCCTAACGTCACTCCGGGCTCCTCCAGCGCTGTTGTGCCGTATCCCAATGCGGATAACAACATGTACTACTACGGCGACCTGACCGGCCTGTGCTGGGTGCAGAACCTGCACAAGGTGTACACCGCCTACGGTGGCCAGGTGCACGCGTTCAACACCGCCGATGGATCGGAGATCAACAACTTCTACATCACGGTGCAGGGCACGGCGCTGGACGTTGCCTACATGGACGCCGTCACCGACGCCGCGGACTAGTTAAAGACGCCCGAACAGCACCGCATCCTCAGGCCGCAGCTCTCCCGGGTTGCGGCCTTGTTCTTGGCCCGCAGGCACCGCATGGGACGGCACCAGCTCGCCACCCCGGATCGCTGCAGATGCCACCTGCTAACGACGTCGGCGGTCAGCCGGGCCATGACGATCTGAGGAACTCACCGCGCTGCCGATAGCCTTGGCCGCCACCACGCGATTGCGCCCCGCACGCTTGGCTTCATACAGCGCCGCATCTCCCTGGTCCACCAGAGTCTGCCAGTTCAATCCGCTGCGGTCCGAGGAGCTGAGCCCAAAGCTTGCGTGCACCTCCAGGAGGACGCCGCGGTACTTGACCGCCATAGCCGCAATGGCTGCGCGCAGCCGCTCCGCCACTTTCAGCGCCTCGTCCATCTCCGTATCCGGCAGCAGAATGCAGAACTCGTCGCCGCCCATGCGCGCTACCGAGTCGTGGTCGCGCACCGTATCCTGCAGCACTGCGGCGACCGACTGCAGCACGGCGTCTCCGCAGCCGTGACCGTAGCGATCATTCATGCCCTTCAGGCCATCCACGTCCATCATCATCACGGCCAGCCGCCCACCCATGCGTCTTGCCCGAAAGGTCTCCTTGAGCGCCACACGCTTGAACGCCCAGCGATTCAACAGGCCGGTCAGCTCGTCGATCTGGGCGCGCCACAGCAGCTCCAGCCGCAGCTTCGCCGCAGAGATGAACATAAACCCGAACGCCACGGCGCCATTCACCAGCAGGGAGCACAGCAGCCAGAGCTTCTCCATCTGCAACGCCGCGCCTGAGGGCACATACTGCTGCCCGGAGCGCAGCATCACCGCGACCCGCAGCATCTGCACAAACGCGTAGATGGTGAGCGTAATGCCGGTGAAGGCGCCTGCCGCCTCAACGCCCTCGCCCGCAAAGCTGAAGACGACACTCGCCACCAGCGCCAGTTGCACGCCCAGCACCGCGCTGGTGATCAGCAGCGCCCACGGATACGACTGCGTGGCATACGCCGCATAGGCGGTGGAGAGTGTGACCACGGCCAGCAGCACCAGCTGCAGGCTCCACAGCATTCTGGCACGGTCCAGCAACTCGGCAAAGCTGCGGTGCAGCATGAGTGTGCTGCCCACCACCAGTACACAGAACAACGTCAGCGCCGGTCCTAGCGGCCGATCCCCCTCGCGCAGCAGAACCGCAATCGCTGCGGCATGGCAGAGGTTGGCCCCAGCAAACCACGTGGCACCGCGGCTGCCACCATTGATGCGCGCGCTTACCAGCAGCACCCCTGCATACATCACAAACATCAGCAGGTTTACGACCAGCAGGGTATAGGTCTGCATCGTCCAGAGTCCGTCAGGAGAGTCAAGCGTTCACTGCGTGGCCGTCTATTTGCCAGCGGCTCCTGGCCCTGCGGAGTGACGCCGCTGCTGTCTCTATTCTCTCTCCGCAATGCGGCAAAGTGAGACAAAATACGTGGGTTACTTGATTAAATCCACCTACGCCTCAACGCCGTCAGGGTCAAATCCCCAGCCGCTGGCGTACAAATGCGACCGTCGCCGCGGTCACATACTCTGGCGGCTGCATGGCCAGCACCTGCGTACCCTGCAGCAGCCGCAGCGACGTGCCACGCCACAAGGGCTGGCCCAGTTCCCCGGCGGGCACCAGCACCGCATCCGCGCGGTCCAGATACAGCCGTGCCGAGTCCTTGAAGTCCTCCACCGCAGGATTCAGCACACTCAGGTACAGATCCGGCTGCAGAAACCGCAGCAGACTGTTCGACTCCACAATCGTGTTCTCTGCCTCGGCCAGCTCCTTGCGAATCCTGGGCATGGCCTCGGCCAGCTCCCCCTGCCGGGTCCGCACCCACAGCGACCGCACCGCCCCCGCCGCCAAAAACCGCGCCGTGTCTGTTCCGGTTGCGGGGTCGCGCTCCTCGCTCACTGCCACCGGATGGTCCGGCACGGCGCAGCCGCACGCTTCGCCATCGGCCGAGCATTGCCCATGCCCAAACTGGGTAATCTTCATCGCCGTCCAGTGCATCCCGGGCAGGGCACGTATCAGGCCCTCCACCACACTGGTCTTGCCCAGGTTGCGCGAGTGTCCACCCACGACGACAACGGCCATGCGCGCCTCCCCTACCGATGCTTCAGGCGAGCCAGGTCGCGCAGATACTCCTTGAGTGGCCGCGCCGGCCGCCCCCAGAAGACCTCGCCCGGTCCACGCATCTTCTTGCCGCTCAGCACACCCGCGCCGCCACCCAGAATCACGCCTGCGCCCACTGTCGCATGCTCACCCACGCCGACCTGCCCGCCCAGTACCGCACCATCCTCCACCACGCTGGAGCCCGAGATGCCAGTCTGCGCCGCAATCACCACATTCCGCCCCAGCACACAGTTGTGCCCAATGTGGACCAGGTTATCGATCTTCGTCCCACGACCAATGCGCGTCTCGCCCAGCGCGCCGCGGTCGATGGTCGTATTCGCCCCGATCTCCACATCGTCCTCAATCACCAGACGCCCCTGCTGCGGAAACAGCAGATACTCGCCGGTCTGCGGGTTGCGGGCGTAGCCAAAGCCCGTGGAGCCCAGCACCGCGCCTGCCTGCACCACCACGCGATCTCCCAGCACCACCCCCGGATACAGCACCGCACGCGCCTCCAGCCGGCACTGCCGGCCCACCACGCAGCCCGCACCGACCACCACCCCCGGCCCCACCACCACCCCGGCACCCAGGCTCACCCCTTCGCCGATCACCGCCGTGGCATGGATGCTCGCCTCCTCCGGCTCGCCTGCCAATTGATGCGCCAGCTGGGCAAAGGCATAACGCGCCTCAGCAACCCAAACTACCCGGGCATCGCTGGCCGCTGCGTTCGGTCGCAACTTGCGGCTGGCCAGGATGCAGCCAGCGCCACTGGCCAGCGCCCGCTGCAGGGCCTCGTGCTCCATGGCGAAGACGGCCGCACTCGCATCCGCCGTCTCCGGGGCGGCAACGCGGGTCACCACACCAGCGGCGTACTCGCCCGGCTCTGCCCCCACTCGGACCGCAATCTCAGCCAGCGTCACTCCCCGCAGCTCACTCATCCGTAGATTCCTGCCTCTCCCGCTGGCCGTGTCTTCCAGCGCCGGTGCAGCCAGAGCCACTGCTCTGGATACTGCCGAATATAGCTCTCCATCACTGCGGTAAACAGAGCCGTGTTCGCCACCGCATCAGCCTCGGCGTCGCCCGTCTGGACGAGTTGCAGCGTCTCGCCGAAGTGCAGCACATAGCGCTGCTCCTCCGCTCGCCACAGCAGAAAGCCCGGCAGCACGGCGGCCTGGGTCTTTTGCGCCACCCGGGCCAGGCCCGAGGCCGTGCACGCCATCACGCCAAAGAACGGCACAAACACGCCCTGCGGTGGAGTCATATTCGTATCCATCAGAATCCCGACGGACTCTCCGTTACGCATCGCAGCCAGCAGTCCGCGGGCGAAGTCGTCCTTGTGCATCACGCGGTTGCCATGCAGGCAGCGAATGCGATTGACGAAGGCGTCCACCAGCGGATTATCCAGGCGACGAATCACCATCCCCATCGGCCGCCCCATCAGCGAGTGATAGAAGCTGGAGAGCTCCCACGCGCCCAGGTGCCCGGTCAGCACCAACACCCCTTTGCCCCGCTGCTGCGCGGCCTCATAGTTCTCCAGCCCCTCGTAACGGATAAACCTGCTGGCCTGCTCGGGCGTGTACTTCGTCATCTGGCAGAACTCCGCCAGCAGCAGGCCCAGGTGGCGATACTCCGCCCGCAGGATGCGCTCGCGCTCGGCGTCGCTGCTCTCAGGGAACGCCAGCTGCAGATTCCGCAGCCCGGTGCGGCGAAGTCGCTTCAGCAGACGATACGCCACAGCCCCAACTCCTGCACCCAGGGCCCGGGCCAGGCCGCGTGGCAGGGCTCCAAACGCCGCCACAAACAGCCGCACTGCTGCGTACTCCAACCATTCGCGTGTCGTCACTTGTCGCTGCAATGTCTCGCTCGTCCAGACCGATCTTCAGTCTATCGTCTCGGCGTTCTCTGTCTAAGCTGCCAAAACACAAAAAGAGGGAGAGGCTGCTGCGCCCCTCCCTCCTGCCGTGGCAATCTGCTGCCTCTACTGTTGCTTCGCAATCACAAAGTACTTGGCCACCGTGCGGACAAACGGGCGGGCCGGTTCCGGCGTCGCCTGGTTGCCCTTCAGCACTTCGGTAAACGGAATATTCGCTCCGTACATGGTGCGGGTGTCGTCCGTATTCTGGGAGAGCACGCTGCCGTCCAGATCAATGCCGGCAAACAGACCCTTGCTGCGCGAGTAGGTCAGGAACTCGGCGTTCATCTTCCAGTCCGTGCCGGCCTGCGCATTGCGGCCCACCGGACCAGCCGAGGCCGCCGCGTCCGCACCGATCTTGAACTTGTTCTTGAGCATGTCCTGCAAGCCGTTCTGGTTCATCGCCACCAGAATCAGGTCCGTCGCCTGCCCACCGATCTGGAAGCCGAAGCTGCCGCCTGCCAACTGAACAAACACCGGCGCGCTCCAGCCGCGGGGAGTCCGGCAGGTAGCTACGCCCTGGCCATACTGGCCGCCAACCACAAAGGCAGCCTTCTTATAGCTGGGCACCACAACCACACACGACGCGCCACTCAAAATGCTGCTGGGAATCGCCTTGTCCGGTGTCGACATCACCTCGCTGATCACATCCGAGGCCGCCGTAAGCCGCTCGGCAAGCTTCTCCCGGTCACTGGCTGCGTTCGCCGTCAAGGAGCTTGCTGCCAATGCTACGCCGCACATCACCACTGCCAATCGTTTCCTCATGTAGTTGTCGCCTCTCTTCTGTTGCTGCTGAACATCTCTACTTGGGACGATGCCCGCGAAAAATTGGCACCATCGAACACTGTGTGAGCCCACTCGTAGGACGTCACCCGCAGCGGAGGAGTTGCACCACGCTGCCCGTCCGCTGATATCAAAGCACTTGCTGAGACACGCATCCGCCGCCTTGCGAGTTGATGATAGCTGAGCAGACTGGCCGGATGACATACGCCGCCGCATCCTTGTGGGAAAGGTACCCGCAGCGGCAACCAAAAAAAATGGGGTTGTAGAGACCCGGCCGGGATAGCCCGACAAGCTCTCTACAAACCCCTCTCCCAGGTCTGTATTACTTGCCTTAGGCTGCCCGAATTCCGACACTGGCACAACGTTACGAAGGGATGTAGACCTTCGTGCAGGAAACTATTTACTAAAAGGTAAACACATCTTTTTAGATAACTATTGATTCATGAGTAGTTTACGAGCCTGCTCATGGAGCGTGAGCCCAACCCGGTTCCCGACACCGAACTTGCGCATCAGCCTGCTCACATGGGCCTTTACCGTTGTCTCGTCGATGCCGAGCAGGATTGCAATCTCGCGATTGGGCCGGCCGGAGGCGAGCAGACCCAGCACCTGCTGCTCACGCGGTGTCACCCGGGGCGGATGGGCCGAGGTGCCGTTGGGGCCACCGGCGCGAGTCTCCAGCAACCGGGCAAGCACCTTGCGCGGTGCCCAGATCGAACCGTCTAGCACCACGTCCATGGCCATGCGGACCTCGTTTGCGCTGGCGGTGTAGCTTAGATACCCCTTAGCCCCGGCCCCGATCACCCGCTCAATGGCGCTAAAGCTGGTCTCTGCCCCCAGCACCATCAGCTTGAGCTGAGAGTACTTCAATCTATAGATGCTGAGCAGTTCCACCAGCAGGTCCGTACTGCCGGCATCCAGCAGCACCAGATCCATGGCGCTCAGGTCTGCGCGCACCGGGTCATCGATGACCGTGGGAGTGATGGCGAGGTCATCTTCGAGCAGGGCGATCAGCCCCTCCACACGCAGAGGCTCCGAGGCGACGAGGCCAACTCGCACACGTTGTCTTCGCCACGGACTCATCGTCGGACTGCTCCCGCCGCACGACGGGGTGCGGAGTGGTGGGCCTGGAATGGGTGGTGGGCGGAGGCGCTACGCCGTTACAGCTTCGGCAGCACGATGCCCTGTTGATGCTGATACTTACCCTTGCGGTCTGCGTAGCTGACTTCGCAGGTCTCGTCCGACTGAAAGAACAGGATCTGACAGAGGCCTTCGTTCGCGTAGACGCGCGCGGGCAGTGGCGTCGTGTTGGAGATCTCGAGGGTGACAAACCCCTCCCACTCCGGCTCGAACGGCGTCACGTTGACGATGATGCCGCAGCGGGCGTACGTCGATTTGCCCACACAGATCGTGAGCACATCGCGGGGAATCTTGAAGTACTCAATCGAACGCGCCAGCGCAAAGGAGTTCGGCGGCACAATCACGCTCTCAGCCTGCACCGTGACAAACGAGCGCTCGTCAAAAGCCTTGGGGTCGATGATGGCGTTGTTGACGTTGGTGAAGATCTTGAACTCGTCAGAGACCCGCAGATCGTAGCCATACGAGGAAAGCCCGTAGGAGATCACTCCGTCCTTGACCTGCTTCTCGCTAAAGGGCGAGATCATTCCATGATGGATCGCCTGTTCGCGGATCCAACGGTCGCTCTTAATGGCCACTGCTGCGTGTCCTTCCCAGTCAACTACCCTGCATCTGCGGTTTGGCCCGCTGCGGCGCTCGGCACAGGGCTGCCACCCGGATCTCCGGGCCGCTCCCCCTGCCTGGTACCGGGGTGCCTCAATTGTTTCTTCATCTTACGGGAGCGTTCTGTCGTTGACAATCTGCTTTCGAGTTTCTAACATCGCCTCAAGACTCAGGCTTCGATCTTTCAAGCACTTGAGAGAACTTTGCCACATATTTCATGCCCAAGGACGGCAGCCCAAGATGATTAAGCAGGATCTGATTCAGCGGGTTGTAGAGCGCACTGGTTTGCCACGTATCAAAGCCGAAGCGGCTGTGGATGCCATCTTCGACAGCATGAAGCAATCTCTGGTCGCTGGCGATCGTATTGAGCTACGCGGCTTTGGCGTGTTTACCGTCAAGCCACGCAAGACCGGCATCGGGCGCAATCCGCGCACGGGAGCCGAGGTCACCATCGCCCCGGGCAAAGCGGTTCGCTTCAAGCCTGGCAAAGAGCTGCATCTGCTTACCTAACCAGCTGCCGCTCCCCGCGGCGGCTGCTGGCGCGTCCCTTCCTCGCCCGGGCGCGCCTACATCAGGTGCACGGCATCCACATCCACCAGCAGCGAACGGCGCGGCACGCCCTGATCCTCGGCATACCGCAGCATTCTGTGCAGCACCTCGCTCAGCAGCTGGCGACTCTCAGACTTCAAGACAAAGTGGTACCGATAGATGCGCTTGAGGCGCACGATCGGTGCCGCAGCCGGGCCCAGGACGCGCACCTTCTCCAGGCGTTGGCGCTCCAGCCAGCGGCCGAGTTCGGCAGACCAACCCAGCGCCTCCTCCAGCTTCTCGCTCTGCACTACGACGTTAGCCAGCACCGTATACGGCGGATAGTGCATCCAGCGACGATACTGCATCTCCTTCGCCACAAACCCCGGATAATCGTGCCGCGCTGAGAACTGAATCGCATAGTGGTCAGGGTAGTAGGTCTGCACAAGCACTTTGCCCGGCAGCTCCCCACGGCCGGCGCGGCCTGAGACCTGGGTGAGCAACTGGAAGACGCGTTCGGCGGCGCGAAAGTCCGGCATGCCGAGCGCGTGGTCAGCCCCAACCACGCCTACCAGCGTCACACCGTGGATGTCGTGGCCTTTGGCGATCATCTGCGTGCCCACCAGCAGGTTGATCTCGCCCGCGTGCAGTCGCGTCAGCAGCCGCTCCATGTCGCTGCGGCCACGCACCGTATCGCGGTCCATCCGGCCGATGCGTGCGCCGGGAAAGATCTCCTGCAGCCGCTCCTCGCCCTGTTGCGAGCCGGCCCCCAGGTAGTAGAGGTGTTCACTCTGGCACTTCGGACAGGTCTGCGGCACGGTTCTTCTGTAACCACAGTAGTGACATTCCAAGCGCTGACCCGGCTGCGCAATGTCTCCGCCGGCGTGCTTGTGGTACGTCATGGCGATGGCGCAGTTCTCGCACTCCAGCTTCTCACCGCAGCTACGGCACATGACGACGTAGGAGTAGCCACGACGGTTGAGCAGGATGATGACCTGCTCGCCTCGGTCCAGTGCAGCCTGCGTCTCCTCCACCAGTCGTCGCGAGAACAACTCCTCTTTCCCCACGGCCTGGAACTCGGCGCGCATATCCACCAGCTCTACGGCAGGCAGTGCGCGGTCTGCGACACGGGTCAGCATCTCCAGCCGGGCGTAGCGGCCTTTCTCGGCGTTGGCCCAGCTCTCCAGGCTTGGCGTAGCGCTGCCCAGCACCACGGTTGCCCCGTCGATCTTCGCTCGCATCACGGCGACGTCGCGGCCGTGGTAGCGCGGCGTCTCCTCCTGTTTGTAACTGCTGTCGTGCTCTTCATCCACGATGATGAGGCCCAGCTTCACCAGCGGCGCAAACACAGCCGAGCGCGTGCCCACCACCACGCGCGCCTCGCCGCGACGAATGCGATGCCACTGCTCGGCGCGCTCATCCGGCGTCAGCTGCGAGTGCAGCAGCGCCACGTCGCTGCCAAAGGCCGCCAGCATCTGTCCGGCCATCGCCGGCGTCAGGCCAATCTCCGGCACCAGCAGCAAAGCGCTGCGGCCCGCGGCCAGGGCACGCTGCATGGCGGCAAAGTAGACGGTCGTCTTGCCACTGCCGGTTACGCCGTAGAGCAGGTGCGGCTGAAACCCACCCCTGGCCATGGCGGCGGCAATGCTGCTGAGCGCCTCCATCTGGGCCTCGTTCAGTGCGTGCTCATGGGCATGCTTCTTGCGGCTCTCCCCTGCCTGAGCCAGGCCCAACCCGCCCATCCAGAACTCGCGCGGTGCCTCCTCCACGGCCACCAGACCGCGCCGCACCAGCGTGCCCAGCGTGCTCTCAGGCACGGCGGGCAGCGTCTGGCGCAGGTCCTCCACGCGCATGCGTCCGCCAACCGCGGCCAGCTCGGCCAGAATCGCCGTCTGATTTTCGTTGAGCTTTGGCAGGCGAGCCTCCGGCACCAGCACGGCCACTCGCTCCAGGCGTCGAGCGTCACGCTCTTCGGCGACGCTCTCCCGCAGCAGCCAGCGCTTACGCACCATACCTTCCAGCAGAGCCTTGCCGGCGCTCGTGGCGCTGCGCAGAGCACTCAGCTTGGCGGCCTCGCCGCTCTCCAGGTAGTTCAGCACAGCGTACTCGCGGTTCTGGTCCTCCACGCTCAGTTTGGAGCGTCGCGAGCTGCCCTTGACCGCGCCTTCGTACAACACCCTGCGGCCTGCCTCGGTGATGCGATACCTGAAGTGCCGCTTCACCTCCGCCGAGAGCGGCAACATGCCGCGCAGCACCTCACCCAGGGGAGCCACGTAGTACTTCGCCATCCAGTCGGCCAGTTGCAGCAGTGCCTCGGGCAGCAGCGCCGTACGATCCAGCACCTGCTGCACGGGCTTGAGCGTCACGCCCTCCGGTGGCGCATCCTGGTGCACGCGCACCACCACGCCCAGCAGACGCTGCCCCGCGAACGGCACTAGCACACGCGCGCCCACCACAGGCGGCGTCTCCGCAACCGTGTAGGTGAACAACTGGTCCAGCGGTACGGGCAGGGCCACATCGCAGTACAAGGCCATCTCCACAGCTTAATGCACCCCGGACTACTGGGCAGGCTTGCGTGCAGGAGCCTGCAGGCCCAGCTCCGCCATCACCATCTGCAGATCCTTCCACGCCTCGCCCTTCTGGCGCGGGTCGCGCAGCAGAAACGCCGGATGGTAGGTAACCGCAAGCTTGGCGCCTCGGCAACTATGCCAGCGTCCACGCAGCGAGGTGAGCGACTGCTTGACCCCCAGCAGATACGTCGCCGCCGTAGCGCCCAGCGCCACAATCACCTGCGGCTGCACAATATCGATCTGCCGCAGCAGAAATGGGTCGCAGGTGTTGGCCTCCAGCGGCTCTGGCACACGATTCTGCGGCGGCCGACACTTCACAATGTTGGCGATATAGACAGCCTCGCGCTGCAGCCCCATCGCCTGAATCATGTTGTTGAGCAGCTGTCCGGCCTTACCCACAAAGGGGATGCCGCTCGCATCCTCATCCGCGCCCGGCCCCTCGCCCACAAACATCAGTCGCGCGCCCGGATCACCATCGGCGAAGACGATGCTGCGGCGGCCCAGATATGCAAGCGGGCATCGCGTGCAGTCGCCAATCTCCTCCTGGATGGCACGCAGCGCTGCCGCGCGCTGCTCCACGGGGACAGGCGCAGCAGGCAGGGGGGCAAGGTCGTTGAAGCTGACAAGTCTGCCCACCGGGGCCTCCAGAAAGCCCGGCGTGGGCAAAGGTTGAATCGGCATGGACATTGCGGAGACCTGCTCCACAACGCGCTCTACCACAGCCACCGGCTGCGCTGCGGCCACGGCTTGCGGCTGGGACGTCTGCGGCAGGGATGTCTGAGGCGCAACCGACTCTTCCGCGAACTCCACAGGCCCGGCCTGCGGATCTCCGCGACGATAGAGGTCATGCACTCCCAGGTCGCGGAGATACCCGACGTACGCCCGCAACACATCCGCATTCAGCGCCATAGCAGTATGCTACCGCGGCCGAAGGCTGTGCATCCTGCTAGGGGTTCAGGTCGACTGGTGCAGAGCCCGGCACCGCCGGCACAACCCACTTGACGTAGCCCTGCTTGATCTCGTCCTGTGCCACCCGGCAGGCCTTCATGGATTTGGAGGCAATGAGCGGCGACGCGCCAGATTGCAGCTGCCGTGCGCGACGCGCGGCCACCTTCACCAGGCTGTACTTGTTGTGGAAAGCATTCTCAATCGTCATGCATTTCACCTCGTAGCTCGAATGTAGCGCAGCTTCCGCGGAAATCCATGGAAATTTCTCGTTATAAAAGCATCTTATCGGGCAACCATGCTGCGACCAAAGGAGCGCAACGCGGTCTCCAGCTTGGGCGAGACTTCGGTTGTGCGGCAGCGCGCCGCCAGCGTGGCGACTTCGCCCGTCTCGCCCCGCTCGCTCAGTACGATGGCGCGCATCTCGTCCACAGCCTCATCCAGCACATCGTTCACCAGCGCATAGCGATAGTCGCCTACATAACTTAGCTCGTTGCGGGCCTGCGCCAGCCGGCGCAGAATCTCCGCCTCTTCGGTCACGTGCTCAGCTTTGCTGCGGTTGCGTAGGCGCTTCTCCAGCACCTCAGGGCTGGGCGGCAGAATGAAGATGGAGATCGCCTGCGGCAGCCGCTGCATCACCTGCATCGCGCCCTGCACATCGATATCCAGCAGCAGATCGCGGCCCGCCTCGCGTGCATGCTCCAGCGCGGAGACCGCCGTGCCATAGTAGTTGCCGAAGACCTCGGCCCACTCCAGAAACTCGCCGCGTTCGATCCGCGCTTCAAACTCCGCTCGCGTGGTGAAGTAGTACTCGCGCCCATCCGTCTCTGACCCGCGCGGCGCCCGGGTCGTGTACGAGATCGAGAAGTCCAGCCCTTCCACCAGCGAAC
This sequence comes from Acidobacteriota bacterium, assembly GCA_028872955.1. Taxonomy (GTDB): domain Bacteria; phylum Acidobacteriota; class Terriglobia; order Terriglobales; family Acidobacteriaceae; genus Edaphobacter. Next base: position 15,084 of record JAGWNX010000034.1, read on the forward strand.
GAAGCTGCGCCACCAGAGTGGACTTGCCCGAGCCCGACGGGGCCGAAATGATAAACAGAATGCCTGCCATGCGTCGCTGTCTCCGCCTCTCTGTGTCCCTCGTTACTCTAGATTCTGGACCTGTTCCCGCGACTTCTCAATCTCGGACTTCATCTCCAGCCCCAGCTCGGTAATGCGTAGACCGTTGCCCGTGGCACCACTGCTCGTCTTGGAGAGCATGGTGTTGGTCTCGCGGTTAAGCTCCTGCAGCAGAAAGTCGAGGCGCTTGCCCAGTTCGCCGCCCTCCGCCAGTAACGCCACAAACCGATCGACGTGCGTACGCAGCCGCACCAGTTCTTCGTCCACATCACTCTTCTCGGCCAGCATCGCCGCCTCGGCCAGCAGGCGCTCCTCGCTGATGCCCACGCCCTGCGTCAGCTCTGCCATCCGCGCGCGCAACCGCTCCAGCTGCGCCTCGCGCATGCCCTGTCGCAGGGTGCTTACCTCGTCGGCATAGCCGCGCAACCGCTCCATTGAGGCGCTCAGCTCTGCAGCCAGCGTTGCGCCCTCCTGGGCACGAACCTCGTTCAGTTGCTCCAGCAACCTGCCCAGCTGCGTCACAACCGTTGTCTCCAGCGCAGCCGCCTCAGCCGCACTCAGGCCTGCCTCGGCGCTCATCATGCCGGGCAGACGAAGCAACTGGTTCAGATCAGGCTCGCTGGCAATCGCATGCAGCTGCGCGGCCTCGCGATGCGCCGCAACATAGGCCGCCAACAGATCCGTGTTCAGCCGCAACTGCGTATTGCTGCGACGCTCCAGCTGCAACGTCACCTCAACGTGGCCACGACGCAGCCGCTCCTTCAGCAGCTTGCGTACCTCCATCTCCAAGGCATCGCTGCCAGACGGCAGGCGGAGGTGCACATCGAGAAAGCGATGATTCACGCTCTTCACAGCCAGCGTGAAGGCATGCTGGCCCTCCAGCGCCACCTGGCTGCTGGCAAATCCCGTCATGGAGTAAACGCTGCTCACGCCACTCCCTCACTTCCTGCAGTAGCCACCTCCGCCTGCGTGTCCTGTACCGCTGGCGCCAGGTCGCGGAACTGCATGGTGTACAGTCGGCGATACGTGCCCGAAAGCTGCATCAACTCTTCGTGCGAGCCGATCTCTGAGATCGTTCCTGCTTCGATTACGGCGATGCGCGTCGCGTTGCGCACCGTCGAGAGCCGGTGTGCAATCACAAAGACCGTGCGGTCGCGCATCAGGTTGCTCAGAGCGGCCTGCACATATTGCTCACTCTCCACATCCAGCGCCGAGGTCGCCTCATCCAGAATCAGAATGGGCGCGTTCTTCAAAATCGCGCGGGCAATCGCAATACGTTGACGCTCGCCCCCGCTCAACCGTGCACCTTTTTCTCCGATGCGCGTGTCATACCCCTGCGGCATGCGAAGAATAAAGTCATGCGCCAAGGCCATCTTCGCGGCCTCTTCCACCCTGGCCATCGGCACATCCGGCTGGCCATAGGCGATGTTGTTGCGTACGGTGTCGTTGAACAGGACCGTCTCCTGCGTCACTTTGCCGATCTGCGCGCGTAAGGAGGCAATGGTCACATCGCGCACGTCGTGGCCATCAATCAAGATGCGGCCCTGGTTCACATCAAAGAAGCGCGGAATCAGGTTCACCAGCGAAGACTTGCCGGCACCGCTGGGGCCGACCAAGGCAATCACGTCCCCCGGCGTTACTGCCAGGTTGATGTTGTGCAGCACCTGCTTCGGCTCCTCGCCCTCGTTCTGATAGGCAAAGCCGACGTCCTCAAACTGGATACCCTGCGTGAAGCCTTTCAGCACCAGCGCACGCTTCTTCTCGCGCACATCGTCCTGCGCGTCCATGAAGCGGAAAATCTCCTCACTGGCACCCAGCGCCTGCTGAAAGCTGTTGTAGAACATCGCCATCTTGCGGACCGGATCGTAGAGCGTGAATACCGCGATCAGGAACGTGATGAACGAGCCCGCCGTCATCTGGTGGTGCTGAATGCGACCACGCCCGAAGAGCAACAGCAGCGCAATGCCTACGGAACCCAGCGCATCCATAAGCGGCGAGCTGATGGCCTGTACGCTGACAGACTTCAAGTTGGCACGAAACAGCCGCCGGGCCGCCTTGCGGAAGCGGTTCATCTCCCACAGCTCCATGCCAAAGGCCTTCACAATGCGGTTGCCTGTGATGGTCTCGTGCAGGATGTTCTGAATCTCGGCCAGCTTGTCCTGGCCCTTGCGCGTGGTCTGTCGCACGCCACGGCCAATGCGCCGCGCCGATAAGATCACGACAAAGATAAACAGCACCAGCACCCACGCCATCTTGCCGCCCACCACGATGACGACGCCCGCTGTGAACAGCAGCGTAAACAACTGCTGCATAAACTCGCTGAGCACGGTGGACATGGCAAACTGCACGCGCTCAATATCGTTGATGAGCGTGGAGAGCAGAGTGCCGGTGGTGTGCCGCTGAAAGAAGCCTACGGAGCGCCGCAGTACGGCATCGTACAGATCATTCCGCAGGTCGGTGATCATGCCGAAGCCAGCGTAGTTCACCAGGTAGGTGCCAAGGTAGTCGCATACGGACTTGACCGCCGCTGAGACCACCAGCACGTACGCCACGACCGTCCACGCGTTATGAAAGTGATGCGGCACCAGGAAGTGCAGATCCAGGTTGCGATGCAGCCGCTCTACGCGGAAGGCGAGCACGTCGCTGGGCGCGGCATCCGGGCTCAGCACATTGTCGAAGATTGGCTTCACCAGCAGGATGCGAAGTGCGGCCATGGCTCCCACCAGGGCCATCAGCACCACCGACGCCATCGAGTAGAGCAGATAGGGCCGCACGTACAGCAGCAGCCGCCACAGGCGCCTCAAGCACACACTCCCGGCATCTCGTAGCTCCTCTGGTCTATCCCGCCTGACATGGCCCTATTCTAGTGCGTTTTGCGCAGTGCATGGGCCAGCCTAGCGCGGCATATCGCGGTGCGCGGCCTTCACCCGGTAGCCTGCCGCCGCCAGCCGCTTCTTCATCTCTTCGGCCAGAAACACGCTGCGGTGCTGCCCGCCTGTACAGCCAAAGGCCACCGTCAGATAACTCTTGCCTTCCTTGATGTAGTGCGGCAGCAGAAAAGTCAGCATCTCCGTAGCCTTGTCCAGAAACTCCTGCGTCTGCGGAAAGTCCCGCACATACTTCGCCACACGAGGGTGCCGCCCGGTCAACTTGCGGAACTCCGGGACAAAGTGTGGATTCGGCAAAAAGCGCACGTCGAAGACGAGATCCGCATCCGACGGCACACCGTTCTTGAAGCCGAAGCTGATGGTCGAGATGGTGAGTGCGCGGTCCTGCTCGTCGCGCTCGAACAGACTCTGCACATGCGCACGCAGCTCATGCACGTTGAACTTGGTGGTATCCAGCACGATGTCTGCGACATTGCGGATTGGATCCAGCCGCTTGCGCTCGGCACGGATCGAACGCAGCACCGTATCGCTGCGCCCCATCGGATGCGGCCGGCGCGTCTCGCTGAAGCGGCGGACCAGCGCATCGTCACTCGCCTCCAGAAACACCACCCGCGTCGGCAAGGCTCTGCGAATCTTCTTCAGGATGGCAGGAAAGTCGTCGAGCCGCATGCCCTCGCGCACGTCCACCACCAGCGCAGCTCGCCGGTTCTCCTTGGACTGCTGCACCAGTTCGGCAAAGCGAGGCACCAGGTCCAGCGGCAGATTGTCTACCGCGTAGTAGCCCAGGTCCTCAAATGCCTTGAGTGCCGAGAGCTTGCCCGAACCGGACATTCCGGTCAGAATGACCAGCTCTGCAGGATGCACCAACGTACGCTTTGCCGCCGACTTTCTCTTTGCTGGTTTCCCTGGCATGAACCAAATCCTAGCATCGCCGCCTTACGCTGCAGCGGCAAATTTGTTGATCGATCTACGGAACCTCGATCAGCTCCATCTTTCCGTCGCGCTTGCGGTGCAGCACCAGTGCCTGCCCCTCGTAGTTACGGAAGACGAAGACCTCGCGGTCACGGAACTCCGCCTCTTTGACGGCCTCCTCCAGAGACATGGGCCGCAGCGCCACAGCATCACGGCTACGCACCACATGCGGCTCCGGCTGCGCGGTCCGCGAGGGGAACGAGTGCACCACCACGGGCATCGGCTTGCGCGAGACGGCGCTTCGCCGCGCCGCCACCGCTGGCGAGCGGGGCGCTTCTGCAGCGGCTGGCAGCACCTCCACACCCGCCTCTTCGGCATGGGCGTGGCGCTTCACAGTTGTGCGCTTCTTGGTGTGGCGAATCGCCTGTTGCTCGATCTTGCGCAGGGTCGCATGCAGGGCAGGCTCCACCTCAGGCGCCTCCGAGCTGGCGACAAAGCCGCGCGAACGCGACTTGACGGAGATCTCCACCATCCTGCGATTCTTCTCTGCCACCACAATCACGTGAGCGCTACACCCGGCGCCGAGCAGCTTGCCAATCGGGTCCAGCCCCTCAGCAATGCGCTGCTGCAGGCGCTTGCCCACCACCAGTTTTCTGCCTGTGTACTCGATCTTCATGCCAGAGCCTCCCAGAACCATACCGCAGATACGGTCATCAGCGTACACGGCGCTGGTGGGTACTGGGAATCTGCATCTCTTCGCGATACTTGGCGACCGTCCTGCGCGTCACCTGAATCCCCTGTCGCTGCAGCTCGGCTGCCAGCTGGTCGTCGGTCAGCGGCTTGCGGCTGTCCTCGTCTTCGATCAGCTTCTTCACCTTGCGCTTCAGCACCACCAGCGGCAGATCGCCACCCTCAGGGCCGTTGACTCCCTCTGAGAAGAAGAAGCGCAGCTCCAGCACGCCCTGCGGCGTGTGCACGTACTTGTTGGCCACCGCGCGGCTGACCGTCGAGGGATGCACACCGATCTCCTCGGCGACCTCTTTGATCATCATCGGCTTCAGCGCCTCGACGCCATACTCCAGAAACTCCTGCTGGCGGCGGACAATCACGTCGCAGGTCCGGACAATCGTGTTCTTGCGCTGCTCAATGTTGCGCAGCAGCTGGATCGCCGATTTATACCGCTCCTTGACGTAGTCCTTCACCTCACGCTCGGTGTCCTTCTCGCGCAACATCTTGCGATAGCTGCTGTTCAGCCGCAACGTGGGCAGGTCCTCTTCATTCATCACCACAATCCACTTGTCGTCGCGCTTCACAAACGCGACGTCAGGCTCAATCAGGCGCGTCTCACTCTCGTTGTAGCGCTGGCCCGGACGGGGGTCCAGGGTACGGATGAACTCCACCGCGGCCTGCACCTCATCGGCAGGCCTGCCACAGGCCCGCGTCAGCTCACGCATATCCTTCTTCTGCAGCAGGTGCAGGCAGTTCTCCACAATGGACGCCGATAGGTCAAAGACGCCGCCCTGCGCTGGCTGGTTCGGGCTGCGACGGCGCAGCACCAGCGCCGCTTCCTTCCTTTGCGCACGAATCTGCAGCAGCAGGCACTCGCGCAGATCTCTTGCACCAACCCCTACGGGGTCCAGCGAGCTTACCAACTCGCGAGCCTTGGCGATGACCTGCAGCGCAGCAGAGACTGCAGCCTCCGCCTCGTCGCTCTCAGACACCTCGGATGCAGCGGCCGCAGCCAGATCCAATCCCGTCGACTTCAGCCCCGCCGCGTCCACTTCGTCCGAGTCCTCAACCCACGGTGCCATGCGGTTGCGCATGCCTCGTTCAAAGGGGATCGGCTCGGTGCGCTGCTGTGCGCGAGCTGCCAGCCAGGCCTGCGCCAGCTCCTGATCGGTAGCCGTCAGGTAACCATTACTGTCCAGGTTGCCCACAATCAGCTCGGTCGCCAGCTTGAGTTCGGCGGTCAGCTTCAGCGATCCGAGTTGCCAGGCCAGATGGTCGGCAAGCGTACCCGGCTGCGACAGAAAGTGCTCAAACGAGGGCTTGTCGAACTCCTCGAAGTTCGAGGACGCCGTCTTGTAGCCGGGGTCCAGATAATCCTGAAAGTAACTTCCGAAGTCGATCTCGTCGAAGGGGTCCTTCTCCGCTTTGGACTCGCTGACCAGATCCTCGGCCGCTCGTTCGCGGTCGCCCTCCAGCCCGGCCCGCTCGTCCAAGCTGATGCCGGACTCCTCCAGCTCTTCGAGAACGGGATTCTCGACCACCTCGGAGTTGATCATCTCCTTCAGCTCAAGCTTGTTCAGCGCCAGCACGCTGACCATCTGCACCAGCCCCGGCGTAAGCACCTGGCGCTGGGAGACCTTTACATTCAGCTTGGGTTGAAGCAGCACGTCGTTACCTTCCCGATCTGCCGGCTGGGAAAAAATAGCCGGGATACAGCTGTTTGGTGCCTGTCGTGCTTAACGAGTGCAGACCGGAACCAACAGACCAGCACTTAAAGTCTACACAACAGGGCTCTGATGGCTGTAAGTCTAACGCCATCTATGCCAAACGGGACTGCACCGAGGTACCAACCCGGGGTACAACAGAAGTTGTACCGGCAGGGTTGCTACTCCAGAGTGAACTTCTCGCCGAGGTAGACGCGCCGTACTTCCGGGTCGCGGCCCAGCTCGCGCGGCGTGCCCGACCGGAAGATGCGCCCCTCGTTGACGATGTAGGCGCGGTCGGTGACCGAGAGGGTCTCCGGCACGTTGTGGTCCGTAATCAGCACCCCGATGCCGCTCTTCTTCAGGCCGAAGATGATCTCCTGCAGGTCCAGCACGGCAATCGGATCGATCCCGGAGAAGGGCTCGTCCAGCAGGATGAAGGTGGGTTCAATCGCCAGGCAGCGTGCGATCTCCACCCGGCGCCGCTCGCCGCCGCTCAACGCATAGCCCTGCGTCTTGCGCACGTGGCCCAGGTTCAGCTGCTCAATCAGCCGCTCGGTGCGGATACGGCGGTTCTCCCAGCTCAGGTCCTGGGCCTCCAGCACCGCCAGAATGTTGTCCTCCACGCTCAGCTTGCGGAAGATGGAGGGCTCCTGCGGCAGGTAGCTGATGCCGTAGTTGCGCGCCCGCAGATACATGGGCAGACGCGTAATGTCGTGGCCATCCACCAGCACGCGCCCGGCGTCTGGACGGACCAGGCCCACGATGATGTAGAACGAGGTCGTCTTGCCGGCTCCGTTGGGGCCCAGCATGCCCACCACCTCGCCCTGCTGAATGGTGACGCTGATGCCCCGCACGACCTCGCGGCCTGCGTACGACTTGCCAATTCCATCCGTGGACAGCGTCTTCATCGTTATGGCTTCACCTGAATCTCGGTCCTGACCCGCTGACCGTCGGCCGCCGCCTGACCGCCAGAGACCGTCACTTCATTATCACCTGCGTGGAAGCGAATCACGCTGCCGGTAATCGAGCCCTGCACGGCATCCACCACGCGCGGCGGCGCACCCTGCGTACCGGTCAGCACAAAGCTGCCGTCTGGCGCGGTGTACTCCAGGCGCGAGCCCGTGCCCCGTCGGCCGGGCTGCTCCAGCACCACGCCGCCCAGCGCTACGGCACGCTCCACGCCGCTGCCAGGGGTGACGGTCGGCGCATGGGCCTGTGCCCCGGGGCTGGCGGTCTGGTGCAGGTAGATGTCGACTCGGTCCGCCGTCATGCGGCCATCGGCGCTCTCCAGCACAGCGCCGCCGGTAAATGACGCCTCCGCGCCCTGGTCGCTGTAGACCAGCATGCGACTGGAGACCCGCAACGTGCCCCGCCGTGCCATGCCACCCGGAGCGGCCGCGCCACCATGAGCCTCGCCCGCGCTGACGAAGACGGCATGCACTGGACGAGGGCCGTCCTCTGCCTGGCCGCGAGCCACCATGTGCCTCTGCCGCTGGTCCATCACCAGCACAGGAGCCTCCACCTCCATGCCCCCCTGCCATAGTCGAGCCAGGGTGTGGGGCGCTGCCTCAAACTGCATCACTCCTGTCGCGTGCGTCATCCGTGCCCGGGCAGCCAGGACGTGTACGGAGCCCCCCGCTGCATTGTCGGCAACGTAGCTGGCCTTGACCGTGCCTTCGGCCTCGGCGTCTCCGCTGCTGCGATGCATGACCATGCGATCCGCCCATAGCATATCGCCGCCCTCGCGCAACAGCACGTCGCCGCGCAGCGTCACCGCCTGGGTGCTTCCGTCGTACTGGGCGCTCATGGCCGTGGCGTGCTGGTCGGCCTGGCCCGCTGCGGCCGCTGGGTCGTGCCGAGTCACCTCCACGTGGCCCTGCTGGGTCGCGCTCACCAGTTCATCGCCCACAGCCTCGGGTGTGGCGGCAGAGGCCCGCCCGGACACCGCATGAGGCCCAGGCTCGCGATGCACCGCGGCGACGCGGAAGAGCGCATCCAGCGAATCGCCCGTACTGGTCTGGATCACACCCGTTGCCGCCTGCTGCTGCACTGCGGTGTTGCCCGTCGCCTGCAGCGTGTGCAGGTGGTCCTGCCCGGCACCGGCGACAAAGCTCGCGGTCACCACGTCTCCGCGCAGCGTCTGGATCATCGCGCGCCCCTGCCCGGCCCGGTTCGTTGCCGGTGGCGGTTGCGTGGCGGTCAGCAGTGCGTCGCCCTCAGCTCTGGCTGTGTGCAGGTGCGTGTGCCGCTCCGCGTCCGTAGCCAGGCCAAGCACCACGCGACGGGCGCGCAGGTCACGCTCGCTCCAACCTCGGCTGGGCGGACCGGGCATTGCCACGCGCTCAGCCAGGTGTCCGTTCCCCTCCAGCACCACCTGCTGCGCCGTGCCGTTCGGGTCAAAGGCTACGGTCGCCGTGTCGGACTCGCCGTGCAGCGTGCGCTCCGGCGTCTCCTGCACCAGCATCACGTTGCCGCGCAGCATCGCCCGGCGGGGCTGGTTGTCTTCACTTACCGCCACCTCGCCTGCGGCGGCAGTCACCACGGCACCATCGGGCTGCGTGATCTTTACCCCGCCTACGGCCTGCACAGACTCCACGGTGCCGTCGCGCCGCAGCCGCACCTCGGCCTGCTCCGTCTCCAGCCGACGCCTGGCCTGGTCGCGTCCCAGCTCACCTTGCACGTGCGTCAGCTTCAGGTCATCGGTTACGCGGCTCATCTCAGCGTGGCTGGCAGTCATCCATAACGGCTGCCCTGCCTGCAGACCCTCCACGTGGACCTGCGAGCTCAGCACCAGGCGACCGGTGTCCGTGTCATACTCCGCACCGGTGGCGTGGCCCCGCAGACCGCGATACACAAAGTCCAGCGGCTTCTCCGTTGCCGCTACACCCAGCTTGCGCAGAAAGATCAGCCCGCTGGTGGTGACGTGCACCACGGCGTGGTCGTTGTCGCCATGGTCAGCACCCGCCTCACCGCTGCTCTGCGGCGCCTGCAGGTCGATATGCACCTCGCCGTCGGCGCGCACGGTATCGGCCTTCTCGTCATACTCAAACTCGTTGCCGTAGATGCGGTCGTTGCGTTGTGCCGCGCCCTGCTGCCCGCCCTGACCGTAGAGCGTAATACCCACATCGTGCAGGGTGGTGTTGCCATCTTTGTGCTGCACGGCCTTGGCCGCGTGAATGGTGAACACCGTGCGGCCGCCCACGGTCTGCGAGTAGGTATAGCCGTCGGCCTCACGCTCAATGTTCGCGCCCAGCCGTCCCGGCAGGTCCTTCAACTGGCGATGCGCGCGCAGGTGAGCGACGCCCACAAACGCCACAATCATGGCTACCAGCAGCCCACCGGCCACCAGCAGCGAAGCACTTAACGTCTTGACCGAGATGCGCATTCGTTCGCCACAGTCATTTTCTCATCCCTTGCCGCAGCCCGCGCACCCGCAGCCACTACACTGGAGGTATGGCCGATCAGCTTTACCTCAGCCTCTGGTTTCCCAACTTCCGCTTCAACGCCCTGCCCGGCACGATGGTCACGGTGCTGCGCCAGTTCGCCGCCATCAGCGGCGAGAAGCGCGTTGCAGCAGCGACCGTCTACCCCATCAGCTTTGCCGAGGCACCTACCTACCAGCGCATCTTCGTCAACGACGAGCGCGCCGCCGAGAGTCGTGACACCGAAGCCGCCATCATTGAGAACGCAGTCGCCGAGGCCACCGAGCAACTGCACGAGGACATGGCCTACGAGTTCGAGATGCGGTGGAAACTCTGGCAGCAGGAGCCTGCGGGCGCGGGCCTGGACCCGCTGTGGAAGCTGGTGCCTGCCACCGTGCGCATCCTTGGCTTCGGCCCGGAGTTCGACGAGGCGTCGTTTGACCAGAACGGCCACATCCGCGTGGACTTCGGCCTGGACACGCCCTGGGTGCAGGACGCCATCGAGCTGCCGGAAGACGCAGACGCCGAGGCGGCAGAGCTGGCCCAGCAGCGCCTGCAGCAGAACGTCGAGAAGCTGCTCGCCTTCACACTCTCCGTCGAGAAGCACTGCGGCATCTCCGGCCGCCTGCTCTGGACCGAGTCCGGTGAGCCACTGGCCGAGAAACTGATCGCCCAGCTACAACGCCTGACCTAACCGGCGACCACAATCTCCGAGAAGTCTGCGATGCCCGAGAAGTCGGCCAGTACCTCGCGCAGCAGCGCCAGGCGGTTGGCCCGCACAGCAGGCTCCGGCGCCATCACCATCACCGCGTCAAAGAACGCATCCACCTGCGGACGCAGCGTTGCGATCAGCTCCAGCGCGGGGTGGTACTTCGCCTCGGTGCGCAGCACGGCAACCTCAGACGCCAGCTCTGCCGAGCGCTCCCACAGCGCGCGCTCTGCATCATCTGCAAACAGCCCGGCGTTCACAAACTCCGCCGGGGCTGCGTCCTTCTCCGCAGCCTGCGTCAGGATGTTCTTCATGCGCTTGAAGGCCGCCGACACAGCTACAAAGTCCTGCCCGCCACGCACCACCGTCACGGCAAAGGCGCGCGCCACGGCGTCGCGTACATCGTCGTTGCCCGAGGCCAGCACGGCCTTCACCACGTCGTACGCCTGCTGGTGCGCATCGCGCAGGTAGAACTCCAGCCGCTCTGCCAGGAAGCTGTGCACCCGGGCGGCAACCGCCTGGTCGCTCGTGGCGGCGTAGGCGATCTCGCGCAGCGTCAGCGGCAGGGCAACCGCGCTCTCCGCAAGAATCTTCACCACGCCGTTCACCGCGCGGCGCAGGGCAAAGGGGTCCTTGCTGCCGGTCGGCTCCAGGCCCAGGCCAAACATGCCGGCGATGGTGTCCGCCTTATCCGCAATCGCCAGCAGCGCGCCCTCGACGGTGCGTGGCACCGCATCGTCCATCGACTGCGGCAGATAGTGATCGTAGATGACGTCGGCCACGTCGGAGCCAAGCCCCTGCGCCCGCGCATACAGCCCGCCCACAATGCCCTGCAGCTCCGTGAACTCCTTCACCAGCTCGCAGGTCAGGTCGGTCTTGGCCAGCTGCGCAGCGGTGTTGAGCGCCTCAGCGTTGACCGCGACACCCCGCCCTGCTGCCATGTGGCCGAGCTTGCCCGCCAGCGCCTGCACCCGCTCCGCCTTCACGGCGTAGCTGCCCAGATCCTTCTGGAAGGTGACGCTCTTCAACAGCTCCATACGCTGGGTCAGCGGTGTGCGCTGGTCAAACTCCCAGAAGAAGCGCGCGTCGTTGAACCGCGCCCGCAGCACGCGTGCGTTGCCATGGCGGATGACCGCGAGGCCAGTCTCCTCGGCTTGCGTGTTGAGCACCGCCAGAAAGTACGGTGCCAGCTTGCCCGCGCTATCTTCCAGCGCAAAGTAGCTCTGGTGGTCGCGCATCACGGTCACCAGCACCTCCTCCGGCAGGTCCAGATACTCCGGCTCAAAGCTGCCCAGCACCACCGAGCGGTCCGACGCCCACTCCGTCAGGTGCGTCAACTTATCCACCAGACCGTGATCTTCGCGCCAGCGCAGGCCGTCCACGGCGCGGGTCGCGTGGTCCAGCGCTTTGCGGATGGTGTGTCGCCGCGCTTCCACATCGGCAATCACAAACGCCGCACGCAGTTTGTCCGCGTACTCCGCCGGGCTCGCTACCGGCACCGGCTGCTCGCCAAACAGGACGCGGTGGCCATACGTAACCGATCCTGCGACATACCCGGCAAACTCCACCGGCACCACGGCCTCGCCCAGCAGCGCCAGCAGCCAGCGCACCGGCCGCACAAAGCGCTCTGGCCGACCCTGGCGCCAGTACATGTTCTTTGGCCAGTAGAGACCCGCAATCTCCTTGGGCAGTTCTGTCGCAATCACCTCAGCCGCGGAGCGTCCGGGCCTGACGGCGGTAGCCACGATGTACTCGCCCTTGGGCGTTGAGACCGTCTGCAGCGCCTCCACAGCCACCCCTGCCTTCCTCGCAAAGGCTACGGCCGCCGGCGTGGCCACACCATCCTTGTACGCGATCTTGACGGAGGGACCCTGCAGCTCTTCGCTCATGTCCTGCTGCTGCTGCGCCACGCCCTCCACCAGCACCGCCAGCCGTCGCGGGGTGGAGTAGCTGCGGCCGACCGCACCCGCCGCCACCAGCCGCTCGCGCTCCAGCAGCCCTACCACGCGCTTCTCCAGCTCTGCCTGCGCCGCTGCAATCATCCGCGCGGGAATCTCTTCCAAGCCAATCTCAATCAGAAAATCTGCCATGCTCTCAACTCAATCCCCGTCGCTGGACGGATGTCTTCCTGTCACTTGCCCAGCCAGCCTTAGCCCTGCAGTGCAGCCTGGCTCTTCGCTGCGCCCTGCGCTGCATAGATCTTCGCTACGCCCACCACCAGCGCGCGAATCCGTGCCATCACGCCCACCCGCTCCGTCACGCTGATCGCGCCACGCGCATCCAGCAGGTTGAAGACGTGCGAGCACTTCAGTGCCAGTTCATACGCACCCAGCACCGGGAAACGCTTCAGCGTCAGTGCGTCCATCTGCTCAAAGCCTTTGGCCTTCTCCAGCAGCGCCAGGCACTCGCTCTCGTACAGGCTCAGGTGCTCCCACAGCTTGGGCACGTCGGCATAGTCGAAGCTGTAGGCGGAGTACTGCTCTTCCTCAGCCAGGCGAATCTCTCCGTAGGTCACCTTGCGGCCCGTCTCCGGCTCAATCGCCCACACAATGTCGTAGATGGAGTCCACGTCCTGCAGGAACCCGGCGATGCGCTCCAGGCCATACGTAATCTCGCCGCAGATGGGGTCCAGGTCCATGCCGCCGCACTGCTGGAAGTAGGTGAACTGGGTAATCTCCAGTCCGTCCAGCATCACCTGCCAGCCCACGCCCCAGGCGCCGCCCACGGGCCACTCCCAGTTGTCCTCTTCAAACTTGATGTCGTGCTCTTTCAGGTCGATGCCGATGGCTTCCAGACTCTCCAGATAGATCTCCTGGATGCGCACCGGTGGCGGCTTCAGAATGACCTGCAACTGCGTATGGCGGAAGAGCCGGTTCGGGTTCTCGCCGTAGCGGCCATCGGCGGGGCGCCGCGAGGGCTGCGCGTAGGCGATATTGATCGGCTTGGGCCCCAGCACGCGCAGAAAGGTGTCCGGAGACATCGTTCCCGCGCCTACCTCCACGTCAAACGGCTGCTGCAACACACATCCACGCTCGGCCCAGAAGCGCTGCAAACGGAACAGCAACTCTTGAAAGGTCAACGCGCTCTTCTCCATCTTTGCCTGCATGCTTATTCGATCTCTCTTCAACGAAAACCAGCAAATTTCTAACAGTTTATTGTCGCATACGGCGGTAGCAGACCAGGGGCTGCAGGGCCGCTGTCAGCTACGCCCCAGTGCGCGGGCGCTGGCCAGTCGCCGCTCCAGGTGGCGCTCCAGAGTCTCCACGGCAAAGCGTCGCAGTTCGGCCGCGCGCGTGGCCGGCCAGGCCTCAGCCGCTAGGGCTGCGATCGGCGTGCGGAAGATGCGCGCCGCCTCAACGCAACTGGCCGCGGGCAACGCCACGCTGCCGCTGCGGCGGTCGTCCTCGCAGGTCACGCCGTCGCTGGCACCGGAGTACCACACGGCGCGTCCGTGCAGCGCCTCACCGCACACCACGCATGCTCCCAGCTCCGGCATCCAGCCCATCAGGCGGTTCATCCATAACGCAAAGTAGGTCACCGGCAGCCACACGCGGCCGACCCGCATCTCCTCCAGCACCGCCACGGCCAGACGGAAGACGGAGTCGTCCACAATGCCCTCGGGCAACTCATCCAGAACCTCGGCCACTAGTTCCAGGGCGGCAGTGCGACTGTAGTCCACAGGCTGCGCCAGCGGCGAGCTGACGATCTCGAACTGCTCCAGCCGCACCAGCTCCTGCCGGGGCTTCTCGGCGTAGGTGGCGCGCACGTGGGTCATGGGCTCCAGCGCGCCGCCAAACCTGCGGCGACTGCGCATGGCATGACGCGCCACTCCTTTCACACGCCCGTGGTCGCGCGTAAACAGGCTCACCAGCAGGTCGGCCTCCTGGAACGGCCACGTCCGTAGCACCAGCGCTTCGCTTATCCGTTGCGTCGTCATCGTTGCCCGGTGCCCGCCCCCAGGGATGCAAACAAAACGCGCAGCCCAGCGGGCCGCGCGTTGCTCGTACCAAATGCGTTGGAGTTAGCGACCGTAGTGGTTGGCAGCCTTCTCCTGGTAGGCAGCCCACTTCTCGGGCAGGTCATCGGCAGCATAGATCGCCGAAACCGGGCACACCGGCACGCACGCGCCACAGTCGATGCACTCGACTGGATCGATGAAGAGCTGATCCGTCTCGCCGTAGCCCGCCTCATCCTTCTTGGGGTGGATGCAATCCACCGGGCAAGCATCGACGCACGCAGTGTCCTTGGTGCCAATGCACGGTTCCGAAATTACATATGCCATCTCGCAAAATCTCCCTTATCTCAATCTGATACAGCCATGGAAAATCACTAGCCGCCGCTGCAGTGGATCTCAACTGAAATTTTAGCAGCACATCGGCTCATCCCCGCAAGCCGAGTTTTCCTCGCGTTTCATCGGCCGCCTGGGCGTAGTTTCGGCGCCAGACTTGCTCCATCCAGCCGACCAGATCGACCGGAAAGAAGCGCTCCGCGCTGGCGGCGATCTCCGCGGCCGACCACCAGCGAATCTCCCGCATGGCACGGATCTCCAGCTCCGTCACCCCGGCCAGCCGCGGAGCCTCCACGGCGCATTGGGTGTGGAAGAAGTAGTCCGTGTTGCTGCGCAGCTCGCCCTCGTGCTCCAGCAGGTTCTGCTCCTCGCGGATCGGGCCGGTCACTACAACGCCATCCAGCTCCAGCTCCTCACGCAGCTCGCGGCAGGCAGCCTGCAGCGGACTCTCCCCTGCCTCGATCTCGCCGCCCGGGGTAAGCCAGCAGAGGAACTCCCCGCTGGCGCGCTGCGCTGCATAGCGGATGAGCAGCACCCGGCCCGCGTCATCAAAGACCAGGACCCGGGCAGACCGACGAGGACGAGGCACCCCGGCTACCTTGCCTCTCCCCGGGCACGGCGCGCGGCAAACTCCGCAGGCGTCGGGATGGGGTCCAGCCCGCGCCCCGCAAACATCTCCTGGAAGACGTGGGTAATCTCGGCGTGGATCAGGCCGTTGGTCGCCAACACCTCGCGGCTGTCCAGCGTAAAAGTGCCGCCCTCAAAGTGCGACAAGCGTCCGCCGGCCTCCTCCACCAGCAGGCAACCCGCAGAGGTGTCCCAGGGATTCAGGTTGAACTCCCAGAAACCGTCCAACCGGCCGCACGCCACATACGAGAGATCCAGCGCCGCCGATCCCGCCCGCCGAACTCCGTGCGAGCGCAACGTGAGCTGCTGGTAAAAATGGATGTTCGGGCTGGCGTGCCGCTTGTGGCTGGGGAAGCCGGTCGCCGTCAGCGACTCCTGCAGCCGGGCCGTGCGCGAAACGTGGATGGGCCGGCCGTTCAACCAGGCGCCATGTCCGCGCTCTGCAGTAAACAGCTCGTCGCGCAGCGGATCATAAACCACGCCCGCCACCATGCGGCCGTCGGAGTCAGCAGGCGTGCCGGCGGGCCGGTGCTCCAGCCCCATGGAGACGCAGAACGACGGAAAGCCGTGGGCAAAGTTGGTCGTGCCATCCAGCGGATCGACGTACCAGCGGTACTCGCCGTCCAGGCGGTCGCGCGTCCCCTCTTCCCCGAAGATCCCATGCTCAGGAAACGCGGCCTTCAGCTTCTCCACGATCAGCTTTTCGCTGGCGCGGTCGGCCTCCGTCACCAGATCCACATCGCCCTTGTACTCCGCCTCGACACCCTTCTCGTAGTAGAACCGCAGCAGCGCACCTGCCTGGCGGGCGATCCGCGCCGCCGCCGGCACAAACTTGAACTCGCTCATTGCACCCCTCTGCTACCAGCTTAGTGCAAGAGTCGGCGTTCGCGCCGGACCCACCAGCCTCTACTGCGTCTGGGCGTAATAGCCGGTGCGGTAGCGCAGCTTGTACCGGGCCGCCAGCGCAGGGTCCTTCAGACGAATCTGGATGGAGCGCAACGCATCCTGCCTTACCTGCTGCGGTGCGTAGTAGCCCACTACGTACTGCGTGCGCAGATCGTCCGACACCTGTGCGAAGGCCGGCTCCAGATCCTTGGGATCCTGCACGAAGTAGTACTTGCCGCCCGTGTCGTTGGCCATCTGGATGAGGGCGTGCTCGCCGCCGGTGTTGCGTCCGGCATCGGCCCACACCGGCACCACAATCAGGGAGTAGACCATAGCGCCGGCGCGCTGAGCTTGCTCCAGCGCCTCAGAGTAGACCGTATGCTTGGCCGTGTCATTCCCATCCGTGATCAGCATCAGCACCCGACGACGGCCGTCATCGACCCGCGTAGCCGCCAGCCGCTGACTGGCCAGGTAGATCGCGTCATAGAGCGCCGTCGCATCTCCGTGCTGCAGCTCGCCCAGCCCCTGCTCAATGCGCTGCGTCTGGTTCGTAAACGGAACCACTTCACGCACCGTATCAGCAAAGTCCATCAAGTCCAGTTCGTCCTGGCTGCGCAGCAGCGTGCGCACAAAGTGCCGGGCGGCATCACGCTCCAGGCGCTCGTTGCGCAGCACACTCTCGCTGGCGTCGATAGCCATCACAATGGAGAGCGGCGTAGTCGACTCGCGCTCAAAGAACGCGATGCGCTGCGGCACCTCGTTCTCGGCCACCTCAAAGTCTTCACGCTTCAGCCCCGGCACCGGCGCACCGGTCTCGTCCACCACATTCACCGCCACGTTCACCAGGCGCGACTCCACCCGCAGCGTCGTCACCGGGGTGTCTTCGTTACTCTCGGGAGCCTCCGGGTGCTGCGTCTGCGCGTGTTGGGGCGCGCGCCGCTCCACGGGAGCCTGGGCCGCAACGGCACCAGCCAGCAGCAGGACCCCGGCGAGCATCGGTGCAGCATGCCTCATTCCGCCTGTGCTCCATCCGGGCCAGGCTGCAGGGCAATCGCCTCAGGAAACGGCTCGCCATCGGCCCACACGGCACCATCGGCAAACTGTTCCTTCTTCCAGACCGGCACGCTCTTCTTCAACGTATCGATCAGCCAGCGGCAGGCGTCAAACGCAGCGGCGCGATGCGCCGAGGCCACCACGATCAGCACGCTGGTCTCGCCCACCAGCAGACGCCCCAGGCGATGCACCAGCGACACCTCGCGCACGCCGAAGCGCGCCACGGCCTCTGCCGCCAGTTGCTGCATCTGCTGCAGCGCCATGGTCTCGTAAGCCTCATAGTCCAGATGGAGTGTGGGGCGGCCACGCGTATTGTCGCGCACAATGCCGTCAAAGAGGCACACGGCACCGTCGGCACCAGCTTTCATCTCCGCGACGATCGCTGCCGCGTCGATCGGCTCGCGCACCAGCGCCACGTGCAGGCGCGGCTGGGGCGAGCTGCCTCCACTCACCGGTGGCAACAGGGCCACCTCGTCGCCCTCGTGCAACTCCGTCTGTGGCTGCGCATACTGCTCGTTCACCGCCACGGCAATACTGCTCCAGCTAAAGCCGGCTGCACGCGGGCGCACCTGCTCCAGCAGAGCCGCAACCGTGCCACCCTCGGCCAGTTCCACATCTTCGCGCTCGCAACCTGCATGGTCTCTCAGCGCGGCAAAGTACAACACTCGAACCCGCATCGTCTCAGCATACTCGACCGTTCCGGCCGTCCTGCAGATTGGACGCAGAGCACCCTGATTCGACACACGCAAACGGCAAGGCCCGGGAGCGCTACTCCCGGGCCTTGCTGTTTGGTTCAGGGCAGTTCGACCGCTTACACGGTGGCGTGCGTTATCTCCTCGCGTACCACCTCATCCTGCACAGCCTCCAGCGCCGTGCGTGGCAGCGCCACGGCCAGCACGTCTTCGATGCGGTCGGCATAGTGGATCGTGACGCCCTCGGTCTGTTCCGGCGTCAGATCCTCCTCCACCTGCTGGCGGCACTCCGTGGGCAAGATCACATCGCGGACCCCGGCGCGCTTGGCCGCCAGGAACTTCTCCTTGATGCCACCCACCGGCAGCACATTGCCGCTCAGGGTAATCTCGCCCGTCATCGCCGTCAGCGGATGCACCGGCGTGTTGGTCAGCAGGCTCACCAGAGCAGTCGCCATCGTGACACCCGCCGATGGGCCATCCTTGGGGATCGCGCCCGCCGGTACATGGATGTGGAGATCCGTGTCCTTGGTAAAGTCCTCCTCCAGCCGCATGCGGCCGGCGTTGGAACGGACCCAGGTAAGCGCAGCCTGCATGCTCTCCTTCATCACATCGCCAATCTGGCCCGTGATGGTGAAGTTGCCTTTGCCCTTCATCCGGTTCGCCTCAATGAACAGCACGTCGCCGCCGGCTGGTGTCCAGGCCAGGCCTACGGCCACTCCAGCACGCTTGGTCCGCGTCGCCAGCTCCGTATCCACCCGCACCTTGATGCCGCCCAGGAACTCGCGCACCAGCTCCGGGGTTACTACCACCTTGCCCGTCTCGCCCTCGGCGATGCGACGCGCAACCTTGCGGCACACCGTACCGATCTGCTGCTCCAGCTTGCGCACCCCCGCCTCGCGCGTGTAGTGCCGCGCAATCAGATGCACGCTCTCCAACGGCACCTCGATCTGCTCCGGCGTAATGCCGTTCTCCTTCGTCTGCCGCGGAATCAGATACCGAGTCGCAATGTTGACCTTCTCCTCCTCCGTGTAGCCGGTCAAATCAATAATCTCCATGCGGTCCAGCAGTGGCCCCGGAATGGTGTCGAGCTGGTTTGCCGTGCAGATGAACAGCACCTTGCTCAGGTCAAACGGCTGATCCAGATAGTTATCGCGGAACGTATTGTTCTGCTCCGGATCCAGCGTCTCCAGCAGCGCGCTGGCGGGGTCTCCGCGGAAGTCGCGGCCCAGCTTGTCAATCTCATCCAGCATAAAGACCGGGTCCTTCACCTCCACCCGCTTCAGGTGCTGAATAATCTGCCCGGGCAGCGCGCCAATGTACGTGCGCCGATGGCCGCGAATCTCGGCCTCATCGTGCATGCCACCCAGCGAGATGCGCGAGAACTTGCGCCCCAGCGCCTTGGCAATTGAGCGTCCCAGCGAGGTCTTGCCGACGCCCGGAGGCCCGACAAAGCACAGGATCGGGCCCTTCATATCCGGCTTCAGGCGACGCACCGAGAGGTAGTCCAGGATGCGCTCCTTTACCTTCTTCAGGCCGTAGTGGTCCTCATCCAGCGTCTGCTTCGCCTTCAGAATATCCACCTCGCCCGAAGACGTCTTGGACCATGGCAGCACCGCCAGCCACTCCACATAGTTGCGCGTCAGGCTGTAGTCGGCAGCCGCCGGATTCATCCGGCTCAGTCGGCCCAGCTCCTTCAGCGCATCCTTCTTCACCTCTTCCGGCATGCCGGCGGCTTCAATCTTCTCCTTCAGCTCGGAGACATCCTTCTGGGTGTCGTCCAGATCACCCAACTCCTTCTGAATCGCCTTGAGCTGCTCGCGCAGGTAGTAGTCACGCTGCGACTGCTGCACCGAGTCCTGCACCTCGCTCTGAATCTTGTTGCGCAGCTGCTGCACCTCCAGCTCCTTGGCCAGGTGCTTGGTAATGCGCTCCAGACGCGCCAGGACATCCGGCGTCTCCAGAAGCTCCTGCTTGTCGAGCGTGGTGAGGAACGGCAGCGAGGCCGCGATGAAGTCCGCCAGACGGCCCGGCTCCTCGATATTGATCGCAATGGTCTGCAGATCGTCCGAGAGCGTGGGCGACGAGGTCACAATCTGCTGGAACTGGCTGACCACATTACGCTGCAACGCCTCCAGCTCGGGCGTCTGCTCCGGCTGGGGCTCCGCAATCGCCTCCCACTGCGCCGTCATAAACGGAGCTGTCTGGGTAAATTCGCCCAGCCGCACACGCTCGTTGCCCTCCGTGAAGACGAACAGGCTCTGGTTGGGCATCTTGACTACTTTGTGGACAGTCGCACGAGTGCCCACCTGGTGCAGGTCGGCCACCTCCGGTGCGTCCTGTCGGGCGTCGCGCTGCGCCACCACCAGGATCGTCTTCTCCTCGCCAAGCGACTGGATCAACTGGATGGAGCTCTCGCGCCCGACGGTCAAAGGAAGCACAGCGTGCGGAAAGAGCACGGTATCGCGCACCGGCAGCACGGGGATTGAGCCGCCACGCACCGTCTCGCCACTGCCAGCCTCACCACCGTTGGCGGTCGGCTTGATGACGCTCACAAAATCATTTGCCATGTTGAGTGCTCCTCTATCAAATTATCCCACATAGGATGCCTCATTTTCAGAAAAGTCGCATCCCCGCGCTCCAACATCCCGCCTCCTAGCCCTCATCGGCCGCAAACCCCTTACCCTTGACCAAGAAAGCTCTCACCGATCCGCCTCGCCCGGGGCTCACCGGAGGGTTGGACGGGGCT
>JAGWNX010000035.1 GCA_028872955.1 Acidobacteriota bacterium
CAGGACGAAAAGGCAGAGGAACGGCACGGTGAAGTAGTTCTCCGTCGTCACCGCGTACCACACCGTCCACGCAAAGTAGCAACCGATGCCGAGCTCGATCCATGGCACCAATCCCAAACGCTTGCGGTATTTCTTAGCCTGGCTCTTCTCGCCCTTGGTCTGCACGCGGTACTTGGGGGTGCGGGCAAAGGCTGACTTGACGCCGAACAGCGCCTCCAGCACGGCCTTGGCGTTGGTAATGGTCAGGCCTACGCCCAGCGCCATCAAAAACGGGACGTACAGAAAGGTCTTGTACCAGCTCTTGGGATACAGCTCCTTCTGGCTGACCAGGTAGAACGTCGAGATGGAGCAGGTGCTGGCGATGAACAGCGGCATATCGATCAGAAGCATCTGGATGTAGCCCTGCCAGCTGCGAATGATCATGGCCGGCATCAGCAGCACGCTCAGGATGATCATGAGCGGGTAGCTGATGTTGGCGGTCAGGTGATACCAGGCCTCCAGCTTGGTGTGCCAGGGCTTGTCGCTCCGCAGCACGCGCGGCAGGATCTTTTTGCCGGTCTGGATGAGTCCCTTGGCCCAGCGTGCCTGCTGCGTCTTGAAGGCCGTCATCTCAATGGGCAACTCGGCCGGGCATTCCACGTCCTGCAGGTATTTGAACTTCCAGCCCACCATCTGGGCGCGGTAGCTCAGGTCGGTGTCCTCGGTCAGCGTGTCGTGCT
The DNA here is from genome assembly GCA_028872955.1 of Acidobacteriota bacterium. GTDB lineage: Bacteria > Acidobacteriota > Terriglobia > Terriglobales > Acidobacteriaceae > Edaphobacter. The sequence continues at coordinate 720 of JAGWNX010000035.1, forward strand.
GCCAGCCGCCCGCGCTGGCGATGGTCTCGCGGCGCCACATGCCGGCGGTTCCGTTGAAGTTGAAGAAGACCCCCGCGCGGGAGCGGCCGCCGTGCTCCAGCACAAAGTGGCCGTCCAGCAGAATCGCTTCCACCTGCGTCATAAAGCTGTAGTCGCGATTCAGGTGAGTCCAGCGCGTCTGCACCATGCCGATCTCCGGCTCGGCAAAGTGGTGGATCACCTGCATTACCCACTCGCGCGGCGGCACAAAGTCCGCGTCGAAGATGGCGATAAACTCGCCCTTGGCCACCTTCTGGCCAGCGTCGAGCGCACCTGCCTTGAAGCCGTGGCGGTTGCTGCGATGCAGGTAGACGATGGGCTGCGGCTCCATGCCCGCAAAGCCTGCCGCATAACGTGCGACGATGTCGCTGGCCACCTTCACCGTCTCGTCGGTGGAGTCGTCCAGCACCTGAATCTCGAAGCGGTCACGCGGGTAGTCCAGACGGCAGCAGGCGTCGATCAGGCGATCGATGACGAACTGCTCGTTGTAGATCGGCAGCTGGATGGTGACATACGGCAGCTCCCCCTCTGGCCAGCGCATCGGCGGATTATCCCAGCGGGCGGCGTTCTTCTTGTTCTTGAAGTACAGCCACACCAGCTGATAGCGGTGCACGCCGTAGAACGCGAGAATCACCATCACAATGAAGTAGGGAATGAGCAGCAGAACATCAAACGTGTTCCAGCGGTACAGATGCTCAAACGTGCGATCCGCATAGTGCGTTCTGATGTAGTGCGTCAGTCCCTTGGAGACGAGCAGCAGGGCCGGCAGCGATGGCAGATTGGCGACGAGGGAAGGCAGAGGTCCGCTCCAGCGTAGGGAATCGATTGCTCCGATTCTACGCGATGCCGGCGATGGCCCGGCAACCTCTTTTGCGTTGCCAGCCAGCGGGTTACTGCAGCAGCAGCATCCGGTAGGCACCATCGCGCTGCACCGGGCGGAATCCAGCGTCGCGAATCACCTGGCGCAGCTGCTCCTCGGTGGCCGCGACGGCGCGATCGGCGTTCTCCGGCGGTACGGAGCCCACGTCGTTGCCGCCAAAGCGCAGCGTCATCTGAAGAATCTTCAGTCCCTGGGTCTCCAGGTCACCCGCCAGGTTGGGAATGGTGTCCAGAAACATGCGGCAGATGGCCAGCGTCTTCAGGTACTCAACAGCGGTGGTCTCCTCAAAGCCCTGGATTCCGGCACGCAGCGGCTCCACGGCGCGCGGCGTGAAGGCGGTAAAGCCGCCGGTCTCCTGCTGCAGTGCGCGCAGCCGCTCCAGGTGACGCACACGATGCTCCAGGGTCTCGCCGCCTCCAAAACGCATGCTGGCAGTGGTCAGCATGCCGGTGCGATGCGCCGCGCGGTGTACGCGAAGCCAGTCCTCGGCTGTGCGACCGTTGCGACCGGCGGCGGTTTGCACGGCGTCGTCCAGTATCTCGGCGTCCTCGCCGGCCAGCGACTCGATACCGGCATCGCGCAGGCGCGCCAGCGTGGTCTCCAGCGTGGAGCCGCTTCGCGTGGCCAGCGTCAGCACCTCGTGTACGGAGCCTGCCTGCAGCCATAGCTCCGGGAAGCTTTGCTTGATGCCGGAGACCAGTGCGACGGCAGCGTCCAGGTCGCGGCCCTCCGCGTGCAGACCACGCAGCACGGCCCCGGTGCCGGAGCGGTCCAGGATCGCCTCGGCCTGCACGGCCCGGGCTTCGTGATCCCCCGCGCACTCCAGCAGGCCATCCACGGCGTAGCTCACCACGCCCTCCGGATGCAGGCGCCGACGCACGGCATCAGCCTCCATCCCGACACCGATCAGATCCTCGCTCCGGAAGCACTCCAGAGCCTCATTGCTGCTGATTGCCATAGGATAATTTTACGCGCTCTGTTGCCGGGCTGGGGTTCCGCGGGGTTAGTGACTTCCATGCCATAGCGACCACGCGAGCAGCGCGAGCACGGCAAGCAGCAGAACGACGGCAGCCTGCAGCCAGCGGGTCAGCCCACGGAGCCGGGTGTCCAGCGCATCCAGCCGTTGCTCGTGGTGCTGCACCGCGGCGTGAGTGGCGCGGACCTCGCCGCCCAGGGTGTCCACCTGGGCGCTCAGCTCCTGCAGGTGTCGGTACAACGCGGCGTGGGCACGGGTCACCTGGCCCAGGTCACGGTGCACCTCCTCGGCGACTGCGGTCAGGCGCTCGTCGCCCTGGGAGCGACCGCTCAGAAAGCGGTCAAGCTGCGGGATCAGCCGCGTGAGATGCGGCAACAACTCGAACAACTGTGCCAGCAGCCTGGGCCACATGGTCTCTACCTCACCGGCGCAGGCTGTGCCTTGCGACCGCTCCACCACCGAACCAGCAATGTCGCGCCGGTGACCAGCAGGATCGTCGCGACGATGCCCTGCGACCACAGGCAGTAGATGCACCACTTCTCAATGACGAAGGCCTCCAGATAGCTGAGCATCGCGGCAAAGAAGAAGCCGATCTGCGCCATCTCCAGCACAATCCAAAGCCGCCCGGTCAGCGCGACGATGGCGAGCAGCCCGTACCAGACGATGCCCATGGTGGCGATGGGGATGTGGAGCTTTTTGCTGGCGTCATCCTCGTCAAACGAACGCGGCGGAAAGACGGCGAAGCGGCTGTGGTTGACCGTGCCGCAGTCGAACTTCTCGGTGACGGCGCAGGGTGGCGCCTCACCCGGAGCCTGGTTGTGCACCCGCAGCGCGAGCACGCTTACGTAGAGTCCTGCCAAGGCCAGCAATGCGATCAGATACTTCATGGCTACGATTCTATCCCCGGGCCGGTGGTCGCGGGGGTGTCGGCAGGGTACAGCGCAATCAGGTATGCTGTTGGCCACTCGCGAGGCGCAGCCCCGGCACCCGCCGCGCGAGCCTTACCGAGATTCGGGCCCGCGCAACCAGACCGCAGTGCAGGAGCCTCACCTATGAGCGAATCGTTTCCTCCGCAGCCCCCCGCGCCCCAGTCGCCACCCCCAGCCCCGGGTGGCCTGGCCGATAACGTCGCCTCGGCCCTGGCGTACTTCACCATCATCCCGGCCGTCCTCTTCCTGCTGATCGAGCCGTATAAGAGCCGTCCGCTGGTTCGGTTCCACAGCTTTCAAAGCATCGCCTTCGTCGTGGCCTCGTTCCTGCTGCATGTGGTTGTGCACCTGACGCGCATGATGCTCCACTGGATCCCGCTCATCGGGTTGGCCTTCATGCTGCTGGATGTGATGGTGGCCCTGGTGCTGTTTCTGGTGTGGCTGTTTGTGGTCTACAAGGCCAGCCAGGGCGAGTGGTACAAGCTGCCGGTGCTGGGCGACTTTGCGGAGCAACAGGCTCGCGCCTGAACCCTGAGGCCAGCCACAGCCAGCGCAACCGGCTACAGCCAGCGCGCCAGCCGCTGTTGCATCACGGCGATGGCCTCCGGGTTGTCATCTACCAGGCAGAAGCGTCGGCCGTGCCGTGCAGCGGCCTCGCCGGTGGTGCCGCTGCCGGCAAAGAAGTCCAGCACCAGATCGCCTGGCTTGCTGTGTACTTTGACGATGCGCTCCAGGATGCCGAGCGGCTTCTGCGTCGCGTAGCCGGTCTTCTCCCGGCCCGTGGGAGAGACGATGGTGTGCCACCAAACGTCGGTCGGCGTCTTGCCACGCGCGGCCTTCTCTGCGCCCACCAGGCCCGGTGCCATATACGGAATGCGGTCGCACGCCTCCAGATCAAAGGTGTACTGCTCGGGGTCTTTGGAGTACCACAGGATGTTGTCGTGCTTGGCCGGCCAGCGTTTGCGGGCGCGGGCGCCGTAGTCGTAGGCCCAGATGATCTCGTTCTGGAAGCACTCGCGGCCAAAGATCTGATCCAGCATCACCTTGCAGTAGTGCACCTCGCGGTAGTCGATGTGGAAGAACAGCGAGCCGTGGGCGGCCAGCACACGGTGGGCCTGCTGCATGCGCGGCTGCAGAAAGGCGGGCAGGTCGGCAAAGCTGTCGTGGTAGCCTCTGCCACTTTCGAGTACCTCGGTGCGGTAGCGTCTGCCGCCAAAGCCAACCCGGTCGCCCGTGGCGTCGCGCACGGTGCGCAGGCGGCTTCGCGTCTGGCGTCGCCCGGTATTAAAAGGCGGGTCGACGTAGATCAGCTGGGCTGAGCCTGCCTCCATTCCGCTCAAAAACTCCAGGTTGTCCCCAAGGACGATCTGGTTTGGACTCTGGTTCATCGCGACTCCTGTCGGCAACTCCACACTAACGTAGTATTTGGTGCGTCTGTCGGTTGCGTGTATTGTTTTGTGCGGGCGCAAACTTGATTCTGCAGGCTACCCAACTCGTGCACGCCATGCGTACGGACCCCGGGCTGATACGCCGGGGTAATGAAGACGCGTGCGATGCCAGTCCCGAACACGGCATCTATGTGGTGTGCGATGGCATGGGCGGCGCTGCCGCGGGAGAGGTGGCCAGCCACCTTGCCACCCAGACCGTGCTGGATCACGTCGCCGCATCAGCCGGACGCAACGATCACCGCGCGCGGCTGAACGAGGCAGTCCACGCAGCCAACCACGCTGTCTTTCAAAAGAGCCTGACCTCGCCGGAGCTGGCCGGCATGGGTACCACGTTGGTGGCGCTGCTGCACACCCCAGCCGAGACCCCAGAGGCCGTGCCAGAGGTGCAGGACGACCCCGGCGGCGTGACGCTGCGACCGCGACCGCCCTCACTTTGGCTGGTCCATGTGGGCGACAGCCGCTGCTACCGGCTGCGCGGCAGAGATCTGGCGCTGCTGACCAGCGACCACTCCCTGGTCGAGGAGCAGGTGCGCGCTGGCCACATTACCCCGGCCGAGGCGGCCGTCTCGCCCATGCGCAACTACATTACGCGCGCCGTGGGATCGATGCCCGAGGTTGACCCCGAGGTTCAGGCTCACCGCCCACACCCGGGCGACATCTATCTGCTGGCCTCTGACGGCTTGACGACGGAGCTGACCAACGAAGAGATTGCGGGGATTCTTGAGGACATTCCCAACCCGCCCACCGCGCCTTATCTGGCGGCGGCCTGCGACACTTTGATCCGCGCCGCGAAGACCTGTGGCGGACGCGACAACATCACGGTCCTGCTCCTCGCATTTGCCGTCTAAGGTCTCAGCGGCATCTGTACGGCGCTCTGTTTATCGCACACAATCCCTGGCATCGCCCCCGGCAGCCCGGCTGCTCGCGCTAAGATGGCAGGTAATGCTGCCCGACGGGCAGCCCACGGAGAATCCATGCCGCAAGAGCTCTACTTTGAAGACTTTTACGTTGGCCAGACGATGAACTCCATCGGCACCTACAAGGTGACCGCCGAGGAGATCAAGGAGTTTGGACAGAAGTACGACCCCCAGCCTTTCCACCTGGATGAAGCCGCCGGTGAGAGCTCGTTCTTCAAAGGGCTTGCTGCCTCTGGCTGGCTGACGGCTGCCATCGTCATGCGCCTGCGCGTGCAGTCGATTACGGTAGCAGGCGGTATGATCGGCGCCGGTGTGGAGGAGATGCGCTGGACGATGCCCGTACGCCCGGGCGACAGCATTCGCACGGAGATCGAGGTACTCGGCGTGCGCCACTCCAGCTCCCGTCCGGAGTTTGGCATTGTGCGTACCCGTACCCTGGCCTACAACCAGCACGATGAGGTGGTGCTGCGCTCGACGGTCAACTTCCTGGCTCCGCTGCGGCCGAAGTCTTAGGGCTGGGCAGGCCGCTGCGGCTGGATGCTGCAGCGGTCTGTGCCCACGGTTCCACACCCGCTGACGGCGTATCGTAGAGGCTATGCGCCTCACTGTGCTCGCCTCCGGCTCCAAGGGCAACAGCTCCGTTCTCTCGTCGGGGCGCACCCGCATTCTGGTGGATGCGGGCCTCTCGTGCCGCGAACTGACGCGACGCATGGCAGCAGCGGGAGAAGATCCCGCAACGCTGGACGCGGTTGTCCTGACCCACGAACATATCGACCACGTCGCCGGGCTGGCCGTGCTGGCGCGCCGCTACAACCTGCCGGTTTACTTTACTGAGGCGACCCACCGCGCCTGGGTGCGCATGGTGCGTCCCCGCACCACCATGACCTACACTCGCTGGCTGGAGCAACTGCAGCAGCAGAAGGCCGCCCGTGCTGAGGCGGTCGCCGGGCAGGGGGGCGAAGTTGCTGCGCTGGCGGCGGTGGCCATTCCTGAGGAGCCGGCCCGTGCCACGCCCGCTGTGCCAGACGACTCTGACGGCGCACCGGATGACCCAGCCACAGCTCTGCCCCAGCAGGCGGACCCCGCGTACCTGCCCGCCGTGGAGTACTTCCGTCCCGGCGCAGGCTTCTCGATCGGCGACATCGAGATCATGCCGTTCACCATCCCCCACGACGCTGCCGATCCGTGCGGATTTGTCTTTCAGGCCGAGGGTGTGCGCGTGGGCTTCGCCACGGACCTGGGCTATGTGCCGCAGAATGTGAAGGCTGCCCTGCGCGGGCTGGACCTGCTGTTGCTGGAGTCCAACCATGACCTGGAGATGCTGCGCGACGGCCCGTATCCGTGGTCGGTCAAGCAGCGTGTGCTGTCGCGGGTGGGGCACCTCTCCAACGACGCCACGGCGGAGTTTCTGCGCGAGGACTACGACGGCTCGGCGGCCTGCATCATTCTGGCGCACCTCTCCGAGTCCAACAATGAGCCGGAACTGGCCCTGCACGCGGCGGAGCAGGCCCTGAGCCGACACCCCAAGCTGCTGGGGAACCGGGTGCAGATCGCCCGTCAGGCCGAGCCGTTGCCCACGATTGCACTGTAGTCCCGGGCAAGGGAAGCCAGCCTGAGTTCAGAGTGGACGGCCGCTTCGCCGCCTTGAGCGCGGCGGGTGACGGGGCTGCGGTCGGGTGGCAGGTGACGTCAGGCCGGTTTTTCGCGTCCTAACATTCAGGCCCCAGGCACTACCCGTTTGGGGGAGAAACGCGGTAAGATGGAGGGTAGATAACTTATGGGAAACACAGTGCTTCAATCCGTCGCTCGACCGTTTCGTCGCACGCCCCATTGCACGGACCCAGTGGTTGGGAACATCCTCTCCGGCTGGCGCTACGACATCTCGGGCCTCTCTGAGGCGATGCGCACCGACTACGACCAGCACCTTGCCGAGTGTGCCTACTGCCAGCGACGCCAGCGTGTGGCTCGCAGCATGGAGGTCCTGCTGATCTCGGTCAGCACGCTTTCGATGGCGGCGTTCCTGCTGGCCGCGCTCGTCATTCACCGGGTAGAGATGGTGACGCACATTGGCACCTTCCATGTACGTCTGATGCAGGAGCACTTTGTCGCTATCTCGCTGGAAGCAGTTGCCATTGCAGGGCTGGTGGTCTCCACGCTGCTGTGGATTCTGGTGGCCATCGCGACTCCGCTGCCGGCGCTGGCGCGTGAGGTGGTGCAGCGGGTACTGCCAGACCACGTGCTGCAGGAGATTCGCCAGCGCATTAACTAGGCGCACCCTGGTTCTCCCGCGTCGGGAAACGATGCAATCCGCTCTCCATCTGGTTCTTGCTTCGGGTGCGTCGCTACGATAGCGTACTGATATCCGCATGTCTTTTTCTCCGCAGGGCGAAGTGATGCCGCCGGGCTCTGACGGCGACGGCATGGGTGCGTTTGCCCAGCCACCGGAGCCTGCAGCGGCGCGGCGACGGTTCCATGCCCCGGCGACGTATGCGCTGGTCGGCATCAACTGCCTCGTCTTTCTGGGGATGGTGGTGCAGGGCGTCTCCCCGACCAGCCCCAGCACGGCGCAACTCATCCACTTTGGTGCCACCAATCCATTTCTGATTCTGGCCGTGTCGCAGTGGTGGCGCGTGCTGACGGCCACCTTTGTGCACGTCGGCATCATCCACATTGCCACCAACATGTGGTGCCTGTGGAACCTGGGAATGCTGGGAGAACCCCTGCTGGGCCCTCTGGGGCTGGTGGCGGTGTATGTGCTGACGGGTGTGGCGGGCAATCTGCTGTCGCTCACGCTCTCCGTGCTGACGCGCGACTTTGCGCTCGTAGGTGCAGGTGCCTCAGGCTCGGTCTTCGGCATCGCTGGCATTCTGATTGTCTTACTCTCCAACAAGCGTCTCCCCATCCCCTGGGGCGAACTGCATCGTCTACGGCGGTCGGTCATTCAGTTTGCCGCTCTGAACCTGGTGATCGGGCTGGCGGCAAACTACACGTGGTTCGTGCGCATCGACAACTCGGCCCACGTGGGCGGCTTTCTGTGCGGGCTGGCACTGGGCGTGCCCCTGGTGCCGCGCATGACCTCGGGCCGCACGCGGTATCTGCGCCGGCAGAAGCTCACCTTTGCCGGGGCGGCGTTCTGCCTGGTGTTGTTTGCCTACTGGATCCTGAATTTGCGCTAAGGGTGGCATCGCCTTTTCTGCCTGCCCGTACTATCCTGTAGCCCATGTTTCCGCGACAGCGCCATGCGCTCCGTCTTGTGTTGCCGCTGCTGCTGGTTGTGGTACTGGCTGGCACGGCGGTGGCGCGGCATGATGATATGGCCGATCCAAACCCGGAGCCCGCCATACCGGCCCTGCTGGCTGCGTTTGAGGATGTGCCGGTGGTGGCCATTGGCGAGGCCCACGGGCTGCAGCAGGCAGGCGACTTCTACGTCGCGCTGGTGCAGGCGCCTGGCTTTGCCGACCATGTGAACGACATTGTGGTGGAGTGGAGCACGCCGCGCTACCAGAGCGTGCTGGATCGTTATGTGAACGGCGAGGACGTGCCGCCTACCGAGCTTGCCGAGGTCTTTCGCAACACCACCAAGGTCTTTGCCTGGGAGTCACCGATCTACCCCAGGCTGCTGCAGGCCGTGCGGGAGCTGAACCGGTCGCTGCCCGCCGAGAAGCGCGTGCGCGTGCTGGGCGGCGATGCGCCGATCGACTGGTCGCAGGTGAAGAACTATCGGCAGTGGAACCACTTTCAGCCCAACAACAAAGCCTTTGCCGACGTGATTACGACGCAGGTGCTGGATCGCCACCGGCATGCACTGGTGATTCTGGGCAGCAATCACCTGACGCGTGGCGGCGACCGCTGGGGCTCGGCCGATGTGACCACCATGCTGGAGAAGCGATATCCGCATGCGACACGGGTGGTGCTGCTGGCCTCGTCGTGGAGCTTTGGCATGGATCCTGACCTGATGCACAACTGGCCGGTGCCGTCGCTGGCGGCGACCAGTGGCAAGTGGGCCTCGCGTATCAGCTTTGACCGCGGCTCGCTCAAGGACTCTGGCGATGCGGTGCTGTATCTGGGGCAGGACCTGAACGAGGCCCAGCCGGACTGGAAGAGCCTGACTCCTGCGTACCTGCGCGAGATCGACCGGCGCTCGCGCATCGAGTGGGGTTGCCCGTTTGACGTGAATCGCTGGAGACGCAACCTGGGACCGTGCGGGTGACCTGAACGCCGCAGGCCCCGCATGCGGGGCCTGGCAGGGCAAGGAATCGTGTCGCTCCGGTTAGCTCAGGCTGGTCTGGGCAAATTTGCGCACCATGGCCAGCAGCAGCCGGCGGTCACTGTCGCTCAGGTGGGCAGAGTAGCGCTGCACCTGGGTGAGGAAGCGGATCTCCTCCTCGCCGAGGTTGAGGCCTGACATCTCCTTGCTGACTGCCTCTTCCGCAAAGAACTCGGAGAGCTGCAGGTCGAGTGCGCGGGCGATCTTCTGCAGCGTCTCCAGCGAGGGGATGGTGTGGCCGTTCTCGACACGCGAGAGGTAGCAGCGCAGCAGGCCCGTCTTCTTCTCAATATCGCCCTGGGACATGCCCTTCTGCAGGCGGTAACCGCGGATCGTGGAGCCGATATTGATGGAAAGCGGCTCGTTCTCTTCCACGGTTTCCATAGGAGCGTTCTGAGCGGTGGTTGTGATTGTTTGCATAGCAGCCATTGACCACAAAGTAACGAGGGCGCGTGAGGCGGTCAATGCCATTTTTTGACCGGCCCCCAGATTCCCGTACCACGGCAGGTACATCCTGTGCTTCTTCAGCCATTTGCAGTGGTGGGAGTTGAAGCGGCACTTGAACCCGGTGACCGGGTGGAACCAGCGACGCCATCAGCAAGCTCGCCAATAGCGACCTGGTCGATAGCCGTCTGGTTGATAGCGCTCTGGCTGTTAGAGGATATGCCAACCCCCTGGGTCGCTGGAGGTTGGCAGGCGCGATGCGCCGCGGCTCCTTCAGGCCCGCGCCGGAGCTCCTTACGCCATGTGCATGCCGCCGTTCACGTCCAGGGTATGGCCGGTAATGTAGCCGGCCTCTTCACTGGCCAGAAAGGCCACGGCGTGGGCGATATCCAGGTCTGTGCCCACGCGGCCCAGCGGAATGTTCTGGGTCATGGCGCCCTTCTGCTCGTCGGTCAGCACGGCGGTCATGGCGGTCTCAATGTAGCCCGGAGCCACGGCGTTGACCGTAATGGAGCGGCTGGCCAGCTCGCGCGCCAGAGACTTGGTGAGTCCGATCAGGCCCGCCTTGGAGGCGGCATAGTTGGCCTGCCCGGCCTGGCCCAGCTCGCCCACGACGGAGGTGATGTTGATGACACGGCCCCAGCGGTTCTTGATCATCTGCATCATCAGGGCCTGCGTCAGCAGAAAGGCGCCGGTCAGGTTTGTGGTCAGCACGTCGTCCCAGTCGGCGCGCTTCATGCGCATGGAGAGGATGTCGCGGGTGATGCCGGCGTTGTTGACCAGGATCTCAACCTTGCCAAAGTGATCGACGACGGCCTTGGCACCGGCCTTGATGGAGGCCTCGCTGGCAACGTCCAGGGCAAAGGGCTGCGCGGTGCCACCGGCGGCGCGAATCTCAGCTGCGACGGCCTCCAGCTTCTCCACGTTGCGGGCAGCCAGCGCGACGGAGGCGCCGCGCCGTGCCAGTTCCAGGGCGCAGGCGCGACCAATGCCCTGCGATGCTCCGGTTACCAATGCCACTCGACCATTCACGATGTCTGTCTCCTTTGAATCCAAAGCCTCTCGCATTATACGAATCCGGTAATCGGCTGGGGCAGGGAATCAGCCGCGTTCTCCTCAGCCCGGTCTCACGTATCCTGCTCGCGTATGTCTGACCCGTTCAAGCCTGTTGCCCCCTCTGCCAGCAAGACCGACGTCTATGCCATCCACGGCGCAGACCCTGAGGTGCTGGCCTATGCCATGGCCAAGTACTCGCGCTCGTCGCTCAGTATGCGCGAGTCGCTGGCCGAGATCAGCTCGCAGCGGGCTGAACAGTTCCTGAACACCTTCTACTTCCAGTATGGGCATCGCTCCATTGCGGATCTGGCGCATATTCCGTTCGCCATCGAGCGGCTCTCGCTGCTGGCGGCCATTGCGCTGGTGGATGAGCAGCGCTGGGATGGGCAGGAGCGCTCCACGCGCTACCAGAACTTTCGTACCTCAGGCTGGTACACACCGCAGCTTGGCGGGCAGACTGGTGCGTACACCGCAGCCATCGAGGCGCTCTTCCGCGCCTACGACCACTTGAGCGGTGGCATGCTGCAGGCGCTGCAGCGCGCGATTCCACGGCCTGAGGCGATGAAGGAAGAGGCGTACGTGCGCACGCTGAAGGCGCGCGCCTTTGATGTGGCGCGCTATCTGCTGCCGCTGGCCACCAACACCTCGCTGGGCCAGATTGTGAACGCCCGCACGCTGGAGACGCAGATCTCGCGGCTGCTGACCAGCGAGTTTGCCGAGATTCGCCAACTGGGCGAGCAGCTGCGCGAGGCCTCTGCCGGTGCGGCGTGGAACGTGCAGCACGACGAGGCCCGCGTGCTGTGCCAGGAGGCTGGATCTGTGGACGCAGCCTGCGGCGAGCGCCTGCAGGCCGTGCTGTTGCGCGAGGTGCGCACTGCGCCCACGCTGGTGAAGTACGCGACGCCCAATGCCTATCAGGCCACCACCCGCCAGGAGCTTGCCGCCGCCGCCGCTGAGCTGATGGCCGGGCAGGCGATTGCCCCCGCGCCGGTGGTCGATCTGCTGGACGACGACGAGCCGCTGGAGGTGGAGCTGGCGACCTCGCTGCTGTACCCGCACTGCCACTTCAGCTATCGCCAACTGCGCAGCCACGTGGCCGGGCTGGCTGCGGCGCGTGTGGAGGAGCTGATTGCGCTGGGTACGCGGCATCGTGGCCGCCACGACGAGCTGCTGCGCAGCTTCAGCGCCGGGCAGGTCTTCCGCTTCGACATTCTGATGGATATCGGCGGCTTCCGCGATATGCATCGCCATCGCCGCTGCGTGCAACTGCTGCAGGGCTTTACTGATCTGCATGGCTACGAGCAGCCGGAGTGCCCCGGGCAGCCCTCGCTGGCCGAGGCTGGCCTGGCCGAGGCCTACGACGGCGCGATGGCTGCCGCATACTCCAGCTACCGCGCGCTGCGTGACTCCGGCGAGCCGGAGGCAGCCCAGTCGGCCCAGTATCTGCTGCCGCTGGGCACGCGCTGCCGGTCCATGTTCAAGATGGACTTTGCCGAGGCGCTGTACATTGCAGAGCTGCGCTCTGGCGTGGCCGGGCACTTCAGCTACCGCCGCGTGGCGTGGGAGATGTACCGGGCCGTGGCGGCGCGGCACCCGGCGCTGGGACGGCTCTTCCGAATTGAAGATGTGAACCAGCCGGTAGACCTGTTGAAGAGATAATAGCTTTCGCTTTTTCTTTGCTTTGCCCCTTTCCCGGTGCTACTATTCGCAATGACTTTCCCCTGAGGAGAACGACACGTGGCTGATGAACGCAGCAAGGCAATTGAACTGGCCCTCTCCGGGCTGGAGAAGCAGTTTGGCAAGGGCTCCATTATGCGGCTGGGCTCGCGCGATGTGGTGCCGATCTCGGTCATCTCGACGGGGTCGATCTCGTTTGACGCGGCGCTGGGTGTAGGCGGTGTACCGCGCGGGCGCGTGGTGGAGATCTTCGGGCCGGAGTCTTCGGGTAAGACGACCATTACCCTGCAGATTGTCGCCGAGGCGCAGCGCAGCGGCGGCCTGGCGGCGTTTGTGGACGCCGAGCACGCGCTGGACCCGGCCTATGCGGCCAAGCTGGGCGTGGACATCGACAACCTGCTGGTAAGCCAGCCGGACTATGGCGAGCAGGCACTGGAGATTGTGGAGGCGCTGGTGCGCACCAACTCCATCGACGTGCTGGTGGTGGACTCCGTTGCGGCGCTGGTGCCTAAGGCCGAACTGGACGGAGAGATGGGCGACTCCCACGTGGGCCTGCAGGCCCGCCTGATGTCGCAGGCGCTACGCAAGCTGACCGGCACGGTGTCGAAGTCGCGCACCTGCCTGATCTTCATCAACCAGATTCGCGAGAAGATCGGTGTCATGTTCGGCAACCCGGAGACGACCACGGGCGGCAAGGCGCTCAAGTTCTACTCGTCGGTGCGAATCGACATCCGCCGCATTGGCGCCGTGAAGGATGGCGACGTGGTGGTGGGTTCGCGCACCAAGGTCAAGATTGTGAAGAACAAGGTGGCCGCACCGTTCCGCGACGCTGAGTTCGACATCCTGTACGGCGAGGGCATCTCCCGCGAGGGCGACGTGCTGGACCTGGCGGTGACGCACAACATCATCGACAAGAGCGGCGCGTGGTACAGCTTCCAGGGCGAGCGCATCGGCCAGGGACGCGAGAACGTGCGCAACTTCCTGAAGGACAATCGGGAGATCTTTGCGCGGGTCGATAGCGAGTTGCGTCGCAAGCTCGGCATTGTCGCCGCAGCAGGGGACGATGTGCCCGCGGCACCGGCCAACGCCGAGGTGCTGGCCAAGGAAGCGGCCAAGCCACGCAAGTAGGCCGTCGAGCAGTCGGTTCCTGAGCAATGCGCGAGTAAAAAAATACGCCGAGGGAAGGTCCCCTCGGCGTCTCTCGTTGTTGCTGCTCCGGAACGGCTGGAGGCAGGAACCCTGTTAGGGCTGCAGCTCGGCCAGCATGGGCGGCGCGGCTGCGGCAGGAATCTCGGAGTGATCTGCAGAGGGCGGCGGAGGTGGCGCGGGGTGATCCATCGGCTCACCCGGGTGCCGGTCTGGGCCACGGAAGCCGTGCCGGTGCTCGCGGTCTTCGGCCTGCAGCCTGGTCCACTGGTCAGGCGTCAGCACGCTACGCAGCGTCAGCAGCATGTGCGTGTTCGCCTTCTCCAGGTCGGCCCGCAGGTCGGCGATCTTGTCGAGCTGCGCCTGCACCTTGGGGGTGTCCAGCGGATTGGCGGAGAGCAGCGGCTCCAGTGTGACCTGTGCCTCTTCCAGCGAGGCGTGCATGTGGATGAGTTGGATGCGGTTCTGCTGGAAGATATCCTCCATCTTCTTCTGCTGGTCTGCGGTCAGGCCGATCTTCTGGGCGAGATCGGGGTTCTTCCACCACAGGCCAAAGGGCAGAATGCCCATGCCGCCATGAAAGCCTCCGGGGCCCATCTCGCCGCCAGCCCACTTGGGGTGCGGCTCAGGTGGGCCACTCGGGCCCTGCTGTGCAATGGCAGCCGGGACAAGCAATCCGGCGGCAAGGATCAGGGTAAGTGCTGTGCGGTTCATATCAGTTCTTCCTTTGCAGGGTCTCCTGCGATGCGTTCTGGCTCGCGCTGGCCGTGGGGTCGGCCAGCGGTTGCAGTGCGGTTGGAATCTCTGCCGAGAGGTCCTGATTGACCCCTTCGAGCAGTGCTTCGTCCGAGATGGATGCCTCTGGTGGTGCCTGGCGGGTGGCCGTTACGCCGGGTGCCGCAACGGGCGCGTGCCGGTGCAGGCTGGCGGGAATGGCGATGGCGATGACCGTGGCGGCAACTGCGGCCCAGGCTACCGGCTGCAGCCAGAGGCGCGCGGTGCGGCGGGGGCTGAGCACGGTGCTCGCCGTGTCCACGCGGATCGAGCCGGTGGCCAGGCGACGCTCCGCGTAGGCCGTGGCAGAGTCGCGGAAGAGCGTGACCGTGCGGCGCATGGCCTCCAACTCGCTGGCGCACTGCGGGCAGTGGCTCAGGTGCTCGCGCAGGGGCTCGTTGCCGGGGTGTTGGGAGCTCTCCAGCAGCAGATCACTCAACTGGTGATGGTTCAGGTGGCCGTTCATAGTGTTTCCTTTGCCGATCGGGTAAGGCTGTGGTGCCGCTTACGGATAGCGCCCAGCGCGCGATACAGGTGACTCTTGACCGTGCTGAGGGGCAGCCCGGTGACGGTGGCGATCTCGCCGATCTCCATCTCCTCGACGAACCGCAGCAGAAAGACGCTGCGCTGCTTCTCCGAGAGCTTGCCCACGGTCTCCCAGATCAGGGTCATCTCCTCGCTGGCGATCAGGCGCGACTCGACGGAGCTGTCCGGGTGGGCGATCTGGACCTCGGGCTCTGCGGCGTCGATCGCTTCGGCCGCCACTTTCTTCCAGAAGCGGAAGCGGTTGGTGCGGGTGTGGTCGCGCAACAGGTTCATGGCGATGCGCATGAGCCAGGTGGCGATGGAACAGTCGTTGCGAAAGCTGGCGCGGGCCAGCCAGGCCTTCAAAAAGGTGTCCTGGGTCAGGGTGCGGGCGGCGTCCGCATCGCGAGTTGAGGCCAGCAGGAAGCGGAAGACCTTGCCCTCATACAGGGCGAGCACGGCCTCGAGATCGTCGAACGGTGTTGCGGGCGCCTGCTCGACGGGTACGCTCTCGGAGATCATCGCTTGATACGGCATCGTTGGATTCGGAACCTCGGCCTTGCCTCTCGTTCTGCTATTTTCACTGACGCGCCCCTCGCCGGGCAGGACTACAACCCGGACAAATTATTTTTCCAGCGGCAAATCAGAGTATTCTGCCTGTGGCATGCATACCGTCAAGGCCATCTATCCCGGCACCTTTGATCCGCTGACGAACGGTCACCTGGACCTGATTGCGCGTGGCTCCAAGATCGTCGATCACCTGGTGGTCGCCATCCTGCGCAACAGCGAGAAGGGCACACCGCTGTTTACTGTGCCGGAGCGGGTGGAGATGCTGACCGAGGCGACCCGCAGCTTCGGCAACGTCTCGGTTGCCACCTTCAACGGCTTGCTGGTGGATTTTGCCCGCGCCCAGAACGCGCGCGCGGTGCTGCGCGGTATCCGCGCCATCAGCGACTACGAGTATGAGCTGCAGATGGCGATGATGAATCGCAAGCTGGACCCCGAGCTGGAGACGCTGTTTATGATGCCGGCCGAGAAGTACACCTACGTCAGCTCGCGGCTGGTGAAGGGCGTCTTTCAACTGGGGGGCGATGTCTCCTCGCTGGTGCCGCAGCTGGTGATGGAGCGGCTGAAAGCCCGCATTCCCGCGGCCCAGGAGGCGCGCTAGCGCAACATGGCAACTACACTCCAGCAGCAGTTCGGCAACCTCGACATCTACGTCTTTGACCTGCTGCTGCGCGGTCTAATCGCCCCGGGCATGCGCGTGCTGGACGCTGGCTGCGGTGGCGGTCGCAACATCCAGTACCTGCTGCGCGAGGGCTACCAGGTCTTTGGCATCGACCGCAGCGAGGAGGCGATTGCCGCCGTGCGGGCGATGGCCGCCCAACTGGCGCCGCACCTGCCGCCCGCAAACTTTCAGGTGGGCGAGGTGGACGCCATGCCGTTCGACGAGGGCTTTGCCGACGTCGTGCTCTGCCACTCTGTACTGCACTTTGCCCGGGACGATGAACACTTTGCCGGCATGCTGCGCGAGCTGTGGCGGGTGCTGCGGCCGGGCGGACTCCTGTTTGTGCGGCTGGGCTCGCGGATCGGCCAGCAGTTTGAGCCGCTGGGGGGTGGCCGCTATCGGCTGCCCAGCGGTGTGGAGTGGTATCTGGTGGACGAGGCGCAACTGCACGCGTGGACGGCCGACCTGGGTGGCGAACTGGTGGACCGGGTGAAGACCACCCTGATTACCGGCCTGCGCTCCATGACGACCTGGGTGGTACGCAAGCCACTGTAGACCGGGCCGGGGCGGCGCGGCTTTATCTCGCCGGGTAAATCTGCCACACTATAGGTATGAGCACAGCCGCCGCTACCAAGATCTTTGCCGACCGTATCAACCGTATTGAAGTCTCCGCCACCATGGCCATCACCGCCGCCGCCCTGAAGCTCAAGTCCGAGGGCATCAACCTGGCGGACTTTGGCGCCGGTGAGCCGCACTTCGCCACGCCGCGTCACATCAAAGACGCTGCCATCGAGGCGATTGAGAAGAACTTTACCCGCTACACCAACGTGGCGGGCATCCCCGAGGTTCGTAAGGCGATTGTGGATCGCCACACGGCCGACTTCGGCACGGACTATACGCCCGAAGAGTGCGTCTTTACCACCGGCGGCAAGCTGGCGCTGTTCAATGCCATCCAGGTGCTGGTGGACCATGGCGACGAAGTCATTCTGCCGGTGCCCTACTGGGTGTCGTTCAAAGACATCATTCAGTACGCGGGCGGCAAGGTGGTCTACGTGGAGACCGAGGAAGCCGACAACTTCCGCGTGACGGCCGCCATGATCGAAGCTGCGATTACGCCGCGCACGAAGTGCATCATTCTCAACACGCCCTCCAACCCCTCGGGTGCCGTCGTCTCGCCGGAGGACCTGGAGGCGATCGTGCGGCTGGCGCACAAGAACAACATCTTTGTGCTGCTGGATGAGTGCTATGTGTATTTGAACTTCAATGGCCAGATCGTGAGCGGCGGCTCCTTCAAGGATTGCAAGGAGCACGTGATTGTGCTGGGTTCGCTGTCGAAGACCTATGCCATGACGGGCTGGCGCGCGGGCTTTGCGCTGGGACCGAAGAACGTCATCGGCGCGATGAGCAAGCTGCAGTCGCAGAGCACGTCCAACACGGCCAGCATGGTGCAGCGGGCTTCGATTGCCGCGCTGACGGCATCGCAGGAGTGCGTGGCGGAGATGCGCGCCGACTACATCAAGCTGCGCGACCGGATTCTGGAGGGCTTCAAGACGATTCCGGGGCTCACCTGCACGGTGCCGCAGGGCGCGTTCTACGTGTACCCCAACGTCAGCAGCTTCTTTGGCAAGGGTGGCATCAAGACGGCATCGGACGTAGCGGCGCGGCTGCTGAGCGAGGCGCATGTGGTCGTCGTGCCGGGCGAGGCGTTTGGCACCAAGGATCACATCCGGCTTTCGTACGCGGTCTCCCACGATGTGGTGGACGAGGGCGTGAAGCGGATGCGGGAGTTTTTTGCAGGACTTAGTTAAAAGAAGAAAGTCTCGGATCGGCCGCACTCTTCAGGGAGTGCGGCTTTTTCCGTCTCTCTCGAGAGAGGCCTCATGCTGGAACAACGTAGTTCTGGTCCACGATTTATCCCGGTCATCCTGGCGGGTGGCAGCGGTACGCGATTCTGGCCGCGCAGCCGCAAGGCTCGTGCCAAGCAGGTGCTGGCGCTCGATGGCGAGCAGACGATGATTCAGCAGACCGTGGAGCGGCTGCTTCCGCTGTGCGCTGCGCAGGACATCTGGGTGCTGACCAACGATCTGTTGGCGGAGACCATTGCCGAGCAGCTGCCGCAACTGGCGGCAGACCATATTCTGTCAGAGCCGGCGGCGCGCAACACGGCTCCGGCCTGCGCCCTGGCGGCCTTTCTGATGGCGCGCATCGATCCTGCGGCTGTGCTGGGTGTCTTTCCTTCAGACCATGTGGTGCGCAATCCGCACCGCTTTGCCGAGGTGCTGCGAGCGGGTATTCAGGTGGCTGCCCAGCCCGGCAGCATTGTGGTGCTGGGCGTAACGCCGACCCACGCCGAGACCGGCTACGGATACATCGAACTGGGCGAGACGCTCCCGACGGAGCAGGCCGGGCCGCCATCTGCCGAAGCCGCGCTCCCGGTGCGCCGTGTCCGCCGCTTTACGGAAAAGCCAGACAAGGCACTTGCCCAGCAGTTTCTGGAGGCTGGAAACTACGCCTGGAACGCGGGCATCTTCCTGTGGTCGGTGCAGACTCTGGTGGCGGCGATTCGCGAGCACTGCCCGGAGATGGTTCCGCTGCTGGAGCAGATAGCCGCAGCGTGGGGCACTCCAGAGTTTGAGCGCGTCTTCGCGGAGCTGTATCCACGCTGTGAGAACATCAGCATCGACTTTGCCGTGCTAGAGCCCAGGTCGCGCCAGGGCGAGAGCAACTCGCGCCTCTTCTGTCTGCCCGGGGACTTTGGCTGGAACGATCTGGGCTCGTGGTCTGCGCTGCATGACTACCAGCTGAACCTGCCGAGCTGTGTCGATCCGCAAACCGCGAATATCGTGCAGGCCCATACCGATGTGGTGATTGATGCCAAAGGCAACTACGTGTTTGCGCCGGGCATGGCCGTAGCACTGGTGGGCGTGGAGAATCTTGTGGTTGTCCAGACGGAAGATGCCTTGCTGATTACCACGCGCGACCGGTGCCAGGATGTAGGCAAGGTGGTGAAGCATCTGGCGGAGCAAGGCAGGAGCGAACTGATCTAGATCATGAACGAGACGACCTCAATCGTAAAGTTTGGTACCGATGGCTGGCGCGGGATTATCGCCGATGACTTTACCTACGCGAATGTGCGCGTCGCTGCGGCGGCAATCGCGAACTACATCCTGCACCACGAAGACCCCTCGGCTGGCGTGTGTATCGGCTGGGACACACGGTTTGGTTCGCGCTCGTTTGCGCGCGTGGTGGCCGGCGTGCTGGCTGGCGCAGGCATCCCGGTCTGGATTGCAGCAGCCGAGACCCCGACCCCGGCGCTGTCGTTTGAGGTGCGCCGCCGCAAGGCCGCCGGCGGCGTGATGATTACCTCCAGCCACAACCCGGCGGAGTGGAACGGTGTGAAGTACAAGGCCAGCTATGGCGGCTCTGGCCGCCCGGCGATTATGTCGGCGGTCGAGGGCTACCTGAACCATCCGCTGCCATCCGCTGCAACGCCCGCGCCGGTGGAAGAGGCCGATTTTGCTCCGGCATACCTTGAGGCGGTGGCGGGGTTCGTCGATCTGGCCAAGATCAAGGCCTCTGGCTACCGGTTTCTGGTGGACTGCATGTATGGCTCGGGTCGCGGCGCGGTGGCCGGCATTCTGGCGCGCGCGGGAATTCCATGCGTGGAGATCCGCGGCGAGATCAACCCATCGTTTCCAGGCATCAACCCGGAGCCGATTCTGCCGCACATTGCCGCCACCCAGAGCGCTGTGGTGGCGGAGCGTTGCGATGCAGGCCTGATTACCGACGGCGACGCAGACCGCATTGGCGCGGTGGACGAGCACGGCAACGTGGTGGACGCGCACAAGATCTTCGCGGTGCTGCTGCACTGGCTGCTGGCGCGCAAGCAATGGCCGGGCGATGTGACACGCGCCTTCAATACGACCAAGATGCTGGATCGCATCTGCGCGAAGTATGGCCGCCGTCTGCACGAGCACGGCATTGGCTTCAAGTACGTCTGCGACCTGATGCTGGACCACGAGATTCTGATCGGCGGGGAGGAGTCGGGTGGCATCGGCATTGCGCGGCATCTGCCGGAGCGCGACGGCATCTTGAACTCGTTGCTGCTGGCCAACGTGATGGCCGACGAGGGCAAGACGCTGGGGCAACTGGTGGCCGCGCTGCAGCAGGAGTTTGGCGAGCACCAGTACGGCCGCGTGGATATGCACATTACCGAGCCCTTGAAGCAGTCGGCGATTCGCCGGGCTGGCTCTGGACTTACCCACATGGCTGGCATGCCGGTGCTGCGCGTGGAGACGCTGGACGGCATCAAGTTCTTTTTACAGAACCCGGCCTGCGAAGGTAAGCCGAACGCGGCGGAGACGTGGCTGCTGCTGCGTGCCTCCGGTACAGAGCCGCTGTTGCGCGTCTACTGCGAGAGCTGCTCGCAGGAATCCGTGCAGGCGATTCTGGCCGCGGCCAAGGCCTTTGTGCTGCAGGGAGACGCGGCGTGAGCAACAGCGTCGCTATGACCGAAGCGCGCGATGACAATCGGAGCGCAGTAACGATCTACGTGGGGGTTCGGTGAAGGAAGTTGTGGTTGCAACGCAGGGCATTCTGTTTGACATGGATGGCGTGCTGATCAGCTCGATTGGTTCGGTAGTGCGCTGCTGGCGGCGCTGGGCGCACATCTATGGCGTTCCAGACGCAGAGAACTACAACGTGCCGCACGGCAAGCGCGCCATCGACATTGTGAAGATGCTGCGGCCGGACATTGACCCGAACGAGGGGCTGAAGGTGATTGAGGACATGGAGATCGAGGACACGGCGGACCTGACGGTTCTGCCCGGCGTGCCGGATCTGCTGGCGGCCCTGCCGCCGGATCGCTGGGCGATTGTGACCTCTGCCACGCACCGCCTGCTGCTGGGCAGGCTGGCGGCTGCCGGGCTGCCGGTGCCGCAGCGCATCATCAGCGCAGATATGGTGGAGCGGGGCAAGCCGGATCCCGAGCCTTATCGTCGTGGCGCGGAGCTGCTGGGGTTTGCGCCAGGCCAGTGCCTGGTGGTGGAGGATGCCCCCTCAGGCGTGGGTGCAGGACTGGCTGCGGGCGCGCCCGTGCTGGGCGTACTGGGCACGCACACCGCAGCGGAGCTGGCGCATGCCACGTGGATTACGCCCTCGCTGGCCGAGGTGCGCGTGACGGTGACGCCGCAAGGTATCGAACTGCGCTTCCCGCTGGTGGATCGCAACTAGGCGCGCTGGCGCAGCAGAGCCGCGACACGCTGCAGGTCCTCTTCGGTGTCCACGCCAACAGTATCGAACTCCGTAGCGGCGACGTGTACGGGGATGCCGTTCTCCAGGAAGCGTAGCTGCTCCAGCCGCTCGGTCTGCTCCAGCGTGCTGACCGGCAGGGCGGGGAAGCGATCGAGGATTGGCTTGCGATAGGCGTAGAGGCCGATGTGCTTCCAGTACGCGGCGCCGCAGCCGTCGCGGTCATACGGAATGGTGGCGCGGGAGAAGTAGAGCGCGCGGCCGTCAGATGCGGTGACGACCTTGACGGCATTCGGGTTGGTGACGTTCTCCGGCGTGCAGCGCACTTTGAGCGTGGCCACCTGTACGTCGTCGCGCTGGAAGAGGTGCAGCATGGCCGATAGATGCTCGGGCCGCAACAGGGGCTCATCGCCCTGGATGTTGACGTAGATCGTGGCATCCAGCAACTGGGCGACAGCGTGCACGCGGTCGCTACCGCTGGGCAGCTCGGGCGAGGTAACGACGACCTGCCAGCGGTGGGCGCGGCACAGCTCGGCCACCTCGTCGGAGTCGGTCGCCACCACCACGGAGTCCAGTTGCGGGCACCGTTGTGCGGCCTCCACCACCCAGGCCAGCATCGGCTTGCCTGCGATCTCGCGCAGAACCTTGCGCGGCAGGCGGGTGGAGGCCAGGCGGGCCGGGATGACACCCACGACGCGGGGGCTGTGCTTTCCGCGCTGCGTGGAATCAAGTATGATGTTGTTAGCCGGTTCCAGTGGTGCGTCTCCTTGCGTGCGTGCTGCTTCCTACCCAGGCCGGTTCCGAAGAAACAAGGCGGCGTAGCTCAGATGGTTAGAGCGACGGACTCATAACCCGTAGGTCGGCAGTTCGATTCTGCCCGCCGCCACCAGTACCTTGCCCTCTGCCGGAACGGTCCGGCATCCTCGTCCAACCTTCACGATTCTAGCAATCCTGCTGCCGAGTATGGCCCAAAGGGTCTCTACGTCGGGGGTGCGGGTCGCACTTCGGCCGGGAATCGTGTATAAAATTTTGAAATAAAGGGAATAATCTACCTAGGCACCGTAGCTGGGGCCGAACGTTGAACTCCGCTGGCTCTTTGGCCTGCGGCTTAACCCGGTTCCGCCCCGTCCGCGGACGTATGGTTCTCCTGCGCAGTGCACTTCGGCTGCGCTGCAAACGCAGCACATTTGTGGAAGCAAAGGAGTGATCTCTCCGCACTATGGACTTTGAGCAACTCAATACCTTTCTGGAAGTCTGGCGCCAAAAGAGCTTCTCGCGGGCGGCGGAGAAGCTGCGCATCACGCAGCCGGCAGTCTCGGCGCAGATTCGCTCGCTGGAGCGCGAGGTGGGTGATCGCCTGTTTGACCGTAAGGGAGGCAAGATCACCTTTACGGCGACGGGCCGCGTGTTTGAACCCTTTGCCGAGCATGTGCTGGATTGCCAGCGCCACCTGATGATGATGGTCGCCGAGCAGCACATCTCTCCGCGCGGCGAGATCGCCATCAGCGCGCAGGAGTCAACCAGCCTGTATGTGCTGCCGGATATCTTTGCGGAGTTCAAGCGGCGCTATCCGAAGGTTGCGCTCAAGATTATCCGTGCTGAGCGGGCGCGCACGCTGGAGGCTCTGCTGAGCCGCGAGATCGACTTTGGCGTCGTGTCGCTGCCCGTACGCGACGGTCGCTTCCGCGTGCATACGGTGCACAAGGACGAGGTGGTGCTGGCCGTTCCCAAGGGCCATGCCCTGCGGCAGATGGCCACTGTGACCGTCCGCGATATTGTGAAGTACTCGTTGCTGCTCCCGAAGCAGGGCCGCCAGCGCGAGCTGCTCTCCAACATCTTCCGCATGCATGACCTGCACCCCAAGACGGTGATGGAGGTGGAGAGCACGGAGCTGATGAAGCGGTTCATCATCGCTGGGCTGGGCATCGGCTTCCTGCCCGGAGCCAACATTGCGCAGGAGCTGAAGTCTGGCGTGCTGGAGGTGGTGCCGCTGGAGTCGATCCGGATTTCGCGTGACCTGGGACTGGTGCACCTGAAGGAGAAGTCGCTGACGCGCGCCGCGCAGGCCTTCATGGAGATTGCGATCAACCAGGAAGAGGAGTAGCAGGCAGTCGTCTGCAGCAAAAAACGGCTGCCCGGGTGGGCAGCCGTTCTGTTGTGGGGCGAAGCAGAGTTACAGTGCGATCTCGCCGCGCTCCTGGTTGCGGATGCGGATGGCATCCTCAGCCTTGTACAGGAAGATCTTGCCGTCGCCGATCTTGCCGGTGGCAGCGTGCTTGATGATGGTGTCCACGATCGCCTCGACGCGGTCATCCTTGACGACCATCTCCAGACGGATCTTGGGAATGAGTCCTACTTCGTACTCGCGTCCGCGGTAGGTCTCGGTGTGTCCCTTCTGGCGGCCATGCCCGCGCGCCTCGGAGACGGTCATGCCTTCGACGCCAAGCTCGGCCAGGGCTTCCTTTACTGCCTCAAACCGGTTGGGCCGTACAATCGCCTCTACCTTCGTCATGTTTTTCCTCGCAATCTCTTGGGGTTTGGGCCGGGAGTGATGCTCACTCCCGGCACAGATCCGTATCGCTGTCGTTTCCTAGGATACGAGCAGGCGCATCCAGTATGCCAGTTTCCCTTACCGCAGGCCGACGGTCTCGGTCGGGGCACCAGCAGGGGCACCGAGCGACGAGATGACGTACTCCGGATAGGCCGAGATGCCATGCTCATGCAGGTCGAGGCCGTAGAGCTCGCCCTCCTCCGAGACACGCAGCGTGCCCGTCAGGTTGACAAGGTACATCAACAGCAGCGAGATAGCGAAGGTGGAGACGGTGATGATGACGTTGCCGATGATCTGCGCCTTGAGCAGGCCGAACCCGCCGCCGTAGAACAGACCCTTCAGCGGAGCCGAGTTGTCTGCACCCAGCGGGCCGGTCGCGCCGTACTTGCCGACGGCGAACAGACCCAGCGACCACGTTCCCCAGATGCCGCAGAGGCCGTGTACCGGGACGGCACCGATCGGATCGTCGATGCGCAGGTACTCCAGCAGCTCGACACCGGCGACTACGACGACGCCAGCGATGGCACCCAGAATGATGGAGCCGGTGGGGCTGACCCAGTAGCACGGGCAGGTGATGGCCACCAGACCGGCCAGGAAGCCGTTCACGGTAAAGCTGACGTCCCACTTCTTCGACATGAAGTAGGCAACGAACATGGCGGAGAGGCCACCGGCGCAGGCGGCCAGCGTGGTGTTGGCCGAGATGCGGCCGATGCCCTCAAAGTCCATGGCCGAGAGCGTGGAGCCGGGGTTGAAGCCGTACCAGCCGAACCAGAGCAGCAGACCGCCGGAGGCCGCGATGGTCAGGTCGTGCGGCAGCATGGGGCCACCGCCGTCGCGCTTGAACTTGCGGCCCAGGCGCGGTCCTAGAACGATGGAGCCAGCCAGCGCCACCATGCCGCCGATGGTGTGCACCACGGTGGACCCGGCAAAGTCGTGGAAGCTGTTGCCGAGGGTGGGCAGGAAGTAGCCGGGGCTGCCCATCAGCGCCAGGAAGCCGTCCGGACCCCAGGCCCAGTGACCGATGATCGGGTAGATGAAGCCGGAGACGCCGACGCTGTACAGCAGGTCGCCGACGAAGCCGGTGCGGCCGATCATGGCACCGGAGGTGATGGTGGAGCAGGTGTCCGCAAAGGCGAACTGGAAGATCCAGAAGGCCAGGAAGGCGACGCCGGAGCTCTCATAGGTGGACGGCGCATCCTTCAGGAAGAACCAGTGGTATCCGATGAAGCCGTTGCCGTGGCTGAACATGAAGGCGAAGCCAACGGCGTAGAAGAGCAGACCGCAGAGACAGGTGTCGACGATGCACTCCATCAGCACGTTGACCGTCTCGCGGGAGCGGCAGAAGCCTGCCTCCAGCATGGTGAAGCCAACCTGCATTCCGAAGACCAGGAAGGCGGCGACCAGAGTCCATGTGGTGTTGACCGGGTTGACGATGTCCGCAGCCTTGACGGCGGGTGCATCGGCGGCCAGCACGTTGGTCAGGCACGGCTTGATGACCAGTGCCGCGATGGCGAGCACAGCCGCCACACCGAGCAGCTTGCCTGCCCATAGCACGGCGCCGTAGCGGCGCCACTCACGATCTTTGAGACGTACTCCCAGGCGGCGAAGCTTGTCAGAAAATGAAAGCGATACAGCGTTGCGTTTGCTTCGAGGCATGCAGGCACTCCTTAGTCTTGGTAATGAGTCGTCGGGATGTGAACGGATCCCAGCAGCTACCGTGGCGCGGATAGCTGCACGTCTGCGAGGTCGCACCGGGTAGGGTGCAACGCCTGCGGATGGGATCACGTTGTGCTTTGTTATCCGTACCCTACACAGGCTTCTGGGGCGCTGCAAGCGAAAGTAGGCTTTACAACTTTTTTATATATTCCCCATCAGTTTTGTTTACCTGTGCGCGACGATTCGGCCCCGTGGAGACGGAGGAGCGGCCAGTGTCGCTATCTCAGAGCAGGCGACATAAAGAAACCATTAGGCCTGAAAAATTTATCGGCGCTATCGAATGCGTTGATACCGCGTGAATCGTGTGGAACTACCCCGGTCGCGATGCTATACACAAGTCACGCACTCATTTTGAAACACCCGAACGGGCCCAGGGGACTAGCCGCAGGAAACGGCGAGCACTCATTACAGCCGTACTGCGCCCCGGACCCAACTACTTTGCTGTACATCACCGAAAGGAAATCAGACAAAGATGCCAATTTTTCAGAATAAGACCGCATTTGTGAGGACGACGGCCAGCGTTCTCTTCAGCATCTGCGCCGCTGCAGCAGCCCAGTCCACACCGGCTTCCTCCTCCGCGACCGATGCGCCCGCGAAGCCGGCGGATACTACCGCCGCAGCCCCTGCACCTGCTCCAGCAGCGGCCCCAACCTGGAGTGTTGGTCCTATCGATTTCAGCGGCGTGGTTGACGGCTACTTTACCGGCAACTTCAACAATCCCACGAATGGCACCAATCAGCTCTACAACTTCAACCTGCAGCCTAATCAGTTCAGCCTGAACATGGCGAAGGTCACTCTGTCGCACAGTGCAGACCCGATCGGCTACCAGCTGGACCTTGGCTTCGGCAAGGCGTTTGATCTGATTCACGCGTCGGAGCCTTCGGGTTCGTCGGGCTACCTGCGCAACATCGAGCAGGCGTACGTCTCCTGGAAGCCCACCAAGGGCAAGGGTTTCGAGGCGGACTTCGGCCAGTTCACCACCTCCGCCGGTGCTGAAGTGATCGAGACGATGAACAACTGGAACTACTCGCGCTCCATCCTGTTTGCGTGGGCGATTCCGTACTACCACACCGGCCTGCGCACCTCCATGCCGCTGACCAAGACCTTTACGGGTGGCGTGCAGGTGGTGAACGGCTGGAACAACACCGAGGACAACAACACCGGCAAGACCATTGGCCTGACCGGCGCGCTGACCAAGCCCAAGTACACCTGGAACCTGAACTACTACACCGGGCCGGAGAACGCGGGTACGAACGTTGGCTTCCGCAACCTGATTGACACCACGCTGCTGCTGACCCCGAGCGGGAAGTTCAATATGTACCTGAACTACGACTACGGCCAGAACCGCAATGCCGTGGCGACAGAGAACCCCAGCGGCGGCACCACCTACACCAAGGGCAGCCTGGGCCACTGGCAGGGCGTTGCGGTTGCCGCACACTTCCAGGCATCGGCCAAGTCGGCCATCACCCCGCGCTTCGAGTACTTTGTCGATCCGCAGGGCTTCTCGACCGGCACGGCGCAAAAGCTGAACGAGTTCACCATCACCTACGAGTACAAGTGGGTGGAGGGTCTGCTGGCCCGCATCGAGTATCGGAATGATCACTCGAACGTAGCCTTCTTCCAGAAGAATGCGACCGGCACGTCGCAGAACCAGTCCACGCTGACGCTGGGCATGGTGGCCTTCTTCGGACCGAAGCGCTAATCGGATAGACCGGGCTGCCAGTGCAGCGGCCCGGCGCTTGACTCTGCGAGGCCGGCATCTTGCCGGCCTCATTTTCTTGCTATCAGGGCATTTACGTGCCGCTCCACCAAAGTCGTAATCCGGCTCCGGATGCCGGCTGCGGCCGCAAGAGTATCATTATGGCTACAGCGTGCGTCTAACTGCTGATGAGTAGCGCCGCGCGGAGACCCACTCGAACCATGCCCAAGCTTTCCAAGATTCTGCTGCTTACTACCTCAGTCCTCTTCGTCCTGGCAATCTTTCTCGGGGTCAACTCGAGCGGCGTCAGTGCGGCGTCTGAAGAGGACAATGCCTATCGGCAGATCAATGTGTACAGCGAGGTTCTCCGCCACATCCAGAGCGACTATGTGGTGGACCCAAACATCAGCAAGGTGACCAACGGTGCGCTGCGTGGTCTGCTGGAGTCACTGGACGCGGACTCCAGCTACCTGACCCCGGACGAGTACAAGCTGTACAAGGCAGGGCAAGCCGGCAAGGCACAGGTTGGGCTGAGCGTCTCCAAGCGCTTTGGCTATGCCACGGTGGTAACGGTCTTTCCGGGCAGCCCGGCAGACAAGGCCGGCCTGGCCGATGGCGACATTATTGAGGCAGTCGGCAGCCAGGATACGCGTGAGCTCTCGCTGGCGATGATCGATTTCCTGCTGGCCGGGGAGCCGGGTTCCACCCTGACGCTCTCGGTGGTGCGTCCGCGCAAGGCGACTCCAGACAAGATTGTGATGACCCGCGTGTTGCCCAGTGCGCCCCCGGTGATTGAGACCATGCTGGAGAATGGTTCCATTCTGGAGCTGCGTCCGCTGACGCTGGATCATGAGCACGTGCAGCAGATGGAGCAGAAGTTGAAGGCTGCCTCGCGGAGCGGCAACAAGAAGGTGATTCTGGATCTGCGCGATGTGGCCGTGGGCGATATGTCCGAGGCGGTGCGCGCGGCTAACTTCTTCCTGGCCAGCGGCACCATCGCCGCACTGGAGGGGCAGAAGGTTGCGCGGCAGACGTTTACTGCCGAGGCCTCGAAGGCCATTGATACCACCGGGCCGATCGTGGTGTTGACCAATCGCGGCACAGCGGGCCCGGGCGAGCTGCTGGCTGCGGCGCTGCAGGACAATCACCGTGCGGAACTGGTGGGAGAGAAGACCTTTGGCGAGGGCACGCAGCAGCGGACCTTTGATCTGCCGGACGGCAGCGCGCTGATTCTCTCGGTCGCCAAGTACGAGTCGCCTGCAGGCAAGAAGTTTGAGGACGAAGGGGTCACGCCCTCGGTGCTGGTGGCCTCCACCCCTGAGGACGCCGACGCTGCCGATGACGACGATAGCGCCGCTACCACGGCAGCCGCACCCGCCGCTAAGCCGACCGTGACGGTGGATGAGCAGTTGAACAAGGCGCTCGATATTCTGCGCAGCAAGCCCGCGTAGGCAGACGGCGGAGCGATCTGCTCGGGTGGCTGGCGCCGTGCTATCGTGAGGGCTGTGCAGAGCCTCTTCTCCAGCGAGCAGCCCCCTCTCCGGGGCAAGACGCGCGTGCGTCACACCGCGTTTGCCAACCTGCTGCGCCGTGCGTTTCTGGTCGGGCCGGACTATCCCTCGCGCCGCGTGGCACGCCGAACAACCTATGGCATTCTGCTGGGCCTGTCTGCCGTCTTCGGTGCGCTGTGTGGGCTGATGCTGGTCTACTCCATCGACCTGCCGCAGATGGACGACCTGGCCCGCTATCGTCCGAACACGACGACCGAGCTGTATGACATTCACGGCCGGGTCTTTGGATCGTTCGCTCTGGAGCGTCGCATGATTGTGCCTTACGGCGACTTTCCGCCCGTGTTACGGCAGGCAATCCTGGCGATTGAGGACAAGTCGTTTGAGCGGAACTGGGGCGTCAACCTCATCCGTGCGGTGGGTGCGGCCTATCGCGACATCCACAGCAGCGGCAAGACGCAGGGCGCATCCACGCTGACGATGCAGCTGGCCCGCAATCTCTTTCTATCGTCGCAGAAGACCTATGCGCGCAAGCTGCAGGAGATCATTCTGGCGTTGCAGATCGAGCGGCGGTTTACCAAGCAGCAGATCTTTGCGCTGTACGCCAACCAGATTTATCTGGGCCACGGGACGTATGGATTTGAGGCCGGCGCTCAGTTTTACTTCAGCAAGCATGTGCGAGACCTGACGCTGCCGGAGGCTGCACTGCTGGCAGCGCTGCCGAAGGGGCCGGAGTACTACTCGCCGCTGAAGTATCCGGAGCGGGCGCTGCGGCGGCGCAACCTGGTGATTACCGAGATGCTTGCCGACCACCGCATTACGCAGCAGCAGGCGGATGCCGCGAAGGCCGCTCCGCTGGGGCTGCATGTGGACTCCTCGCCGAACAGTGTGGCGCCTTACTTTGTGGAGGAGGTTCGCCGCCAGCTGGAGAAGGAGTATGGCGTGGACGAGGTGCATGGCTCCGGACTGCGCGTGTACACCACGCTGGATCTGGATCTGCAGACCGTGGCCAACCAGGCGGTGCTGGACGGTACCGCCGCCTACGAGCGCAGGCATGGCTGGAAGGGGCATCTGCAGAATGTTGGGGTGCAGGGCTACGATCCGGCGACCTATCAGCATCCGGACTGGAGCGACACCTTGCACAAGGGCAGCTATGTGCACGGCGTGGTGATGCAGGTAGCCGCGAGGCGCGTGACCGTGAAGCTGGGACGACAGCAGGTGGTGTTGCTGCCGGAGGACTGGAAGTGGACGCAGAACACGGACGCCGACAGCTTTCTGCGGCTGGGAGACATCGTCTACGTGCATGTGGAGTCGATCAGCGGCGACGGTGCGCTGCACGCAACGCTGCAGCAGGACTCGGGCGCGCAGGCCTCGCTGATGGCCGTGGACAATTCGGATGGCGAAGTGGTGGCCATGGTGGGAGGGCGCGACTTCGCGCTCTCGCAGTTCAACCGTGCTACGCAGTCTGAGCGGGAGGTGGGCTCCTCGTTCAAGCCCTACGT
The DNA here is from genome assembly GCA_028872955.1 of Acidobacteriota bacterium. Classification (GTDB taxonomy): domain Bacteria; phylum Acidobacteriota; class Terriglobia; order Terriglobales; family Acidobacteriaceae; genus Edaphobacter. The sequence goes on from JAGWNX010000035.1 coordinate 31,252, forward strand.
GTACACCGCTGCGATGGAGGCCGGAGCGAAGCCGACCGATACCATTGTGGACGGGCCAACCAGCTTCCCCACGCCCAACGGCCCGTATACGCCGCACAACTACGAGGGCGACTACAAGGGCACCATGACGCTGCTGAACGCCTTTGCCGAGTCGCGCAATATACCGGCGCTGAAGCTGGCCGACCGGGTTGGCATCCGCAAAGTGATTGAGGTGACGCATCGCTTCGGTGTCACCAGTAACATTCCTGCGTTTCTGCCGGTCGCGATCGGCGCTGCCGACATCAGCCTGTATGAGCAGGTGAGCTCCTACTCCGTCTTTCCGAACGATGGCGTACGCATTGAGCCGCACTACATCCGCAAGGTGACGCAGGCCGATGGCGTGGAGCTGCCCCAGCCTGTGCCTGCGGTGAGTGCGGTGATCTCCGTAGAGACGGCGCGCATGATGATGCAGTTGCTGCAAGCCGTAACGCAGATCGGCACGGCTGCCTCGGCCGCGCAGCTCCATCACCCGCTGGGCGGCAAGACCGGCACCACCAACGACTTTACGGACGCGTGGTTCCTTGGCTTCTCCCCCTCGGTGACGTGCGGCACCTGGATCGGTTTCGACGACCGGCAGTCGCTGGGAGAGAAGGAGACCGGTGCCCGGGCTGCGCTGCCCATGTGGATCGACTTTATGCGGGCAGCGATCGCGGGGCATCCGAACGAGACGTTTCCAGGTCAGAACGAGCCCTCGCAGTCACAGCCGCCCGGGCCTGTGCACGGCGGCATGCCGGCCGCAGGAGCTAAGACGACACCTGCAGCGACGCCTGCTCCGCGGCCGGCGCAAGCACCTGCGGCGCCAGCCGCTGGCAAAGACTGAAGTAGCGCTGCGCCTGGTCAACATCACGTCCGATCTGCTGCTTCAACGCCTCCGGGCTGGGCCAGCGGATCTCGCCGCGCAGCCGCTTGAGGAAGGTGAGCCGCAGAGGCGTGCTCTCGCTCAGGTCGACGGGGTGGAAGTCGAGCAGGTGCGACTCGACGCTGAAGGAGTCTGCGCCGAAGGTTGGCCGGTTCCCCACATTGGTCACGGCCCGGAAGGTCTTTGCCGCCTGCCCTGTGCCGATGGTGAGGGTGGTGACGTAGACGCCGTGCGCGGGCAGCAGCTCCTCATACGGGGCCAGGTTGATGGTGGGCACCGCGTAGCGCGTGCCATATCCCCGTCCGCGAGCCGGGGTGCTGGCAATGGCGAACGGCCGGCCCAGCAGGGCGCGGGCCTGGTGCATCTGGCCGCCCTGGATGAGCGTGCGAATGCGGCTGGAGGAGATAGCGTCGCCACGTGCGGTGCGTGGCGGGTAGGCGTGCACGGTAAAGCCAAGTGCCGCGCCGATGCTGGCCAGTTGCGCCATGTCGGCCTCAGCGTTGCAGCCCAGGCGGAAGTTTTCGCCCTCGTGGATCTCGCGTGTGGCCAGGGTGTGGCACAGCACCTGCTGGGCAAACTCCAGCGCGCTCAGGCCAGCAAACTCCGGGGTGAAGGGCAGCACCAGCGTGGCGCTGATGCCGGTGGTCTGCAGCAGGCGCAGCTTCTCTTCCAGGGGCGTAATCAGCGGGCGGGTGCGCTCCGGAGCCAGCACACGGCCGGGGTGGGGATCAAATGTAACCGCCACCGGCGTGGCCTGCAGCGCGGCGGCGCGCGCGATGACCTGGGCCAGCACCTGCCGATGGCCACAGTGCACGCCGTCAAAGTTGCCGATGGTGACAACACTGGGCCCAAAGTGCGCTGGTACTTGCGATAGTGCTCGGTAGATCTTCATCACTCGATCTCAAACTCCAACTGCAGCCCGTCATAGGCCAGGCGGATGTGTTCCGGCAAGGTTGCTTCAGTCTCAGCATGATCCAGATCGTGGCTCATGTGGGTGAAGTAGGCGCGCTGCGGCTTCAACTGCTCAACAAAAGCCAGGGACTTTTCCAGGTGAGAGTGGCTGGGATGCGGCTCGCGGCGGAGGGCATCCAGAATCAGGATGTCGAGCCCGGTGAGCAGCGGTACGCTGGCCTCCGGAATGTCGCTCATGTCGGTGAGGTACGCCACCCGGCCGAAGCGGTAGCCGGTGATCTGCTGCCAGCCGTGGGTGACCGGGACGCGGAAGAATGGCACGCCGCAGACCGTAAACGGCACCCCGGGCTCCTTGGGGATGCGTTGCAAGGCGACGCGGGCGCTGGTGGGGTAGCGGCCAGCCTTGCGGAAGGTGTAGTCGAAGATGCGCTCGAGGGTCTCGGCGGTCGGCTCGTCGCAGTAGATGGGCAGGCTGCCCTCCGCCTGAAAGCTCAGCGGGCGCAGGTCGTCGAAGCCCAGCACGTGGTCGGCATGGCCGTGGGTGTACAGCACGGCGTCCAGGTGATGCACGTCCTCGCGAATGGCCTGCGCGTGGAAGTCCGGCCCCGTATCGATGACGACGGTGCTGTCGCCATACTGCAGCTTGAGGGACGTACGGGTGCGGCGGTTGCGCGGGTCACTGGAGCAGCAGACCGCGCACCGGCAGCCCAGTGTCGGTACACCCATCGACGTTCCGGTGCCTAGAAATGTCAACGTCGCTCGCATGGAGAGACAGGGTTCCCTTCTCACAGACGTGCTGTTATGTACGGCAGGGCCAGCCTGCCCGGCCACACTACTTGACGATCGTCGGTCGGCCGCCGGGTGCAGGTGCGCCACCGGGGTTGCGTGCGGCAGCGGAGCGTGCCAGGGCCTGCGTAACCTCCAGGAAGCCCATGCGCAGCTCGAACAGCGCGCTCTCGACCAGGCGGCTCTCGTCCGGGGTAAGGTTGCCGCGCGTCTTCTCTTCCAGCACGGCCAGCATGTCGATGCTCTGCCGCGCGCCCATCAGGTCCACCTGGGGCTGCTGGCCCTCCATGGCGGTGCCGCCCAGCTGCATCAGCGCTGTCATGTAGAAGGACTGAATGAGCTGGACGAAATCCATGGCGGGTGGGTGGTCTGCGCCCGGGTTGGCCGCGCGGATCGCCGTCTCCAGGCGGTCGGCGGTGGCGGCGTAGGCGGCACGGACCTGCTCGATCTGCTCGGGATTGGGGCCTGTGGGCGGCTCTGGCTCGGCCTGGGGCTCGGGCGCGAGGGGAGCAGGCGGCTCGACGGCCTGCGGGCCGCTGGCGGCGGGCTGCGGCGTGGGTTCGGGGGTTGGCTCCCGGGCTGGCTCCCGGGCTGGCTCCGGGGCCGATTCCGGTTCTGGGGCAACATCCTGGCGAGGCTCACCCTCCATGGTAAACTTGCGCCGGTCAGTCACAACAAACGGTCGATTCTGGTCAGACATGGTCACACTCTCAGTCGTGCTGTGATGTTGCATCCGGTTGGATACGTGCTGCGGTGTAGGGAAGGGAGAGCGGGCGCGCGACTCCGCCGGCGTAGGCCAGGGTGCTGCCGCGCTCCAGCGCCTCGCGACGGACGTAGCCTAGCGCCAGCTGCAGGCCGGAGCCCGCCAGCGGGAGGTCGGCACAGCTGGTCAGCTCGCCCACGGGCTTGCCCTCGCTCTCCAGCACGGTGCCGGGTGCGGGCAGTGTGCCCTGCAAGGCAAAGCCCTGGAAGACGCGATGCACATTGCCCCGGGAGCGGATGCGCTCGACGATCTCCTGGCCCAGGTAGCAGCCCTTGGCAAAGTGGAGCGCACGCGTCTGGCCGGTCTCCTGCGGCAGCTCCTTGTCGCGGATGTCGATCCCGAAGCGGGGCGTGCCCTCCAGCAGCCGCAGCAACTCCAGGGCTTCGTCGCTGCACGCCACGGCGCCAGCGGCCGTTGCGGCCGTGCCGAGAGCCTCGACCACCTCTGCCTCGCCCCACAACTCATAGCGCGGCACCAGCGGGCTGTGGGCGTGTACCAGCTCTACCGAGTGGCCCTGCCAGGGAACGGCCCGACGCGTGGGGGCGGCAGATGCGGCTTCCTCGCCTAGGCCCAGAGCAGCCAGCAGCCCGGCAGAGTGTGGGCCCGCCAGCAGCAGACCGCGTCGCGACTCCGGCATTGGCTCCAGCGCAACGTCGTCCATGATGATGTAGTGGTCGAGCGTGCGCATCACGGCGTCAAGCTGGGCTGTGTCGGTCTCAGCCAGCAGCGCTTCCGCCTCGGCAAAGATGGTGACGTCGCCCTGGATACGGCCTTGCGCGTTCAGCAGAAAGCTGTAATTGCCCTGGCCCGGCTGCAGGTCCTGAATACTGTTGGTGACCATGCCGTTGAGCCAGCGAACGCGATCCTCGCCGGTGATGCGGAACCAGGCGCGCGCATCCAGCCGGGTTGTACCGGAGTGGTGCAGCAGGGCATCCAACTCGGTCTTTCGCTGCATGCTGCCAACCCCGTTCCTTTTGGACTCGCTCACAAACACCGTGCTCAGCCGTTCCAATCTATGCGTACACTGGCATTATAAAGGTGCGCGGAGGCGAGGATTGCAGCAGCTTGGTAGGGTCACACTTCTGGCAGTGCTGGTGACAGCATCGGCAGCTATGCCTGCGTGGGCGGCACAACAGCAGGCGGTGCCGGGCGCGGCAGATCCGCCCGCAGCCAGCGCGTCGGCCGAGC
>JAGWNX010000181.1 GCA_028872955.1 Acidobacteriota bacterium
CAGTGGATGCAGATCAACCAGCACCTTCCGTACTGGCAGTTCTGGGCCGACGGCAGCTACCTGACGCTAAACGTCATCGACGAGCCCGCGCTGCGCAACCTCGAACGCGAGGGTGTCTACATGTTCTCCATCGACATCAAAAGCGAGTCGTCGAATTTCTGGAGCTACTTCACTGATGTCGAACAGAAGCGTCACTGGCAGAAGTTCCTGCCACCGGTAATCGCCGATCGGCACCAGCGGCGCGCCCGCACCGAAGCCGAGCTGCGCTCCCAGGGCTACACCATCGACACCTCCTACCAGGATCCGCCGATCCTGGCGCTCGGCAACGGAGCCCGACCCGCATGAACACGACGGATATCGAACTCGAGGCCTCCACGGCCCTGTACATGGTCAGCGAACACATGCCGCAGTACGTCGGCATGCCCGCCCTGCGCCTGATCCAGCTCGAAGGAGAGGACGCGGTGGGACGGGCGTTCCGCTATCGCCTGCTCGCCCGCGACGCACGCTCGATCGCCGCGGATTGGACGCCGTGCGGAGAAGGCGGCCGCAGCAATGCCGATGCGATGCTGGGACAGCAGCTCGGCGTGTGCATCGCGCTGGATGGCGAGCCGGCGGCTTCGCGGGCCGCGCCCAGGCAGCGCTGGCGCTGGATCAACGGCATCGTCACCGGGCTGCGCTATCTCGACGCCGATCCGCGGGCGCGCAAGGTGGAGCTCGTGCTGGAACCCTGGCTCGCGCTGGCCCGCATGCGCAACCATTACCGCATCTTCCAGGAGCAGACCGTGGCCGAGATCGTGCGGACCGTGCTCGATGCCTATGGCTGGCCGCTGGACATGCGCTGTGCCGACTCCTATCCCAAGCTCGACTACCAGGTGCAGTACGGCGAGACCGATTTCGATTTCGTCTCCCGGCTGATGGCCCAGTGGGGGCTGGCCTACCATTTCGAGCACGATGTGGCCGATCCCCGCGCCCGTCGGGTGCCGGCGCACACGATGGTCGTCACCGACCAGCATACGGCGTGTACCCCACAGCCCTGCCCGGCCTACCAGGAGCTGCCCCTGCAGCCGCGCACCGATGCCCACGCCGAACACGACCGGCCGGTCATCCATGCCTTCGACATGCAGCACAGCCTGCACTGCAGCCACAGCCAGGTCTGGGACTACGACTTCGAGCACCCCAGCTACCGGCTCGACCAGGAAACCACCGCGACGGT
>JAGWNX010000036.1 GCA_028872955.1 Acidobacteriota bacterium
ATTGACATCGCCTTCAAGCAGACTGCTCACGAGCTGGGGCTGCAACTGTGGCGCGCCGAAAGCCTGAACGACTCTCCGCTGCTGGCACAGGCGCTGGCCCAGATTGTTACCGGCCAGTATCAGCCCCAGGTGATTGATGTGATTGCCGCCACAGTTCCGGTGGCCTGAGGACTTGTACACTGGCGGCACTATGAAGCGGATTGCCATTCTTGGCGGCGGCTTTGCCGGCGTCACTGCAGCCTGGGAGCTTGCCCGGCTGACGAGTGCAGGTGCTGACCTGCACATTGACCTCTTTGAAGCCTCCGATCGACTGGGCGGCACCGTGATGACCACCCGCGAAGGTGGGTACGTCATCGAGGAAGGCCCCGACGGCTGGGTGACGGAGAAGCCGTGGGCCGCACAGCTGGTGCGCGACCTGGGGCTGGAGAGCGAACTGCTGCCCTGCAGCGAGGCCAATCGCCGCACCTTTGTGCTGGTGGGCAGTACTCCTCAAAGCCCCGGTACGCTGCGTGCCATGCCCGAGGGCATGCGCATGATGGTGCCGTCCGATCTTGCGGCAATTGATGCCTGCGACCTGTTCTCTGCCGAGGCCAAGCAGGCGTACCACCACGAACTGCACAGCGCAGAGCACCTGCGCGCTACCGCCCCGGCACAGGACGAGAGCGTCGCCAGCTTCGTCCGCCGCCACTTTGGCGACGAGGTGCTCAACAAAATTGGCGCGCCGTTGCTGAGCGGGGTACTGGGCGGCGACGTGCAAACGCTGAGCGTGCGCTCCGTCATGGCACCGTTTGTGGCCATGGAGCGTGAGCATGGCAGTCTGATCGCTGGTCTCCAGGCTCGTGCGGCGGCACAGGGCAACAAGCCTGCCCCTGCCATCTTTACCTCGTTGCGCAGCGGCGTGGGAACACTGGTCGATCGCATGGTGGCAGCCATTCCTGAGGCCTGGCTGCATCGGAATACGAGCGTCGTCTCGCTGCAACCGGAGGGCGATGGCTGGCGGTTGCAGTGCTCTGCGGGCGGCGCTGGCCAGCCGCTTGCCTCGGCAGAGCGTTACGACGCGGTGCTCCTGGCCACACCGGCCCACGTCACCAGTCGCCTGTTAGCATCCATCGACCCGCGCGCCGCCGCGCTGACAGATATGGAGGCCAGCTCCGCCGTCGTCGCCGCATTCGGCCTGTGCGATGGCGCGTCGCTCAACCTGCCGCAGGGCTTCGGCTTCCTGGTGCCGGAGGGCTCCAGCAGCCGCTTGCTCGCCTGCACGTTTGTAGACCAGAAGTATGCGCACCGCGTGCCCCCGGGCGGGCGTTTGCTGCGTGCATTCTTTGGGGGTGCCGCTGCGGAACGGCTGATGCGATGCAGCAACGACGAGGTGGCCGCCATCGCCCGCATGGAGCTGGCCCACATTCTGGGTCCGCTGCCGGAGCCTGAGATCGTCAAGGTACGCCGCTTGCCGCGCAGCCTGCCCCAGTACTCCGTGGGCCACCTGGAGCGGATGGACGAGCTTGCTCAGCGCATGGAGGCATGGCCCGGGCTATCGCTGCTCGGCAACGCCTATCGTGGAGTCGGCCTGCCAGACCTGGCGCGTGATGCCCGCGCCGCTGCGCAACAACTGCTGCGCTGACCGCGGCCGCAACCTTACCAGTGGTGTCGCTGCACCACGTGAATCCACTCTTCTGCCGTCAGCAGCACCAACGTCAGGCCAGAGAGCAGCACCTGCCAGAACTCCTGCCGTTGCTGCTTCGCCTCGCGCTCCGCATCTCTGCGCCACTGCGCGGCAGGGCGATGGCGAAGCCTGCGCGCCTGCGCCACCACCACCAGACCGAGCACCGCTGAGACCAGCGCAAACAGCATCATCGGAATGCGAATGCTATCGATGTGCAGCGCGTCCATCTTGGCAAAGACGCTGGTTGCTGCCGCCAGAGACAGCACGCTCAGCAACAGGCGCGCTCCGCCCAGCCCCACCAGTACGGTGCAAACACTCTGCAACGTAGCCAGCACCAGACCAGTCCACACGATGGCTCGGACGTTGCTTGTGCCCTGCGCCGCCAGCGAGTCCTGTGTCGTCTCTTCCACCATCACACTCTCCACCTTAGCCTCAGCCATGCAGGCTGCGCTGCATCTCATCATCCAGCCTGCGGTGCAGGCGCTCGCTGAACCCCAGAGGCAGACTAAAGGTTCGATCGTCCCCTGTCAGCACCAGGATATTCCGCGTCGAATCCAGCACGGCCGAGCACACCTCACAGTGGTCCAGGTGCCGCTGCACCTCTTCGCGCAAAGCTTCCTCCAGCGAATCATCCAGATACTCTGAAATATGCTCCCAAACGTGCTTGCAGTTTAGAACCATAGAAACCTCCGCTTCTCCGGCTTCACCATTCCCTGCAACTGTGGTGCCAGCTCGCGCTGCAGCATCAGCCGCGCGCGGTGCAGTCGTACCTTTACAGACGGCACGCTGATCGCCAGCGCCTCGGCCGTCTCATTCACACTCAACTCGTCCACGTCTCGCAACACAAACACCTCGCGGTAGATGGGTGGCAGCGCCGCCACAGCCTGTTGCAGGATGGCCCGCACCTCGTGCCGCTCCACCAGTTGTGACGGCACCTCGCGCCAGTCGGTCAGCACTGCGGGGGAGACGGTGGCGTGATCGTCACTGTCATCATCCAGCGACTCTGTTCGCTCCGTCTTGCGCCTGCGCAACCGACTGCGCGCCTCGTTCACCGCAATACTGATCAGCCAGGTACTGAACTTCGCCTCCGCGCGGAAGCCGGCGAGCTTGGTATAGGCACGCAGAAACGCCTCCTGCGCGGCATCTTCCGCATCGGCGGCATCTTTCACCATCGAGAGCACGATCATGTACACGCTGCGCTCGTAGGGGCGAATGAGCTCGTGAAACAGCTGCGACTCCCCGGCCAGGATGCGCGCAATCAGCTGCGACTCCTGACGCTGTCTCTCCTCAGCTTCGGCCAGCCTGCTGGGCTCAGGTGCCGTGTTCAACATGCAGCCTCCTGCGCCGGGCAGAGCCAGCCCATAGCCATCCAGTGCTGGAAGGCTGATTGCAGATAGGCGGCGCGCGCCTCGTCCTGCAGCGTGCTGCCTGCAAACGCCGCTTCAATCGACTCCATCAGGGTGCTGCCACCACGGATCGCACGCAGCAGCTGAAAGTCCTCGCGCGTGATGCGCTTGTAGTAGACGGTGTCTTGCCAGCGGTGCACTGCCAGAAAGAGCTCCTGTTGCTGCACACCCGACAGGCTGCGCACGCGCCGCACCACGCGAGCCGATGCAGCGTTATTGACCGAGCTGTTGCTGCTGCCAGCATCGCGTTGCAGTGCAATCAGCGCGTTGTCTACATCATGCTGCAGGGCAAGCAACATGACGTGCGGCTGCAGCCCGATCCGCGTAGCCTCGTCCACCTCGCCAAGCGCCTCTGGCTGCAGCGAGGGCACGGCGGCCATGTCAAAGGACTCAATGTGCGCCCACTCCAGCCTCAGCATGTCCAGCGCCAGTGCGGCATACGGCTCCACAAACTGCAGATTGGTGCGCGTCCACGCCTCCAGGTTACGGCCGAGATTGCGCAACGAGAACGACGTGGAGGGATTGGCCTCAAGGTAGGCACGCATCAGCGCCTGGAAGCGCCGCCGGCCTAGCACGGCCTGCAGCCCGGGGAAGTCCTCTTCAAAGCTGGCAAAGACGCGGAACCAGTACTGCCGGTTGTAGATCTCCAGGCGCTCAAACGACGAGAGGCGGTCATTCGGTTTGATCCACTGCGCCGCAGTCTCGGCGTTGCTGATGCCGGAGGCGTTGCGCTGGCGCATCGTCTCCCGCTGCGTCAGCGGCTGCATCACCGCAGCGGCGACGTGGCGCTGCAACTCGGCCAGAGAGGGTCTCATCGCACAGCCTCCAGCTCCACCTGCTCCGGTGCGGCCTGCAGCAGATAGCGGTTCGCCTTGAGCGCCTCCGCATGCACTTCGTCAAAGGTGGGGATGTTGTCGTCCCACTCCAGCAGAGTGGCCGTGGGCCCGCAGCGCTCAATCGCCCGTGCGTACAGCGCCCACACCGGGTCCAGCACAGGATGATCGTGCGTATCGAGGATGTACTTTTCAAATTTGGAGTGGCCGGCGATGTGGATCTGCGCGACGCGCTCGGCAGGCACCGCATCCACATAGGTGCGCGCATCGAAGCTGTGATTCTGCGAGGAGACGTAGATGTTATTCACATCCAGCAGAATGCCGCAGTCGGCGCGCTCCACTACCTCGTTCAGAAACTCCCACTCGGTCATCTCAGAGACGTGGTACTCGGCGTAGCTGCTCACATTCTCCACCGCCACCGGCACCTCGACGAAGTCCTGCACCTGGCGAATCTTCTCTGCCGTCCACTGCGCGGCCTCAAACGTGTAGGGCATGGGCAACAGATCATGCGTGTATCGCCCATCCACGCTACCCCAGCACAGATGGTCCGAGAGCCACGGAGTGCCTGTACGGCGAACCAGTTGCTTCAACCGCTTCAGATGCTCGCGGTTCAACGGCTCGGCGGAGCCGAAGTACATGGAGACTCCATGCTGCACGACGCGATATTGCTCCAGGATCTGGTCGAGCACCGTCAGCGGTCGGCCACCATCCACCATGTAGTTCTCGCTGATGATCTCAAACCAGTCGACGACTGGCTTCTCCTGCAGGATGTGCCGATAGTGCGGAATACGCAGACCGATGCCGACACCGTACTCCGTGTATCCGTTGAAGCGGTTGGCTGGCATGCGACTCCTCTCTTCAGTTTGGGATGCGTGCCATCCCGGTGCAACGTTGCGTCAAGCAGGTAGAAAAGCTCAGCAGCGGACGGCAGGCTGCACCTTCCGCTGCTGAGCCCCTTGTTGTGACTCAGATTTAGAGCGACGGCATCTTGGAGCCATCGGTGGCGCAACCACCCTTGCCCTTGCAGCTGTTCTTGGCCTTGCAGCCGTTGTCGCTGGACTTGCAGCCGCCCTTGCCCTTGCAGCTGTTCTGGCCCTTACAGGCATGCTTATCCTTGCTGTCGGTCGCGACCGCATATGCCGTCTGACCCAGCGCGTTGACGCTCGTCTGCGTCGTGGCAGCGTGCAGTTGTACGGTGGAACCACCCAGCAGGCCGGTCACAGCCGCGCCCAACATCAGTGCCTTCATCGACTTCGTCATGATCTAGTTCTCCTGTTGCAGCATGCCGGGTCTCGGCATCTGTTGTCCGGTTAGAAGCACCTTGGAACAGTTGGTTACAGACTGCCCAAAGATTTTTTTGCAGATTGCCGCTCTTGCTGGCAAAGGGTTGTGAGCGGATTGTAGATCGAACCCACCGCAGCCGACTTCTCTTCCCCGCAAAATCCACAGCGTATCCTTATCCTCCAATTGCTTGTAACGCATCCTGCGGCTTTCGACTCTAACCCGCAACTCTCGCGAGTGCATCTGCCCAACCAAGGACACTTCAACGTATGCTTGACCGCCTGCAATCCCTGTATGCCCGGCTCGCCTCCACCGCCGACCTCGGCCGCTCGCCCTTTCTCCTTCTGGTCCGCCTGTACTGGGGCTGGCAGTTTGCGCAGTCTGGCTGGGGCAAGCTGCACAACCTTGACCGCGTCACAGACTTCTTTGTGAGTCTCAATATCCCCTTACCCGCCGCGAACGCCCACTTCATCGCCGGGCTGGAGTTCTTTGGCGGCATCCTGCTGCTGCTGGGGCTGGGGTCGCGCCTCATCGCCCTGCTGCTGACCGCGAACATGCTGGTCGCCTATTGGACCGCCGACCGCGAGGCGCTGTTCTCGTTGCTCAAGGACCCGGGCAAGTTCTACGCGGCCGATCCGTTCACCTTTCTGATGGCCTCCGCCCTTGTGCTCATCTTTGGAGCCGGCCTCTTCTCCGTCGATACGCTGCTGGCCCGCAAGGCTACAAGCAACAACAGTTAGCCCGCACCACCCCGGGCTGCGATGTGTCGCTCCAGGCGACGCAGGCAGCCCGTGGAAATTTATTGTTTGCCTGCCGCGCCCTTTCACGCTACAGTGAGGGCAGTTACTCAACGGACAACTCAATGCTGGCATTGCCTGCACCGGACGGTGGCAGCAACCAGGTAGCTTTGTCCCCACAGCAGACCGTAATCTGACATGCAGTTCTGTAGACACGGGAGAGATTGGAGAACTCTCCAACGCCGAAGGAGCAACCGCCCCGGAAACTCTCAGGCAAAAGGACCGTGATCTGCACTCAACTTCTGGAGAGAGACACCGAACGGTGTCCGCCGACGGGATAACAATCTCAGGCAAAGGTACAGAAGGGGCGCACTTGCAAGCGAAGTAGAGCTTGGAAAGGTGTGCGTCCATGGTCACGTCGGTCAGTCTTGTTGAAGACACTGTCGCCATCAAACCGGTAAGCGTGACCGATGTCTTTTCGATCGGCATCGGCCCCTCCAGCTCCCACACCGTCGGCCCCATGCGGGCGGCGCAGCAGTTCGCCGCCGACATCGCCTCCGAAGGCTTTACGCCCACTTCCGTGCTGGTGGAACTCTTCGGCTCGCTGGCCCTCACGGGGCAGGGCCACCGCACCGATGCCGGCATCCTGCTCGGCCTGGCAGGATGGCGACCGGACCAGATCGACCCCGACGCGATCGACGGCCTGCTGCAACAGATCCGCACCAGCCATCAGTTGCTGCTGGCGGGCTCCATCGCTATCCCATTCCAAGAGTCGGAGCACCTGATCTTTCATCGCTCCGCGTTTCTTCCTCGCCATCCCAACGGAATGCGCTTCACCGCATACCACTGCATGCATCCGCTGGTCACCCGGCAGTACTACTCCGTCGGCGGCGGCGCGATTCTGCAGGATGACGAGCCGCCCGCCACGAGCAGCGCGCAGCCTCGTCTGCGCTACCCGTTCTTCTCTGCGGAGAGCCTGCTCTCTATCGGCCAGCGGTACGGCCTGACGATTGCCGACATCATGCTGGCCAACGACTCTGCCTGGCGCCCAGCGGAGGAGACGCTCGCCTTTCTGGACGAGGTTCGCATCCGGATGTTTGCCTGCATCGATCGCGGTTGCCAGCAAAGCGGCATCCTGCCTGGCGGTCTGCTGGTGCGGCGCCGCGCCAAGTCACTGCGGCAGTCGCTGCTGGAAGACACCAGCGGTGGCGACGAGTCGCGCGTGCTGGACTGGCTAAGCCTCTACGCCCTCGCCGTGAATGAAGAGAACGCGGCCGGTGGCCGGGTGGTCACCGCACCCACCAACGGCGCCGCGGGCGTCATTCCTGCGGTGCTCCGGTACTACGAGACCTTTTGCCCGGAGGCACGCATCGAGGGCTCGCGCATCTTTTTGCTTACAGCAGCGGCCATCGGTGCTCTGTACAAGATGCGTGCCTCCATCTCTGCCGCAGAGATGGGTTGCCAGGGTGAGGTGGGGGTCGCCTGCTCCATGGCTGCGGCCGGACTGGCAGCGGCCCTGGGCGGCACCAATCAGCAGATCGAAAACGCGGCTGAGATCGGCATGGAACACAACCTCGGCCTGACCTGCGACCCCATCAAAGGCCTGGTGCAGGTGCCCTGCATCGAACGCAACACCATGGGCGCGGTCAAGGCCGTGAACGCAGCGCGTCTGGCCCTGCGCGGCGATGGCCGCCATGTCGTCTCGCTCGATGCCGTGATTGAGACGATGCGCCAGACCGGCAACGATATGCGATCGAAGTACAAGGAGACCAGTCTCGGCGGACTCGCCGTCAACTTTGTTGAATGCTGAACGCGCGCGCTGCCTGCGCAGCCGCCCCAACCCAATTGACCACGTCGTCAAGGAGCAACCTGTTTATGCCATTCGCCACAGCCAGCAGCACAGCACATACCGCCGCCCCATTTGAGCAGCGCCACATCGGGCCTTCTCCTGCGGATGTGACCTCCATGCTCGAGACCGTCGGCTGCACTTCGCTCGACGAACTGATCGCAGAGACGATTCCGTCCTCGATCCTAGACCTGGGCAGGCTTAGCTTCGGACCGCCGCGCTCCGAGCCCGAGGTGGTGGCCTACATGCGCCAGATCGCCAGCAAGAACAAGGTCTTCCACTCGCTCATCGGCCAGGGCTACTACGGCACCATCACGCCACCGGTTATTCAGCGCAACATCCTGGAGAACCCCGCCTGGTACACGGCCTACACGCCCTACCAGCCAGAGATCAGCCAGGGTCGGCTGGAGGCCCTGATCAACTTCCAGACGATAGTCTGCGACCTGACCGGGCTTGACGTCGCCAACGCCTCGCTGCTGGACGAAGCCACGGCCGCAGCTGAGGCCATGGCCATGGCCAATCGCGTTGCCCGCTCCAGACAGAGCAGCTTCTTTGTCGACGAGAACTGCCACCCGCAGACCATTGCGCTGCTGGAGACGCGCGCCAAACCGCTGGGCTGGCAACTGATCGTCGGCGACCCGGCTACGCTGGATGCCACCCAGGTGTTTGGTGCCATGCTGCAGTACCCCGGCACAGACGGTCAGATTCGCGACTTTCGCCCCGCGATTGCAGCGCTGCACGCATCCGGTGCCATCGCCGTGATGGCCGCAGACATCCTTGCGCTTACCCTGCTGGCCTCCCCGGGTGATCTTGGCGCTGATCTTGCCATCGGCTCCACGCAGCGCTTCGGCGTGCCGATGGGCTACGGTGGGCCGCATGCGGCGTACATCGCCACCCGCGAAGAGCATAAGCGCTCCCTGCCCGGCCGTCTGGTTGGCGTCTCCATCGACGCCCGCGGGGCGCAGGCCTACCGCCTGGCGCTGCAGACGCGCGAGCAGCATATTCGCCGCGAGAAGGCCACCAGCAACATCTGCACCGCGCAGGTGCTGCTCGCCGTTATGGCCGGCATGTACGCCGTCTACCACGGGCCTGCAGGTCTGCGCGCCATTGCCGAGCGTGTCCACGGCCTGACGGCACAACTGGCCGCGGGGCTTGTCCAGCTGGGCTACCAGGTAGAGACCACCAGCTTCTTTGACACCATCACCGTGCACACCGGCGCACAGACGGAGTTGATTCACAGGGCCACCGTCGAGGCCGGCATCAACCTGCGTCGCATCGATGCCACACCCGGCAAGCTCGGCATCAGCCTGGATGAGACCTCCACGCCAGCCCTTGTGGAGGCCATCTGGCGTTGCTTTGGAGAGGCGCCGCGGCTGGAGGCCGTGCGTGCCAGTAGCGCCATTCCTATGACACTGGTGCGCACCAGCACCTACCTGCAGCATCCGGTCTTCAACCAGTACCACTCGGAGACGGAGATGCTGCGCTACATGCGCCGCCTGGCAGACCGTGACCTGGCTCTGGATCGCGCCATGATTCCGCTGGGCTCCTGCACCATGAAGCTGAACGCAACCACCGAGATGCTGCCGGTAACCTGGCCGGAGTTTGCGGGACTTCACCCGTTTGCGCCACGCAACCAGGCCGAGGGCTACGCCGAGTTGATCGCCGAGTTGGAGCAGCGACTGTGCGAGGTGACCGGCTACGATGCGTTCTCCTTCCAGCCGAACTCGGGCGCGCAGGGCGAGTACGCCGGCCTGCTGGCCATCGGTGCCTACCACGCCAGCCGCGGCGAGGCACATCGCAAGATCTGCCTGATTCCTACCTCGGCACACGGCACCAACCCGGCTTCTGCGCAGATGGCGGGCATGGAGGTTGTCACCGTTCGTTGCGACGAGAGCGGCAACGTGGATGTGGAGGACCTGCGCGAGAAGGCCCACCACTACGCCGATATCCTGGCCGCGATTATGGTGACTTACCCCTCGACCCACGGCGTCTTTGAGGAGCAAATTCGCGAGATCTGCGAGATCGTACACGCGTGCGGCGGGCAGGTATATCTGGATGGTGCCAATCTCAACGCTCAGGTGGGGCTGGTGTATCCGGGCAAGTTCGGTGCCGATGTGAGCCATCTGAATCTGCATAAGACGTTTTGCATTCCGCACGGCGGCGGTGGCCCGGGCGTAGGCCCCATCGGCGTGCGCAGCCACCTGGCCCCGTTCCTGCCTGGGCATCCGGAGCTGGCAGGCACCAGCCTGGTGGGGCCGGTCTCGGCCGCGCCGTTCGGCTCAGCCTCCATCCTGCCTATCTCCTGGGCGTACATCCTGATGATGGGCGGCGAGGGCCTGGCGCAGGCGACAAAGGTTGCTATCCTGAATGCAAACTACATTGCCAAACGCCTGGAAGAACACTACCCCGTTCTCTACAAGAATGAACGCGGACGTGTGGCCCATGAGTGCATCCTGGACACCCGCCCCCTCAAGACGCTTTGTGGAGTCACTGTGGACGATATCGCCAAGCGGCTGATCGACTATGGATTTCATGCCCCGACCATGAGCTTTCCCGTAGCCGGCACGCTGATGATTGAGCCAACCGAGTCAGAGTCGCTGCACGAGATTGATCGCTTCTGCGACGCGATGATCGCCATGCGACAGGAGATTCGCGAGATCGAACAGGGCCGCTTTGACGCTGCCGACAGCCCACTTCGCCATGCCCCGCATACGGTGCATGACATCGCAGACGACGGCTGGAATCGCTTGTACTCCCGCGCGGAGGGCTGCTTCCCGGCAAGCTCTCGCCGCACCGACAAATACTGGGCGCCGGTCAATCGCATCGACAATGCGTACGGCGACCGCAATCTGATCTGCAGTTGCCCTCCCCTGACGGACTACTGCGAGCCAATCTCGCGGTAGTCCACCGATGCACCCGGGCGGAGAGCATCCCGCCCGTCAACCAACCTTCAAGACGCTGAGCAGACCAACTCCGACTTACTCGCTGGGTACTTCACGACACCCAACCTTGCTACACCAGGAGCCTGACCCATGGACTACTTGACGAAACATCTGGAAGACGCGCAAGACGTAGAGTTCCTGCACGAGATCGGCAGCCGCATCGCTGCGGCCGACTCGCTCGACAGCATTCTCAGCCGGATTCTCGACTTCGTCTCTGATCTCGTCCGTTGCGACTCCTGCTTCGTCTACATCCTGCGCGGCGATCAGTTGGTGCTGAGCGCCTCAAAGAATCCTCATGCGGAACTGCTGCACCGGCTGGGTCTGGCTATGGGCCAGGGTATTACCGGCTGGGTAGCCGAGCACCGGCAGACCGTTGCCATTACCTGCCACGCGGCAAACGACCCGCGCTTTCGCGTGTTTCACGACCTGCCAGAGGACTCCTACGAGGCCTTCCTCTCCGTACCCATCCTGTGCCGCGGCAAAGTCGTGGGCGTCATCAACCTGCAGCATCGCCAGCCACACCACCACACGGAGCGCGAGATTCGCCTGATCTCCACCATCGGCTTCCTGGTCGGCGCAGAGGTTGAGCTTGCCCGCATGGAGACGGAGAAGGCAGAGATCCAGCGGCAACTGGAGGCGCGCAAACTAATGGAACGCGCCAAGGGAATTCTGCAGCGTCAGCTCAAGGTCGATGAAGAGAGCGCTTACCTGACCATGCAACGACTGAGTCGGCAGAAGCGTAAGCCCATGCGCGAGATTGCAGAGGCCATCATCCTGGGTGAGGAGCTGCGCCTGGGATCAGAAGCAAACTAAGCGGACGACGCGCCCTTCCCCTTCGTCACCTTCCGGCGCTCTCGCCCGTTCGACCGCGCGCTACTCGTAGCGCAACGCGTCGATTGGGCTGAGCCGTGACGCTCGACGCGCTGGATAGAAGCCGAAGAAGACACCCGTCAACCCGGCGATGCCAAACGCCAGCGCCACTGCCGTGACCGAGATCTCCGCCGGCCAGCCGAGCACCTGGGTAATCACCACCGCGGCCAGAAATCCTAGAACGATGCCGAACACGCCACCAAAAGCGCTCAGTGAGACCGCCTCCACCAGGAACTGCTGCAGCACATCGCGCTGACGTGCACCGATCGCCCTGCGGATCCCGATCTCGCGCGTGCGCTCCGTCACGCTGACCAGCATGATGTTCATGATGCCGATGCCACCCACAATCAGCGAGATGGTAGCAATCGCCGCCAGCAAGGCGGTCATGGTGGAGCCCGCGCGGCTCAGAGTGCCAGCCATCTCCTGCGAGTTCGTCTGGTCCATCTGTGGCATGTTTGCCAGGATGAACGCGGCCACCGACGTGTTCAGCCCCTTCGTCAGTGCTTCACTGGCCTGCGTCTTCACCGTGAAGTCATCTGGCGTCTCGCCGCCGCTACCTGCGCCAGGCATCTGCAAGCCGCCCAGCGCGGCGCTGCCCGCAGGCTGTACTGGCTGGTTATCGAGGTGGTGCCGCGTGCGCAGTAAGGTGCGGATATCCTGCGAGATGCGGGTTGCATCGCCAGCCTGCTCGGCAGAGACCGTGATCATCTGAATCGAGCTTGTGCCTACGGTCTTCTGCGCCGTGGTGTAGGGAATGACGGCCGTGTCACTTTGGTCTTCGTCGGCCGTCTCAAAAACTCCGACAACCTTGTACGGCTGGTTATGAATCTGCACCTGCTTGCCCACCGGGTTCTCATCGCCAAAGAGTTTGTCGCGCAGTGTGGAACCCAGCACCACCACCGGCTCTGCATCCTCTACCGCACCGTGGCGGAAGTACCTGCCCTTCACAAAGCTCCAGTCGTACTGCTTGGCGTAGTCAGAGTCCGCACCCACCACCTGGGTGTACTCGCGCTGCCCACCGTCCTCTACCCAGGTGCGATACTTCACGTTGGCTGAGACATACTTCACGCCAGAGATCCGGGCTATGGCATCCGCGTCGTCGGGCATCAGGGATGTCGCGCTCCCCAGGCCGGTGGGGATACGGGACTCCTCGCCACCACGGGTGAAGTTGCCGGCGCGAACGAAGATCAGGGTCGTGCCGGCTGACTTCACATCCGACGACACAGACTGCTGAGCGCCAGTGCCCAGGGCAAACATCGTGAGCACCGCCGCCACACCGATGGTCATGCCCAGCACCGCCAGCCCCGTGCGAAGCTTGTTCCGCTTCAAAGCCTTCTGCGCGATCTTCAGGCTCGTTCCCAGCATCGCTTATCCCTCCGCAACATTACTCGTACTTCAACGACGCAATTGGCAACACTTGCGATGCCTGTCTGGCCGGGTAGTAGCCAAAGAAGACGCCGACTGCAGCCGAGATGCCAAACGACACGGCCACCGAGACCAGAGACACCTGCGTGGACCACTGCAGCACCTTGGAGATGCTGGCTGAGGCGATGTATCCAATCAGCACACCCAGCAGGCCGCCCACAACACTCAGCGTGATGGACTCCAGCAGAAATTGCAGCAGCACATCCTGAGCCTTGGCTCCCACTGCGCGACGGATGCCGATCTCCTTCGTGCGTTCCGTCACACTCAGCAGCATGATGTTCATAATGCCGATGCCGCCTACGATCAGAGACACGGTCGCAATGCTGCCTAGCAACGCGGTCATCGTCGCGCTGGCACGATCCAGCGTCTTGCCTAGCTGATCCAGGGTCACCTTCTCTAACCCTGCAACGTTGCCCACCACAGCCCGCTGCACGTCTGTCCGCATGCCGCCACCTGTGAGCGCCTTGTGCGCCTGGCTGATGACCTGAAAGTCGTCTGGCCGCTTCGCCGTAATGCCATGCCGCACCCGCAACAATTCAGTAATCTGCTTGGAGACACGTGTCACTTCGCCCGTCGACTGCGTCGTCACCGTAATATCGTTCAGCTTGGAAAGATTCAACAACTTCTGCACGGTAGTGACCGGAATGTAGATCGCATCGAACTCGTCGTCTCCCGGAGCAGGAGCTACCATCCAGTTGGTCGTGCTCACCACGCCCATCACCTTGAACGACTGATTCCACAACTTCACCGTCTTGCCCACTGGATTCTCTGTACCGAACAACTTCTCGGCAACAATGCTACCCAGCACGACGACCTGCTCTGCGTTAGCCTCCTGCCGCTTGCTGAAGTACTCGCCATGTACAAACGTCCACGCTCGCTTGATGCGTGGCATCGAGACATCATCCCCGTGCATGCGGGTGAACCAGCGGGTGTCACCGTAGACGACGTGCGCATTCTCATGCACGCCCTCCGACACATACTGCACACCGCCGATTCTGCGAATGGCATCCGCATCGGCAATGGTGAGCGTTGCTGCCGCACCCAGGCCCGCCTCAGAGTCACCGAGACGCTGCCGCGCGGTTGGGTGGTCGTGCACGGCAAAAGGATCATCCTCCGGGTGGAAGTAGCTGCGTAGCAGCGTTGCCTTGCCGGGTACGAAGACGCCGCTGCCCCATCCGCCACGCTGAGGCCATCCAGAGTAAGCGGCGGGTTCAATCGCATCGTCAGGGACTGCCTCCTGCTGCGCGCTGTAGTTGCCTGCCTTCACGACGATCATGTTCATGCCCGCCGCCTTCACCTGATCCTGAATCGCGCTCTGCGCACCACTACCCAAGGCAATCATGGTCAACACCGTGGCCACCCCGATCGTCATACCGATCATGGTCAGTGCGGTCTGCAGCTTATTACGGCGCAGCGCCTTCAGCGAGATGATCCAGCTGGTCTTCAGGGCCATTACGCGCTCTCCTCCAGCGGCTCTGGCAACTCCGCCAACTCGCCACGGGCCGTCCGGCGTCGCGTATTCAACTCATCTGAGGTGATCACTCCGTCGCGGAATGAGATGATGCGCGAGCCGTAGGCTGCCACATCCGGCTCGTGGGTAATCAGCACAATGGTGATGCCTCGCTCTTTCTTCAACGACTGGAAGATATCCATCACTTCGACGCTCGTGCGGCTGTCCAGATTGCCGGTCGGCTCGTCGGCAAGCAGGATGGATGGATTGTTGAGCAGCGCGCGTGCGATCGCCACTCGCTGCTGCTGCCCGCCCGAAAGCTGGTTAGGATGATGCTCGTAGCGCGAGCCCAGTCCAACGGCCTCCAGCGCGGCCATGGCCCGCGCCCGGCGCTCCGTTGCCGAGACAGGATCAGGACCATAGAGCAGCGGCAGCTCTACATTCTCCAGCGCAGACGTGCGCGTAAGCAGGTTGAAGCCCTGGAATACGAAGCCTATCTTCTTGTTGCGCACGGTAGAGACTTCGTCATCCGAAAGCCGCGACACATCCTTGCCATCCAGAAAGTACTGCCCACTGGTGGGCTGATCCAGACAACCGAGAATATGCATCAGAGTCGATTTCCCCGAGCCCGAAGGACCAACGACGGTTACAAACTCGCCGGCCTGGATATCCAGAGATACAGAACGAAGCGCATGAACCGCTACGTCACCCATCTGGTAGGTCTTGGTGAGCTTCTTGATTGAGATAACCGGCACATTCGGCGTCATGTCTATTGACCCTTTCCTTTATCTCCGTTCATCGCAGCGTAGTTGTAGATGATGGAGGCTACCGACTTCTCAGCACCTGCCATTCCGTAAACCTTGCCTGCGCCTTCAATGACGTAGTACTCATTCGCGGCATGGGCACGGCCACCGTGGCCTGCGGCACCTCCTGCAATCGGCATCTGCACTGGCTCTACTCGCTGCCCTACCTGACCATTGGAGAACAGATACGACGGCCAGTAGCCACCCAGGATCGAGGCTCCGTCGGCAGGCTGCGCGTAGGGTATGCCGAAGTCCGCGTAGGTCTTCTCAATGGCATGCGCAATGTCTGTGTTGTAGTCCATCTTCGACCATGGCACATCGCCAATCAGCTTCATCTCCACATCCTTGTAGCCGTTCTTATCCAGCTGCGCGCGGAGCTTCTTCACAATGTCCAGACCGCTCATGTTCGGCACATAGCGGAAGTTGTGTTTGGACGTAATCTTGTTCGGCAGAATCGCGCCTGCACCACCGGCATACATGTTGCCTCCCCAGATGCCATCCAGGTTGAACGAAGTACCGTAGCGCTGCATCCGCAGCACATCATACGGATCGTCCGCAATGAAGCGGCCCACGCCAAGATTTTGTGCTGCCGTCTTGAGGTCCACCTTAGCCGACATGGTCTTCAGCTTTTCCGTCTCAGAGGGAGTCAGCGGCTGAATGTTGTCGAAGAATCCACCTATCTTTGGCGTGTTGCCGTCATCGGAGACCAGCGAAGCAAGCATCTTGATATGTCGCCACGCAGGACTATCGACGGAGCGCTTGTTGGAGCCGTGAATATCTGACTGTATCGGTCCGCGGCCCCAGCTCTTTCCACTCGTCGTCAACTCGACGTACACGCAACCCTCGGATCCTCCCATCAGGCCTCCGCCGCCGCTTTCGCTCTGCACACCAAACATCAGCATCGCGTTAGCACCTTGGAACAGGTCTGCGTGCTCCATCATGAACTTGCGCAGGCCAATGTCCATGCGCTCTTCATCGCCCTCTGCCACGAAGATCAGGTTCACCGGCAGCTTGCCCATCACGGCCTTCATCGACATCAGCGCATTGAGTTGGCTCATCTGCGGGCCCTTCGAGTTCGTCGCTCCCCGCCCGATCAGCACCTTCTTCCAAGCCGGATTCAGCCCAGCCGTCCTGCCATCCACAATGCGCGCTTCAAACGGCGGCGCCACCCAGTTCTCCGGCTGTGTCACCGGCATCGTGTCATACATCCAGTAGATGACGAGCGTCTTTGGCGCGCCTTCATCACACTTGGCGTAGACCACAGGATTTCCTGGTGAGCCGTACTCCGTGATCCCCACGTCGTAGACACGCGTCTGCTGGCAGCCGAGCTGATCGAAGAAGCCCTTCACCATCTCAGCGCTCTCGGGAATACCCTCACCGCTGTTCGAGATACTTGGCTGGCGAATCCACTTCTGCAGATTCTCAACGTGCTCATCGATGTGCTGATCAATGTAGTCGTACACCTTTTGTAACTCGACTGGTGTCTTACTAGGATCAGGCGCAATCGTCTCATCGCCGTGCGGACGTATGCCCAGGGAGGGCTTCGACGCCACCGTCGTCTGCTCAACCGGCTTGCTCTTGCAGCCAGCAGCGCCAGCCGCTACCATCAGCGCCAGCAGCGACGCTGCAGTCCCCATCGCCTTTCCTGCCCTTGCGACTCTTCTCTCCATCACCGACTCCTTGCAGGATTGCTGTTCGTGTCTCCCACCATCGCAGCTGGCTGCAGCCCCACCTGCAGCCAGCTGAGTCCACCCACCTGATCGCTAGTGTGCCTTCGGCTTCGGCGTCACCGTCGTGATCTTGGCGTAGTTGTAGATCGTGGCTGCAATGGTCTTCTCTGCGCCAGCCATGCCATACGTCTTGCCTGCGCCTTCAATCACGTAGTACTCGTTGGCGGCATGGGCGCGTCCGCCCATGCCGGCACGTGCACCTCCCATCGGCAACATCACGCTGCCAACCTTCTCGCCCACAGGCTGATCGGTAAACACATACGCTGGCCAGTAGCCGCCTGCAGCCGGATAGTCCGAGCGCCCAGGAATGTTCATCATGGCGTACGTGGCTTCGCCCGCATGCCAGATGTCCGTGTCGTGCGACGGATTCTTCGCCCAAGGCACATCACCAATCAGCTTCATCTCCACGTCCTTGTAGCCATTCGCGTCCAGCTGCGCGCGCAGCTTCTTCACAATGTCCAGGCCGTTCATGTTCGGCACGTAGCGAAAGTTGTGCTTCGACGTAATCTTGTTCGGCAGAATGGCACCAGCTCCACCGGCATACATGTTTCCGCCCCAGATGCCGTCCAGGTTGAACGACGTGCCGAAGCGACCCATCTCCAGAAACTTGTATGGATCATCCGAGATGAAGCGTGCAACGCCGACATTCTTCGCCACCGCCGCCAGGTCAACCTTAGCGGCCTGTTGCTTCATCTGGGCCACCTGCTCCGGCGTTGGCGGCACCATGTTGTCAAAGAATCCCTTGATCTTTGGCGTGTTGCCATCCTCCGAGGTCAACGAGGCAAGCATGTGAATATGCCGCCAGGCTGGGCTGTCCGTGGTGCGTTTGAACACGCCATGGATGTCTGAGACGGTCGGGCCGCGACCCCAGCTCTTGCCGCTGGTGGTGAGCTCGACGTACACGCAACCTTCCGAGCCTCCTCCGCCAAGCATCGCGTCGCCTTCCTGGAAGAGGTCCGAGTGCTCCTTCATGAACTTGCGCAGGCCAATGTCCATGCGCTCTTCGTCACCTTCCGCGACAAAGATTAGGTTCACCGGCAGCTTGCCCATGGAGGCCTTCATCGAAGTGATGGCATTCAGCTCAGCCATCTCCGGGCCCTTGGAGTTGGTTGCGCCGCGCCCAATCAACACCTTCTTGAACGCAGGATCGATTCCTGCCGTCTTGCCATCCACAATGCGCCCCTCGAAGGGTGGCGCCACCCAGTTCTCCGGTTGTGTAACCGGCATCGTGTCATATTGCCAGTAGATGACGAGCGTCTTCGGAGCGCCCTCATCGCATTTGGCGTACACCACAGGGTTGCCCGGAGTACCATACTCCGTGATGCCGACATCATAGACGCGCGTCTGTTGACAGCCCAGTTTGTCAAAGAAGCCCTTCACCATCTCAGCGCTCTCAGGGATGCCCTCGCCGCTGTTGGAGATGCTTGGCTGTTGGATCCACTTCTGCAAATTCTCAACATGCTCATCGATATGCTGGTCAATGTAGTCGAAGACCTTCGCCAAATCTGGCGGCACCTTGCTCATATCGGGTGCAATGGTCTCGTCGCCATGCGGACGGATACCCAGCTTGGGCTTCTCCACCGCTGCCTGCTCTGCAGGCTTACTCTTGCAGCCTACGCTGAACGCCACTGCCCCAAGTACCACTGCCGATAGGATCGTCTTCCGCATGCATTTCTCCTCGTTTCGTTCCAAATCAACCTTCCGGTGCACACTCTCAACCTGCCCAACTTAGCCACCGCCTGATGCAACTGCAGCAAGCGGCTGCCTCCACTCCAGGCCGCGTTCACTCAGCCTCACCGGCTCCTGCATCCAGGCCAGGTACCTCCCCCAACGTGTCAACTCATCACCTTGCTGCGGCTGTAGCAGTGCGGCCATCTGGTCTCGCCCATAGGTGTAGGTCGTCACATAGCTGCGGTACTCATTCATGTACTGCAGCAGCACCTCGGGGTGTGTCATCAGGGCATTGCGCTCTAAGGCATCGCTCGCTCGCTCAAACTCCATGCGGCCATCAAGGTACTCACGCGCAACCTGCGGCTCCACGCTATGCAGCGCATCTGCCAGCTGCTCCACCTGCAGGTAGCGCGCAGCCTCCCTTCGCTCCAGACCCGCCAACGGGAAAAGCACATCACGCTCCAGGGCCAGACGCTGCTCCGCAGGCAGCGCAACTGCCGCAGCCTCATTCGCCATTGCCTCAGAGATCATCGATTGTGGGCTATACGTGGGTTGCACGCTGTATTCAATCCAGCCCTGCCTCTGCACCAACTCCTGCTCGCGAAGACTGTTGTACGTGTGGTGACCGGGGTAGGCCTCATGACAAGCCAGATTGACGATGCGATCTACCGTCAAACCGTAATCCATGTTGATGTCAATCTCGCTGTGGTAGGCGCCCCTGTACCAGCTGTATGCGCTCCATGGTTTGTTGTGCACATAGGCAAGCGTGACACTCTCCCCCTTTGGCAGAGGTACGTGAGCCAGCGTCGCCTCACGGCAGGCCTGCATGGCTGCCTGCAGCACAGTGGGGACCTTGGCAGGAGTCACCAGGAATGCAGCGTCATACCGGGCATAGCGCGCGGCTAGACTTCCACCTCCGGGCAGCAAGGCATTCAGTTGCCGCTGCACGTGCGCAATCTGCCTTGCGTCAACGCCTGCAGGCACCACTACGCCGAAGCTCTGCCGCGTCTCTTCGTCGAACGACTCTGCCGCCCCCAACAGCAGAGCCGCGCGGCTGGCCAGTGCCTTTGTCTGCTGCACCAGGAACTCGCGGCGCATCTCTGCCGCTCCCTGCGACCCACGTTGTTGCTCCAGTTTCGTCTCCAGCCGATCGGATGCTGCCTCAATCTCGCGCATCGCAGGCTGCGAACCAGAGTCGCGGATCTGCAACGCCTCTGGGCCATAGGCATAGTCCAGCGAGTCCTGGTCGCGCTGGCCAAGCTCCGCCGCAATCTTGATGTACTCCTTCGCTGCGTCTTCCAGGCTCACACCTTGTGCCCGGTGCGTTCGCCTGCATCCGAACAACATCAGCACGCTGGCAAGCACCACAAACGCAACACGCTCGATCTTCGCATTGGCAGTGCTCATAGCCAGCTCCTGAAGCCAAACGTCCACATCGTGTGAACCTCAGCGACCCATCTCACCGTTCGCAGCGCACAGCTCGGTTGGCACCCCTGCTGCCTGCAGCAGCATCGCCGCAGACAGCAGGGCCGCTCCACCTAGAACAGCAGTCGCAAGCTGAACTGGAACTCGCGATTGTCATTCGCTTGCGTGATCTGACCGAAGGACGAGCTCGTCGCCGAGTACTGCACACCCTGCGTCAGAGGATTGAAGAAGTTCGGATGGTTGAAGACGTCGAAGCCCTCTGCGCGGAACTGACCTGAGAGTGACTCATGAATCGGGAAGTTGCGAGCCACGGTCAGATCAAGATCCACATACTTCGGACCCACCACGATGTTGCGTCCCGCGTTTCCAAACTGACCCTGCACCCCGGGCGTTGTGCCCTTGGGCACCACCGACGTGGTAGCCAGTGCAAACGCGTGGGTGTTGAACCACTCTGCCACCGTGTGCGTCTTAGCGCCGGTGGATGAGTCAACGGCAGCGTTCGGGTTGCCAACGACATTCGGCCGGTCAGCTCCCTGGAACGAGCCGCTGTTGTTGGAGGACGCATCCGAGACTGTGAAGGGACGACCCGTTTGGAAGGTGAAGATGGAGGACACCTGGAAGCCGCCAGCCAGCTTGGAGGCCCAACCCTGGTTTAGGTACGCCTTGCCTCGACCAAAGGGCAGCTCAGCCACCGGGCTGAATACGATTCGGTGCTTCACATCGAAGTCAGACCGTGCCCGCTCTGCACGCAGGTTGTAGATGTTCTGAGGTGCACCGGACGAGTTGCTGCCGCTGCCGATACCACCGCCGTCGTCAATCGACTTGCCGTAGGTGTAGGCCAGCAGGAACGAGACACCTTTGGAGTACGACTGCTTCAGACTCGTCTGCAACGAGTGATATTCGGAGTTTGCCCGCGTGTCTTGATCGTTGATCGCCGAGTAGTTGGAGAAGGGACGGCTCGACTGCAGGCCCGTGGGCGTTGCTGCGTTTGCCGGATTGATCTGATTAAGATTGATTGAGAGCGGCAGCCGCGTGCCCTTCGAGCCAAAGTAGGTGACCTCCGCCACCATACTCTTCGTCACCTGCTGCTGGACTCCCAGGCTCCACTCCGTAATGTATGGCGTGGCATAGTGGCTCTCCGCTGTGAGCGCAGAGAGCACCTGCAAGCAGCCCGTCTGCGTGGGGCTGGTGCATGGCGGCTTGCCACCCGGGAACGGATTGGCAAGCGTAACCGAATTGGCAACCACAACACTTGAGCCCGGAAGCGTTGTCGAACCTGCTGCTGCGGTGAAGGTGGGCACATAGCGGAAGGGATACTGCGTGCCCATGGTCAGGAACTGGTTGTAGAGAAGCGGCGCGTTGTAGAAGACGCCACCTGCGCCCTTGATGACCGTCGTGTCCTTCTTGAACGGCTGCAACGCAAAGCCGACGCGAGGCGCAAGGTTATTCCAGTCGTAGTTGTACAGATGATTGAAGGTGGAAGGACCAGCCGCAATAAACTGCTGCGCTGCCAGGTCAAACTTCGATACCGTGTAATGCGGCGAGTAGACCGGTGCGTCCAGCTCGTAGCGCGTGCCCAGGTTCAGCGTCAGGTACGGAGTGATCTTCCAATCATCCATCAGGAAGTAGTGATAGCTGCGATAGTTCAGGTAGACCGTTGGCGCCGTCGATCCAATGGAAGAGGTGTAGGCGTAGCCAAACAGAAAGTCTGCCATCGAGTCGCCGGTCTTGCCCGTGGTCGCGCCCAGCGTGCCGGGCAGGCTGCCATCCACCACGGTGAAGGCACCACGGCCTGAGCTGGTGATGATATTGACCGCATTCGCCGCCAGAATATCCACTCCTGCCTTGATGGTGTGCGCCTTGTGGTTCCAGGTCAGCATGTCAACAAACTGATAGTGGTTGTCCCAGCGGTCCTGTGGCAGATTTGTCGCACCACCAATCGTGGAGTAGCCGCTCACACTCACGTTGGGCAGGCCGCCGTTGTTCGCGTAGCCGCTTTGCGTAAAGTAGGGTCCGCCCGGCAACCCGGCGTAGCTCAGCGTCGAGTTGTCCTGCTGCGTGCGGGGCTGCACCAGCCGCTGGAAGCCTACCCGAACCTCGTTGATCAGATTCGGAGTCAGAACCCGATCATAGACAATGTTTGCCAGCGTCGAGTGCTGGTCAGTAAAGCAGCCGAAGTTAGGCAACACAAACGATCCGCACAGGGCATTGGATGGCTCAAACGCCGGATCACGGAAGTAGTTCCAGCTCCCGTTCAGGGAGTCCTTGTCGCTGATCGTGTGATCGATCCGCAGCGACTCCTCGTTCATATTTTCGATGCGCGTCTCGCTGAAGTTGTAGTTGTTCGCTCCAGCGGTAGCGACCGCCGGATAACCTAGCTTGGCGATCGTCTGAGCAGCCACAGAGGCCGTGGAGTTCCACAGCACATTGCCGGAGGCATCCGTCACTTTGGTCAGGTCATACGTGTTGGTCGTGCCGGCAACCGGGGTCAGCTTCTGCCCTGTCGCAGGATTGTAGAGTGCGCTGGACGTCGTAAACAGGCCGCTCAATTGACTCGTCGTGGGCACGGTCGCTTTGGCCGTAACAGCGCGGCCAATGCGCTGCCCCTCGTAGCCAAAGAAGAAGAATGTCTTGCCCTTCAGAATCGGCCCACCTAACGTACCGCCAAACGTATTCTGGCGAAGTGCCGGAACCGCCGCTCCGGCAGGGTTGAAGTAAGGGCGTGCGTCGGTAATCTGGTTGCGCAGGAACTCATAAGCCGAACCGTGGAAGGTATTTGTTCCTGATTTAGTGATAATTGCAACCTGGCCCCCTGACATGCGACCGTATTCTGCCGAGTAGACTCCGGTAAGCAGCTTGAACTCCTGAATCACTTCGACCGATGGACGGAACGATGGCTGTGCCACACCCATGTCGTTGTCAAACGTGCCATTCACACTGAACTGGTTGCTGATCTCAGACGCACCAGCAATGTTGATGCCACCGCGGAAGCCCAGCGTAGAGTTCTGGGCCGGCTGGTAGGCTGCAGGCGAGAGCAAGGCCAGCGAATAGAACTGGCGATTCACCAGAGGCAGCTCCACAACCGCCTTGTTATCGATAATCTGCCCATTCGACGAGGCCTGCGTATCCACCAGCTGGCCCTGGGCAACAACCTCTACCGTGGTCGAGGCTTCGCCGACCGTCATGACGACATCCTCTTTCAGGTCAGCTCCCACGTTCAGCGTCAATCCCGTCAGCACACGCTTGCTGAAGCCACTCGCCTCACCAGTGACCGAGTAGGTGCCCGGAATCAGCGAGTTCACGAAGTAGCGCCCCTCATCATCCGCCTTTGCCTGACGCGAGATCCCGGTGGCGGTGTTCAGCACCGTAACCGTCGCACCCGGAATGGCAGCGCCGGTGGCGTCCGTCACAGTGCCCTCAACGGTTGCAGTAGACGTCTGCGCCAGCCCTGGCCGGGTAGCCAGGCAGCCCAGCAGCAGAGCAAGCAGGAATCTTTGGCGGATCGACAAGTGAGCCATGGTTCTAACCTCCAGAGCGTTCTTCCCAAAATTTTGTAGAGTGCTGCATCACGTCGCGGTCTCAAGCTCCGCAACGTTCAAAGAAAAAGCTGCTGCCCTGCCGCGGCGTGCGCGATACGCACCGCGAGGTAGGCATGGCCGCGCACAAGCCATGCAGCCCATGCGAGTCCTCAATTTCTGTGATTCAGTCAGCGATTGCGCAATTCAAGCTGTGGCCGGGTGCCTGCTCTGCATCAGCTGGTCCAGGCGGTCTCAATTCGTAAACGCGATAACGAAGTGCGACTGCTTTCCTTCGACCATGAAGGTGCTGCGATTGCGTCTTCGACTAGGAAGGGTAATGCTGGAGGGCGTTCTTCAACCCTGAAGAGCGGCTCTCTGTGTGTCAGATTGTTGCTTTTGATTTCCTGATTCTGCTGCCTCGTCAGAACCGTGTCAAGCATTTTTCTGCCTGACCACTGCGCAGGCAGCCCACGCCCATTCGTATATGTAACCTGTATAGACCTTATTTATGAGTGGCCGACGTAAGCACATCAAGGACTTGCGAGGCGGATCTGTTATTGTCAAGGGCTGTGCCCGAAGTCAGCAAAAAAAATCTCTTGGAGCAGCCGTCCTTCCTGTCTTACTATCAGCCCACACCGCGTATCGTTCGGAGCCATCGTGGGCTCCACAGAGGTAGGGCAGGCCAGTGGATCGCCCGCTTCGGCGCTTGTCAGCAGCGTTGCTGACGTCGGCCTCGTGGCCAGACTGTCGCACACCAATCTGCTTGATGAGACTCGCCGGAGAGAACTATGCATCCTGGGTTGCATTCTAGAAAATCCCTCCACGTCCCTCCTGCGCACTCGCGCCTCGGATGGTGCCAGCCACACGGCACAAGCCACCGGACTCCAGAACTCGTCGCCCTAGATCTTCATCCCCGGGCAGCGCTCCAGCTACATCATTCGGAGGCCGTATGAAGCGTATCGCTCCTCTTGTGCTGCTCTTGCTCGTTGTGTCGGGCTCCTGCCCGGCCCAGGAGGCGCAGACGGCGCCACCCCATGTCCACCCGGTCAATCCCAGGCCGACCAACCTGCAGGTGTTGCCTTCGGACATCGCTCCCGATGCGCTGCACGCGCTCATGCACAGCTACTCCGCCCAGCTTGGTGTGGGCTGCAACTACTGCCACGCAGCCACGGCAACGGGCAAGGGGCTTGACTTTGCCTCCGACAGCAAGCCGCAGAAGCAGACAGCTCGCGCCATGATCCGCATGACCGCAGCGATCAACGAGAAGTATCTGGCCACAGCATTCCCTGACCAGAAGTCTCCGGTCGCAGACTGCGGTACATGCCATCGCGGACACGCCGAGCCTGAGCCCTTCCTTGCGCCGCCACATGAGCACGAAGGCCACTAGCCTCGTCCCTGCTCCACTCACGGATTCACTGCCTCACCAGGAGTCACCATGCACAGAGCCATTCTCGCCACACTCGTTCTCGCTTTGACTGCCGTTGCACCAGCCGCCACACCTCTGGCCGGAACCTTCTCCATGCAGGGCGGCACGCGACTTACCGATGGACACCTGGTCTCGACGCCGCTCACCAAAGATGGCCTCCGGCAGCACCTCGACCTCTGGATGACGCAGCCAAACTCGACCCAGGCCATCCGCAACTACACCGTCGAAATGACCAAGAAGCTGCACGTCGTCCTGGTCAAATCAGACTTCAGCGTCTTCCTGCACATTCATCCCACTCTGGGCGCAACAGGCCACTTCACCATCGATCAGCAGTTCCCGTCGCCGGGTCTGTACTACGTCTACGCCGACGGCTTGCCTAACGATATGGATCATCAGGTCTTCCGTTTCAACCTGGCCATCAGCTCCAGCCAACTGCTCACGCCACAGGTCGCACCCACGGGGCGGGAGGTCAACGTCGGACCATACACCGTCGATCTCAGCCAGGTGCGCCTCAGCGCCGGTGGCATGGACATGATCGACGTCCGCATCCTGAAGGGCGATAAGCCCGCCACCGATCTGCACCCGTATCTTGGTGCCGGCGCGCACGCCGTCTTCCTCAACGCGCGCGACCTCACCTACGTGCACGTGCATCCCATGCTCATGGATCAACCGATGCCAGCCATGTCCGGCTCCGGCCCCATGCGCATGGGCCCGGAACTGCCCGAGAACGCCACCCTCACCGGCTCCATGATGCTGCACATCTCCGTTCACGAGCCCGGCACGTATAAGATGTGGTTCCAGTTCCGCGGCGGCAACCAGCTCTACGTTGCGCCCTTTGTGCTAACGGCGCAGTAGCCTGTGCCGCTAGCTGTCCAGCGCATGATCAGCAGCCACATCCTCACCGCCCCAGGCACGTTGCGCGCTCCAGGGTGCAGGTGCTGCAGTCCAGAACGCATGGCTGGCCGGCAGCCCCAGCGGAAGCCACACGGCGCTGCACAGGTACAGGCTACCGGTGGAGATGTAGCTCTCGCCCAGGTGCGGCTGGTGCCCAGCCACACCAATTTGTAACCATCCCTGTGCGTCCAACGTGCCCGGTGCACCCAGCGTCCGTTGCATCACCGCCGTCAGTGCTCCACGCACCTGCGCGGCTTGCACTCCCTCAGGCAGCAGACCGCGCAGCGCAGCGTCCGCCAGCAGATGGAACGCGCCGCAACGATACGTAATCGAACGGCCCAGTAACGGATACGTGCCATCGCTGCCAATCATGCGTTCCTGCACCGCCGCGTAGCGCGTTGCGCGGCGCAGCTCCGCCTGGCGCAGGGCATGCCAGTGCGGCTGCAGTTCTCCTACACTCTCCAGCACCTGCAGCAGAAACGGATGAATCACATAGCTGTTGTAGTAGTCCACGTGCAGTTGCGGACCATCTCCGTACGTTCCATCGCCCAGATACCAGCGGTCATGCTTGGCCAGGGCGTCGTCCACACGCGCCTGCTCCCACGGTCGGCCCATGGTCTGCAGCAGCACCTCAGTCAACGCGGCAAACAGCAGCCAGTTGGTCTGCGGCGGCGTCACCACGCGCACCTTCGTCATCGCGTCGGCCAGCCGCTGCTGCGTCGTCGTATCCAGAGCCCCCAGCAGTTGCTTCCTGGCGCGGAGCATCGCCAGCGCCAGAAACGCCGTATCCACCAGCGTCTGGCCAGACTCCCCAAAGCGCATGTAGTCCGCCGCTGCAGGATCCACCGCCGCCGCAATACCGGCGCGGGCTGCCTCGCGATATCGCTGACGCAGCGCCGTCTCTGCCACGGACTCCCCGGCCCCCGGCTCCTGCTCCAGCCACGGAGCCAGCCCCGCCAGCAGCCGCCCCAGCGCCTCCAGCGGACTCCCCAGCGCTCGCGCCTCCCGTTGTCCGGCAGCAGCCTCCACCGGCATCCGCTGGCGCAGCGCACCTGCCTGCATGGCCCGCATCACGGGCTCGGCCACGCGCTCCACATACTGCAGCCACAAGCGTCGAACCTCAACTCCGCTCGACGGCGACGCACTGGCAACGCCCGACGCTGGCTCCGCAACGGCACCCGTCGCTACCGCAGCCACACTCGCCGCGACAAATTGCCGCCGACTTACCGCAACCCGCATGCCCACACCTCATCCCAACGCATTCGCTCCACTGTAGCAGTCTGCACCACAGTGCTGAGCCCGCGGGATGTTGAGCCGAAGCGACTTGGGTCTCCTCCCGGGACGATTGCCACCAGCGCCGTCCAGCACCCACCAGCGCGCCGCGCAGACCTTTTGTATACTTCCCTCGCTTCTCCCTACGAACCTTTCACGCACCGCAAACCACGCAGCACCACGGAGGCCTCATGCTTCGCTTGAACTTCCCCACGCTCGCCCTCACGGCATCTCTGGCCGCAGCCGGCGCGCTCTACGCTCAGGGCCCGGCCGCACCGGCAGACGGACCACCCCCGCCGCGTCCGCCCATGCCCGCACCCAGCAACCTGCAGGCGCTGCCCAAAGACATCTCCTCGGAGTCGCTGCGCAGCCTGATGCGCGCCTACTCTGGCCAGCTCGGCATCGGCTGCGGCTACTGCCATGCACCTTCAGCCAGCGGGCACGGGCTCGACTTCGCCTCCGACGCCAAGCGTGAGAAGGTTATCGCTCGCGCCATGATCCTGATGACGGCCGACATTAACGCCAAGTACCTGGCCGCCGCCCTGCCCAACGAGAAGCCCATGACCGTCGACTGCGGCACCTGCCACCGTGGCCACGCCGAGCCGGAGCCCTTCGTGCCCCCACCCCACGAGGGCCACTAACCACCCTGGCCGGTGGGCACGGCAGTTGCTGCCCCCGGCCGCTCCACCGCAACAAAAAATGCGCGGCACCCGGGGGATTCAACCTCCCAAGGCTCGCGCAGCTCGCTCCACTCATTGGTCCAATGGTCGGGGCGGAGGGATTCGAACCCCCGACCCTCTGCTCCCAAAGCAGATGCGCTACCAGACTGCGCTACGCCCCGACTCTCTCCAGTCTATCGCAAGCTGGCCGCTCTGTTACCAGTGCACCCCGCCGACATGAATGCCAAACAGCATCGTCAGCACAGTGCCCACCAGCCACGTCACCAGCAGCGCCGGGACCAGCACCAGCAGCATCAGCACGGCGAGCAGACCCAGCAGAATCCACCAGCTCTGCCGCCGGTGCTTCTCCGGAGCCTCCACCGCGCCCACCAGCAGCGCATAGTTGCGGCGGTTGGCGCGCCAGGCAATGTCGAACAGGTCGCCCACCACCGGCACGGCACCCACCACCGTCTCAATCCCCACGTTCAACACCATCCGCACCAGCACCGGATACGGCACGCCGCGCGCCCACGCCGCCACCAGGATGATGCACGAGGCGATGCCGCCCAGCGCGTCGCCTATGCCCGGAATCAGGCCGACAATACCGTCCAGGCCAAAGCGAATGGACGTGTACGGAATGCGGAGAAAGTCGTCCAGCACGTGCGACAGCAGGTCCAGATGCTCGTCGTCAAACAGCCCGCCGGCGCGCTTCACCCGTGGCGACAGCACCTCTGGCTTCTGTGTCATCGGCATCGGCAAACCTCTCTCCGCGACCGGGGAGTTCCCGGCCTGCCTGGTTCGATGCTACAATTGAGTTGGATACGGCGGCTATAGTTCAGTGGCAGAACGCCGCTCTGTGGCAGCGGATGTCGTGGGTTCGAACCCCACTAGCCGCCCCAATCCTTCCTCCCGAGCAACCCTGGCCGTGCACTCACCTTCCACCAGCTTCGCTCCGGCCGCAGCTCTCTCCTCATTCCCACCGTATCCAAGCCTCCCCGGCCCGCGCCTCGACAGCCCTGGAACTCCGCTTCCCCCGCGCTGGCAGGACGAACCTGCATGACCGGCCTCCGCGTCAATCCAGCGCATCTCCCGGAGTTCCGCCCGCGCCGCTACCTGGCCAACGGCCACCTGCAGACCATCGTCGGCAACTATCTGCCCCGCCGTGGCGTCCTGCCCCAGGCCGAGGCTCATCTGGTTGAAGTATCCCCGTCGCGCGAGGGCGGACAAGCCGCCAGCCAGGTGCTGTGCCACTGCCACTGGCAGCCCGGGCCGCAGCGCGCCTCCGCTCACACTGCCCTCATCGTGCATGGCCTTGAGGGCTCGTCCAGCTCGCAGTACGTCCTGGGCAACGCTGCCAAGCTCTGGGCCGCCGGGTGCAACGTCATCCGCATGAACATGCGCAACTGCGGCAACACGGAGCACCTGACCCCCACGCTGTACCACTCCGGCCTCTCCGGCGATGTGCGCTGCGTGCTGCAGCACTTCCTTGATCTGTATTCGTTGGAGTCCATCGCTCTCATCGGCTACTCCATGGGCGGCAACCTGGTGCTGAAGCTCGCCGGCGAGTACGGCGCAACGCCCCCGCCGCAGCTTTGCGCCATTGCCACCGTCTCGCCCGCAGTAGACCTGGGCCCCTCGGCCGACGCGCTCCATCGCTCGTTCAACCGCCTGTACGAGCAGAAGTTCCTGCGCGCGCTGCTGCGCCGCTTCCGGCGCAAGGTCGCTCTCTACCCCCGCGCCTACCACCCCGGCCGAGCCATCGGCATCGGCTCGCTGCGCGAGTTTGATGACCGCATCACCGCCTTCTACTCCGGCTTCAGCAGTGCAGAGGACTACTACCACCGCGCCGCGGCGGCCCGCGTGCTGCACCAGATCACCGTTCCAACCTTGATCCTGCATGCGCTCGACGACCCGTTCATCGTGCTCACACCGCAGACTCGTGCCGCCATCGTCGCGAATCCGGCCATCACACTGCAGGAGGCCGCCCACGGCGGCCACTGCGCCTTTCTGGCCGCGCCCCATGCTGCGCAGCAATACGACGGCTACTGGGCAGAACACACGCTGCTCGGCTTCCTGCACCGCCACGCCAAAGCAGCCGCGCTCTAACAGCTACAATCAATCCGTATGCTTGCCGAGTGGTCTGCCGCCTGTGCTTCTGATGACCCTGTGCTCGTCGTGCCCTGGTCCTCAGCAGAGTCTTCCGGGTACAGCGGTGCGGACTGCCGCTTCATCGACCTGCGTCAGAACCCCTACGATCTTGATCTGATCCCAGAGGCCGAGCAGCACCCGGCGCTGCTACATGCGCTGCGCGCGCTCAACGCAGGCCGTTCGCCCTTCTTCACCGCCAAGTGCGACGTGTGGGCACTGGACGAGGACGAGCGTGCCGCGCTCCGGCTCGAGCTCGACCTGCCTGAGCACGAGACCTCCCACGGCATGGCCAGTTACATCGACCTCATCGCCCGCGATCGCACCACCTTCGCCTCGTTTCACCACATGGAGCTGCTGCTGGAGCGGCTCTGTCGGCGTGCGGAGTCGCTGCCCCACCCGCTGGCGCAGTTGGATTGCGTCCTGCGGCCCGCGCTGCTCGACCTGACCGGACCGCAGGAGGGCTTTGCCTTCTCGCTCTACGTTAAGGCGCTGGGTCACGACGAGGAGGCCGCGCATACCCAGTGGGCAGAGGCCCTCACAGCCGTCTGTGCGCTGCTCCGCTCGCGGGAGCTTGCCTGATTCCTTTGCTGCAGATCTCCGCGCCCGGTTACCCCGTCCGCTACAATCAAGATGGTCTCACGTGGGCGAGTAGCTCAATCGGATAGAGCATCAGCCTTCTAAGCTGACGGTTGCAGGTTCGAGCCCTGCCTCGCTCACCACGCCACCCTGCCGGGCTCAGGCTTCCATCAGGGCGTCTTCCGGCGACCGCTCCTGGGCGATCTGCGGGCCCAGCCGGCTGGGCCGGGTCATGTGCCACAGCGCCGCCACAGCAATCAGCCCCAGCGCCAGACCGCACACACCGTTCCAGCGCCAGTGTGTCCACGCAATCGTCGAAAGCGCAGAGCCCACCGCCGCGCCGCAGAAGTACACCGTCATGTACACCGTATTCAGTCGGCTGCGCGCGCCCGGCACCAGGCCAAAGATGCGCGTCTGGTTCGCCACCTGCATCATCTGCGCCCCAACATCCAGCACGATGACGCCCACCGCCAGCGCCACGATGTGCATCATGACCGAAGCGTTCGCCCGCTCCTCCAGCCACAACAGCAGATACGACGCCGCCAGGGTGACCATGGCAAACGAGATCACCCAGCGCGAGCCGCGATGGTCAGACAACCGCCCCGCTACCGGGGCAACCAGTGCGCCCGCCGCGCCTACCAGGCCAAACGTACCCGCAACGCCCGGGCCCAGCCCGTAGTGACTGTCCAGCAGAAACGCCAGGGTCGTCCAGAAGCAGCTGAACGAGGCAAACACTACCGCCCCGGTCACGCAGGACTCGCGCAGCAGCGGCTCCGTACGCACCAGCGTCCACAGCGAGCGGATTGCGTCCGCGTAGCGCAGACTCTGCTTAGGCGGCAGCTTGGGCATCACCTTCCACAGCAGCGGAACAAAGGCAGCGTTGAGCACCGCCGCCACCACAAACACGTAGCGCCAGCCGTGAATCCTGCTGACCCAGCCTGAGAACGTGCGCGCCAGCAGGATACCCAGCAACAGGCCCGTCATCACGGTCCCGATCGCCCGGCCACGCTGCTCATTCGGCACCAGGTCGGGGGCAATCGGCAAGGCAACATGGGTGACCGAGGCCAGCAGGCCAGCCAGCGCGCTGGCCACAATCAGAAAACTTAGCGTCGGGGCGATCGCAACCAGCAGCAACGCCAGCGCCACCGCGCCATACATCCGCATCATCAGCGCGCGCCGCTCCAGCAGGTCGCCCAACGGCACAAACAACAGCATGCCAAAGGCATACCCCACCTGCGTGGCCACCGCGACAAAGCCGGCCTTACCGGCCGTAGTGCCGTAGGTGTGCGCCATCTCCAGCAGCAGCGGCTGGTTGTAGTACATGGTGGAGACGCCCACGGCGCACGCCAGCCCCAGAAACGGCAGCGGTGCGCGAGGTGTCGGCTTAGCGGTTGATTCTTCCATGGCAGGCAAGGCCGCTTACCAGTGTAAGACCTTTCGCCGTTTTTGGACACCTGTGGTCCTGCCACTATCGCAACCGACAAAGACCAGTTGCGTCCGAATCAGCCCGCGACCGGCACGCGCGTGGCGCGACGACTCACAATCGAGAGCCGCTCCTGCCGCAGAATCTGGCGTACCTGACTCTGCGCATGACTCGCCCACGGCCCCACGGGATCCAGCCGCAGGTACGACATCCAGTGGCGCAGCGCGCGCCGCGGATTCCCTTGCCGCTCATAGGCCAGGGCAAGGTTATAGTGCGCGTCCGCATACTGCGGCACCAACTCCACGGCTCGCTGATAGGCCTGGATGGCCTCGCGGAGCCGTTGCATCTCGTCCAGCACATTGCCCAGGTCAAAGAACGCCAGCGCGTATTCGGGGTCTACCTCCGTAGCGCGGCGATACAGCGACTCGGCCGCTTCATACCGGCGCTGGTTATACCGGATGGTGCCCATATTGATCAGCGCCGGCGCATGCTCCGGCCGCAAGCAGAGAATCTGCTCATACAGGGCCAGCGCCTGCGGAATCGTGGCCTGCGTCTCCTCCAGTTGCACGGCGCGCTGAAACAGCTCCTGCACTTGGGAGAGCTGCTCCATCTCCGATGCCGGCGTGCGACCCACCACCTGCAGCCGCGGTCCGGGGGAGCGCTCCTCCTGCTCAAAGTCAAAGGCCAGCTGCAGCGTCACAGGGTCCACCAGCGCCCCGCCGTGCCGGAAGACCAGGCGCGATCCACGCCGGACGGCCATCGTCTCCGTCAGCGGGCTCCGCATGCCGGCGACACGCCGCATCGCCTCCACCGACACGCGGATGTTGCGCGCCGGTACCTGCATGGAGCGAAGATCGCGCAGCTTGCGCAGCCAACTCAAATGCTCAAAGCTGTACTCACGTTGGCTGGGAATCAGCCCCGCCCGCTCCCACGC
Organism: Acidobacteriota bacterium; assembly: GCA_028872955.1. Classification (GTDB taxonomy): domain Bacteria; phylum Acidobacteriota; class Terriglobia; order Terriglobales; family Acidobacteriaceae; genus Edaphobacter. Next base: position 32,933 of record JAGWNX010000036.1, read on the forward strand.
CAGCAACTGGCGCGCGTGCAGGTGCAGGATTCGCAACACGTCTTGACGGCTATAACTGGTCACGGGTCTCTCGCTCGGCCAACCGTCCGGCTAGTTGCGAGTATGCGGCGCAGACCCTCGCCAATCAAGTCGATTTCACGCTAAATCAAGCATTTCCCGTGGATATCGTGTACCAAACGTGGTTCCCACTGCCGACTGCACCGTGGGCTGGGCACGCAGCGGGCAAAACAGCGCCAAAGCTGACCAAAACCCGCAGGCTGATCGCTCTCGCAGATCCAATTCCAAGAGAAGGAGAAGTACATGGAGCCGATGAGCGGATTTGAACCGCTGACCTACTGATTACGAATCAGTTGCTCTACCAGCTGAGCTACATCGGCCCAAGATCACCGGAGGCGGGCGCCTCCCTCAGGACCGTTCAACCCTGAGGCCGAACTTTTCTAGTGTAACGGCTCGCTCAGGTTATGGCAACGCCACAGACCGTTCGACTCATGCCGCTGCAGACACGCGGCGTTAGCCGGGAGTCCCAGCCACGTCTGCCTGCCGTTGACGAACCTCAACGAGGTTGGCCCTAACGCTTCCAGCGAGCGCGCACCATGCTCAGCACCGCGCCAGCTCCGCCCATCAGTGCCAGAACCGCAGTGGGGTTCTCAGGCGAATCTACGCAACCACCCGGTCCCTGCGCCTGGACGGCACGCACACCTGCCAGCAGAGCCACTGCCAAAATCACCCATGTCGAACGCCGCATCGTATCCCTCACAGCCAGAATTTTGCCGCTCGTGCCGGCCCGCTCCGCGACACCTCGACTATATCCCGTCTCGCCCGATTCGGCACGGAATCTTTTGCGGCCAAGCACCCGCAGCGTCACTCCACACTACTCCATGGGCACAAACCGCCCTTCGCAGGAGAACTCCGTCGTCGCATCAGGCCCCGATCCCCCGCCTTGCTGGACTCGTACCTGCGTCTGGCTGAAGTCCAGGTTGGTCCCCAGCGGGCCTGTCGTCACCGTGGCAAACCGCCCGTGGACCTGACCCGGCTGAATCCCCACAACGCGCACACCATTCAGCGTTACCTCCGTGCGGTGTGCGTCATCCAGCCCGGCCAGCAGCACATCGCCCGGTGTCGTATCCAGCACATTCTCAATCTGGATGGCCTTGTACTCCGGAATACGGTCGCCCGTATAGTGAGGGTCTTCGTACCCCTCGGTCGTCTGATTGGTGTAGTACGGGCTAATGGCGATCGGATTCTTCACGCCGCGCATGCAGATGTTGCGATAGGTCAGGTCGTGCACCAGCCCACCGCGTGTCACGTTGCTCTTGATGCGGATGCCGCTGGTCGTGTGATCCTCCGTCAGCCCGTCTACCAGCAGGTAGCTGTCCCCGGTCAGCGTCTCGCTGCCGATGGACATGCCGTGGCCGCTGTAGAAGTGATCATCCAGCACGCTCATGTGCGTTGTGCCCGTCTTGATGGCGATGTTGTCGTCGCCGTTGTCAATCCAGCTATGCGCAATGGTGATGTTGGTCGAGCTGCCCGGGTCAATGCCGTCCGTATTGCGTGCATCCTGCCCGCGCGTCGTCGGCGTCAGCAGATGAACACCCCATGCGGTAAACCCGTTCGTCCCGTTCACACTGACGTGAAAGTTATATGAGTTGTGCAGCGTAATGCGATAGAGCACCAGGCCGTCGGCGTGGTTGGCGACAATCAGCCGGGGGTTGTAATAGCGCTGATTCGTCGGCTCAGCCTGGCGGGCAAGCTGCCACCAGCTGTACGAACGACCCAGCAGCAGCGCATAGCCCCGGCCATCGATGACGCCGTCGCCCATAATGCCCACATTGCTGGCATTGTTGATCGAGATCAGCGGCCTGCAACCGCCATGCACCGGTGCCGGGTTCTGCGGCGCAGGAAACGCCGCCGGGGCTGTCGCAGCCAGCGTACCGCACAGGCCTGGCGTGGCCCCCGGGCCGGTAAAGTCGTAGAGAGCCGCATCGCGCGAGCCGAAGAGCGTCACGCCCTCGTCCACCAGCAGGGTCACCCCACTCCGCATCTCGAGCGGCCCGCTCAGGAAGGCGTTGTTGCCGTCCGCCGGCCGCAACTCCACAGCCATCCCGGGCTTGCAGTGGTCCAGCGCAGCCTGGATGCGCGCCGTATCCAGACGGCGCTCGTCGCGCTCGTCCAAACGGCTCTGCGCCGCACGCAGCCGGGCCGGCAGCTGCACGCATGAGGGCGGGATAACCGGCTCCGTGACATGGCGCGTGTCCTGCGCCCCAGCTGCACCACCCACCCCTGCCCAAACTACCGCCCACAGCACTGGGGCTACCCATGCCGCTCGCTTCACTGGTCTGACCTCCTCGGTCGTGCCCAGTCAAACTAGCACACAGAAACCGCCCTCGTCACCCAAGTGCACCCACCGGGTAGCCAACGAGCACCGCAACGCCACGCTGCCACTACTTGGTTCTGCGCTTGGTGTGGTTTCGCCCCAGGGCCGCGCGCTCCGCCAGCAAGACCGGACCCAGCACCATGACCACCGAGACCACCAA